>NZ_JBNPYB010000024.1:0-55999 GCF_050432985.1 Pantoea sp. AN62 | reverse complement strand
GCCGGTCAACCGGGTCAGCGAGCTGCTACCCTGGCGCATCACACTGCCAACTGAATAACACATCCCCGTCAATACGGTTCTCGCTGTACGCTTACTTTTGTACTGACCGATCATGATTAAGTGACACCTCTTCGAAAAAGAGAGCGCGATGAGCGATTAATATATGGCTCGAAAGACAATTATGTTGGGCTTTTATGACCGCTGTCAGAGGTATTATCTTACCCGGACGGCAACAGGGTCGGAATGTCATCAGCGGCACTGTAACAAGCTATCCGCCATCTTAAATATCTGCAGGTCCTTGCACCGAGTATGCACACCAACCGACAGAGTGATTTGACCCAAACTGGTGGATATTTTGCAAAACTATTAGCCTCTTATGACCGGTCTGCAGCCTGATATTGAGGAATTAGTGCGCTTTCATGGAATGCCTGCCGGGATCGCAAGTACGAACCCCCGGTACTGTTACACTGAATGTGCTCAGTCCTGTATCAGATTGTATTTTTCAGCAACTCAAGAACAACCCTTATTTTATCATTGTCACGTTTGTAGTACGTCCAGGGACCGATGCGCTGAGAAGTAACAAGTTGTGCCCGTTGAAGAGCTGAGAGGTAAAGAGAAACGGTAGACTGTGAGAGCCCGACCTTTTCCTGAATGATACTGACACACACACCGAACTCGTCCGCATCAGCATAAGGCTGATGGAAGTGTATTTTCGGTTCCTTGAGCATATGCAGAATTTTTCTTCTAACAGGGTTTCCCAGCGCCTTAATCACGTCATTCAAATCAATATCAGGCATAAACTCTGTCACTTGTCGCATTGAGGAATTGCAATGTTACGATACTTCTCTACGTTAAGCATCAGCTTTTGAAAAGCTGATGCTCATAAGAATGGTTAGCCAAAGGCGGGATAATCTGTGTAGCCTTTTGCCGTTCCACCATACATGGTTGTTGGATCGACCGGATTCAGTGGCCATTCATGATAAAGGCGCTGCGGTAAATCCGGATTAGCTATGAACGGGCGGCCAAATCCGATAATGTCTCCCCAGCCAGCACCGATAATCCGTTCGGCTTTTTCTTGCGTATATCGCCCGGCATACATAATTACACCGCTGAATAACTTACGGACTTCAGCTCTGAATGCTTCAGGCAATTCGGGAGCATCATCCCAGTCGGCTTCAGCAAGAGAAATATAGGCTATTCCGATTTCTTCAAGAATTTTAACGGCTTCGGTATAGGTTTCATGGGGATCATCTTCCACCAGGCCAAGATAGACCCTTACTTCATCCGTGGTCTGAAAGAGCGGAGCAAAACGGACTCCCACACGGTCTTTACCGACCACATCAGCGACAGCCTGCGTCACTTCGCGCAGAAACCGCAGCCGGTTATGTAATGAGCCACCATATTCATCCTCTCTTTTGTTGCTATGGGATGACATGAACTGGTTAACCAGGTATCCATTTGCACAGTGAATTTCCACACCGTCAAAACCGGCATCAAGGGCGTTCTGAGCTGCCCCGGCGTACATCCTGACAATCTCACTAATTTCCTCTTTTTCCAGTGCGCGGGGGCAGGAAGCGGTAGCCAGCGCACCCTCTCCCGGCCCGGTTTCGATGAATACCTTAACGTTTTCCCCTGCCGGTATCGCCGACGGAGCGACAGGCGAGGCGTTACATGGCTGCAGGGAGTTATGGGATACTCTTCCGACATGCCAGAGCTGGGCAAAAATGATGCCTTCTTTTTCATGCACTGCCCGCGTCACTTTCTTCCAGCCTTCCACTTGCCGTGAGCTGTAGATCCCCGGGGTCCACGCATAACCCTGCCCACGAGGTTCGATTTGTGTTCCTTCGGTCACCATAAACCCGGCACTGCTGCGCTGTGCGTAATATTCAGCCATCAGTTCGTTCGGAATATCACCCGGTTGTGAGCTCCGTGAGCGGGTTAAAGGCGGAAGTACAACACGATTCTTCAGGGTGTAGGGACCTAGTCTGGTGGGAGAGAACAGGTTTTTCGTCTTCATTACATATCCTGATATAGCGAATTTTCAATATCACTGAAACGCCATGTCTCAGCATTTACGACCTGGCATGTCGTCGTTCGGCCGATGTAGCCGCAGAACCACGACACTTTATTCCACATATTGAGATTTACCAATATCTAGATTTATAAAAATTATGATCGGATGAGCGGAACGGGGGGGTTGCCTGATGGCTCACAGAATCGGCATCATGAACCTAAATGGTTCTGATAATGTTATCGGAGATCCTGAACGGGAACGGTATGCGTCACGATTTTAATGACTATGTTGCATTCATGGCAGTAGCACAGGAGTGCAGTTTTTCACGGGCTGCTGTCCGCCTCGGGATCTCGGCATCCACGCTTTCACACACGATACGTCGTCTCGAGGAGCGCGTTGGCATGCCGTTACTTATGCGTACAACCAGGCGGGTGGCTGTCACCGAAGCCGGTAAACAATTATTACTGACGCTTGAACCCGGTCTTGCGCGCATTGAAGCGGGCGTGACAGCTCTTCAGAGACTGCGCCATACACCGGCTGGGCTGGTCAGACTTACGGTATCAGATCACATGATTCATGAATGTCTCTGGCCACGATTGTCACCGTTACTAAAAAAATATTCGGATATCAAGGTGGAAATGTCGCAGCAGAACGGTTTTGTCGACATTGTTGAGGGCAATTTTGATGCCGGAGTCCGAATTGGTGATGACATATTAAAGGATATGGTGGCCGTCCGAATCGCACCGGACATACGGTTTGTCGTCATTGGATCGTCCACCTATCTTGCAGAAAGAGGTCTGCCGCTACATCCCTCTCAGCTGGAAAAACATGACTGCATCAATATACGTCTGTCACCCACAGGCCCGCTGTATGGCTGGGAATTTGTCAGGCAGGGGGAGATTGTGAAAAAAGTGGACGGGCAGCTTACTTTTTCAAGCATTTATCCAATGCTTCAGGCAGTAAAAGATGGCTACGGCCTGGCCTACCTGCCGGAGTCTTCTGCCCTGGCGGGGATTGAGGCGGGACACTATTGTCGGGTGCTTGAGGACTGGTCAGAGGCTTTTCCCGCCGACATGATAATTCCAATAATGTCCATTACAGGCTCCGGTAAAGATAATACCGACACCTTACATGAGAAAGGCAAAAGCAATATAACCTGCTGTGCTCCGGATTTTAAGAATGAGCGGTTTACGTAGCAGGATGAGCAGTTCGAACCAGAAATTTCGTTACTATTGCTAAAGTAAAACCTGATGACCTCTAATCGTAACGGAGACCAATATGACTTCACAACTGAACTGGCAGGCCCCGGCTATCAATCGCAAAAAAGTAGGTGACATGACTGTGACCATGCTGAGTGATGGCTATCTGGACGTATCTTTTGAGCTGCTGTCTGGTATTGACGGCTCACGTGCCGAGGATTTACTGCAGAAGCGCGGTGTGCCAGCAGTACCCCGTATTAATATCAACGTCTACGTTATCCAGACGCCTGAGCGAACCATCCTGATTGACAGTGGTGCCGGAGGTATCAATGGCTGGGGCGGTCGGCTTCAGGTAGCCCTGGCCGCGGCAGGCATTGACCCGCTTCAGATTGATACCCTTCTCCTGACTCACGCGCATCCTGACCATATCGGCGGGCTTGCAGGCCCCCTGCAGACTCCCGTTTTCCGCAATGTTCAGCAGTTGTTTGTGCATGAGAAAGAACTCGCTTTCTGGCGTGATGAAACCATTTCCGCTGGCGCGCCTGACGCATTCAAGCCGTTCTTTGAAGTAGCAAGGAACGCCTTCAGCGCTTATGACGACAAACTGGTGCCATTCCGCGAGGAAGCGATTTTACCAGGTATTCAGACTGTACCGCTGTTCGGCCATACACCAGGACATACCGGTTATCTGCTGGGTGATGAAAAAGAGTCGCTGCTCATCTGGGGTGATATTGTTCACTTCCCGCACATTCAGGTTGCTCAGCCTGACGTTACTATCGCGTTCGACAGCGATCCTGCGGCGGCGGCGGCCATCCGTAGCAAAGTGCTTGACCGCGCAGCGAGCGATAACCTGGCTGTCAGTGGTATGCACTTCAACCTGCCTACTACCGGTAAGGTTATCCGTGAAGGTAACAGCTTCGCACTGAATTACGACCTGTGGTCACCCGCAGTCTGATCACCTTCCTTCCCGGTGCACACAATAGTGACCGGGAAGATCCCCTTTCATATCGCCCGACAAGAACCCACCTGCAATACTATGAATATCACTGCCTCACAAAAAAATGGCTCATTACTCTTGCGCCCTGGCTTTTTGTATTCCTCTGGAGTCAGGGTTTGTCGCAGCCAAATTTACCGTGCAGTACAGCGCGCCGTTTCATCTTTTATTCCTGCGTGGCGCATTTTCCTGTCTGGTCCTTCTGCTGCTTACACTGGGGTTCAGGGCCCGTTTTCCGTCCGGCAGAGGAATGGTTCGCAACCTGATTGTCGGACTTTTCCTGCAGAGCTTCTTTCTGGGCGGATGCTTTTATGCCATCCATCGTGGCATGCCGTCAGGCATTGTGGCGCTCATCACCGGCCTGCAGCCGGTACTGACTGCAATACTGGTTTCACTCATGCACCGTCAGTCCCTGCATCCCCGGAAATGGCTGGGTATTGCGATTGGCTTTGCGGGCGTTTTCCTGGTGCTCTCGCCAGGCCAGCATAGTTTTGCACTGGATCCTGTGGCTTTTGGGTCGGTCATGCTGGGGTTATTTGGCGTAACGATCGGAGCGCTTTATCAGCGCCGTGCTCAGGGAGATGGACATATCTTTGCGAACACGTTTTTACAGTACGTCACTTTGACAATATCGATGGGTGCAATTAGCCTGATGTTCGAATCTGCTCCGACGCAGTGGAGCTTATCATTTGCGCTGGGTCTGGGCTGGCTGGTTATTGGCGTATCGGTTCTGGCGATTA
Source organism: Pantoea sp. AN62 (assembly GCF_050432985.1). NCBI lineage: Bacteria > Pseudomonadati > Pseudomonadota > Gammaproteobacteria > Enterobacterales > Erwiniaceae > Pantoea > Pantoea sp. AN62. The sequence goes on along the minus strand of NZ_JBNPYB010000024.1, from coordinate 51,052 downwards.
TGTTGCTGATTTTTATGATACGAAGCGGTGAAGCAACCAAAGTCGCTACTTACTTTTACCTGGTTCCCATTCTCACGGCAGCTGAAGCGTGGTTGCTGTTTGGAGAGGCCATTACATTGCCCATGCTTGTGGGTATGGCAATAACTATAATCGGCCTGATTTTTGTCATCCGGGAATAGACAACCGCACGCGTCGCTGTATGCTTTTGTATATGGCGACGTATAATAGCGGTCAAAGTCAAATTCCGGATGAATATGCAAACAGTCAGCTTTTCCGATTCTCCCGTTGATGATCTCCTCGCTGAGCTTCTTACCCTGGCACGCTCCCGTTTTCCACTTCCCTGCGATTGCCTTCGCGCAGAACAGACGCATCAGGTAAAGAAGTTCGAGGTGGAAGGTGCGACCCTTTCCTTCCCGCTGGAAGGAGAATTCCGGTATCGTGAAAATGAGAAATGGCACCGGGTGATCCCGGGCGAGATTATGGTCGTCCCGAATGCCCGTAGCATCGATATAGAATATGCCCCTTCAGAACAAAGTGGTGAGTTTGTTGCCCTGAGCGTGGTGCTCGCGGAGGAACAGCTTGAAGCAGCCAGGCTGTTACTTGCCGCACCACCACCACAGGACACCGGCAGCATCGCAGCCATTTCCGTATCAGCTCTTCTTTCACCCCTTAACCGCTGGACAGCCGCAATGCGGGAAGGGAAGCGTCCGCTTTCCCTGCACGCCATGGTTGAAGTGGTGCTCTGGCTTTATGGCATGGGATACCATGCTTTGCTGCGAGCCCGGCAGCCAAGTCTGGCCATGAAAATCCGTCAGATGGTAGCGGACAAACCGGCTCATCCCTGGAGTGCTGCTGAAATTGAAGATCTGACGGGACTCAGTGGCCCCACGCTTCGGCGCCACCTGGCCAGTGAGTCAACCAGCTTACGCTCAGTTATCGCCGATGCATGTATCGCGGAGGCTCTCCGCCTGCTGATGACATCGACGCTGCCGGTAAAAACGGTCGCGGGGCGGGTGGGTTACAATTCACTATCGAGCTTCAGCAAGCAGTTTTCTGAACGCTATGGAATCGAACCTTCAGGGTTCCGCTGACTTCAGTTCGTTCAAGGTACACATTGCGTCCCTCGCACTTCAGTAACTTGCGTGGATCTTTCGAATATAACGGAAGATATTGGCCGGCATTGCGTGTAACCGGTTCAGGAGTTCTCATCGTGACGGGAGAGCTAAATCGGTACGGCTGTTGTTCTCAGCTATAAGAACAACTGAGTATCTGACCAGCTGTCTGGTGCTGGCAGCAGCATGCAGTGCAATCGGTCAGGCTCAAAGGAACTGACCTGATGTCAGGTTATAATTTCGGACACATCATAACCCCAGAAGGAGACAACTGTGGTTCATGTTTTCATTATCGGTGGTGCAGGCAAAATCGGCCAGCGTCTGTGCAGGATCCTTTCAGGTAGGGGGCATGCTGTTCGTGCCCTCTACCGTAAGCCAGAGCAGCAGGCATTGCTAGGCGAGCTGGGTGCTGAGCCCGTCAGTGGGAGCCTGACAGAGCTGGATGCAGCTGCGCTGGCGATGCACTTTGCAGGTAGTGATACAGTGGTGTTTACTGCCGGTGCCGGCGGTAAGGGGGGACAGGAGATGACCAATGCGGTCGACGGCGAAGGGCTGAAAAAGTCGGTAGCTGCCGCCCTCAGTGCCGGTGTGTCTCGCTTTCTGCTCGTTTCTGCATTCCCGGAGTCCGCACGGGGAGAAACCACTTCTGAATCATTCGAAAATTATATGCGTGTTAAAAAAATGGCCGATGTGGAACTAGCACAAAGCGAGCTTGACTGGGTGATCCTGCGCCCCGGCGCGCTGCAGGATAAGACTGGTACGGGTTATGTACGTGCCGGCCTGGCCATCCCGTATGGTAACGTGCCCCGTGATGACGTGGCGGCTACGCTGGCTGAACTCATTGAGCAACCTGCCGTCAGCCGCGTCATCATTGAGCTGACGTCTGGCGATGCTCCTGTCCGTGAAGCCATACAGAAGCTGGCGGGCCGATAAAAGGCAGCGCACGTACCAGCAGGCTGCAGGCCCCCAGGCGTTTACAATAAACTTTCCAGCCAGTCGGTAAACGCCCGTACTTTTCGGGAGAGATGGCGGTGCGGATACAGAAGTTACAGTTTGCGATTCGGGGACGTATTATCTGGCAGAACCTCTACCAACAGCCCGCGATCGAGATAAGGCTGCAAAAAAATATTCATGCCCTGTAGTATTCCCAGCCCCGCCAGGCCTGCTGCAATGTAGGCTTCTGAGTTATCCACGACAAGCCTGCCTGGAAGTTCAATTTCGGTGGAGCCCTCTGACGTCCCGAATGTCCAGGGCATAACTTGTCTGTTGCTGCTGTTAATCCAGTTGACGGCCTGATGCTGCTGCAACTCGTCCATTGTTTCCGGGGTGCCGTGTTGATCAAGATACGCAGGACTGGCGCAGGTCGTCATTTTAACGGTTCCCACCTCCTTTGCGATATAGTCGCCATCGTCCAGCTCCCCCACCCTCAGTATGCAGTCCAGGCCATCATGCAGCATATTCCGTCGGCGGTCTGAGCTGCTCAGGATAATTTCAATTCCGGGATGCTGGCGATAAAAATCAGGCAGGTTGGGTATAACAAGTAAAGCCGCAAACGCGACAGGCATATCTATGAGCGAATAGCGGGCGTCAAAATGATAGCGACAGGAAAGTTCTGCCATATTAAACATAACAACCCTTGGGCGCACCGCCGCAGGCGCCCTCAGCACGTTTCTGCGGCCTCCCGCCTGTTTCCGGCACCTTTCAAACGCCCCTGATGATTTCTGCGCGTCTGCATGGCTATGCAGTGAGATCTGCTCTCCACCGATTAGTGCATGCAGATTTTGGAAACGTCCAATTCTGGCACGAAGCGGTCACCCCGGCGGGGTGCAGTCCGCTGTCAGCGAAAACGGACATTGAGCCAATCAAATAATCTGTGCCAGAATTTGTCATTGAGGCTAGTACTTTCGAGTAGATCTATTTCCCGCCCGTACTCTTAAACTCATCTATCTCATCCTTCTACGACTTATTACCGGGAATATAAAACCCCGCCGAAGCGGGTTTGGTAATTTGAGTTTTTCTCAGGCGGCCATCTTTCTGCATTGTTCGGCGCAGTGATGACAAGCGCTTGAGCAATCCTGACAATGGTCATGTTCATGCTTTCCACACTCGTCACCGCACTTCTGACAAACATCAGCGCAAAGACGGCAAAGATCCTGGGCAGACCCGCTATTTAGTGTCATGAATTGAGCTGCAAGACGGCAGATATTTGCACACTGCATATCCAGTTTTATGCACTCGCGCATCATCTCCAGATTCTCTTCGTCGAGACACGAAGCCGCACAGTTATCACATGCCGTTGCACATAGATAACAGGCTTCGATGCATTTTTTGTATTCGTCTAACATAATTTCTCCTTAGCTAAGGTTACGTATTAAGCATGGAAGAGATAACTGATTATTCAAATTTTGAATTAGTTAATTACCTTTTCAGCATTTCATATCATTGATTCAAAGTGCATCTCTAGGGTTACCTAATTCACCTATGTCTACTTCTGGCACAATGCAGAAATGAGATAGATTTACTTTATCCGCTTCTCGCTCAAAGCTGTCCGAAATCCCTTGCCTGCTTAAAAAAACCGGATTAACGTGTGATGTTTTTACGTTTTCCAGGCAGCCTTCATCGGTAAGTACCTGTCTTACAGACTTCAATGCACTTAGTTAAGAAACATCCTAATCGTCCTTTCGCCGATCGCGAGATCTGTTATGGCAGCTAAACTCGATTGATACCCCAATCCGCGGGGCAGCATTTCCTTTCCGCACGCAAGAAGGAGAAGATCATGAAAGCAGTAATTTACAACGGTCCTTATGATGTAAAAGTAAAAGACGTACCGGATGCGAAAATTGTCCGCCCCACGGATGTACTCGTCCGCATCACCACCACCAACATTTGTGGGTCGGACTTGCACATGTATGAGGGCCGGACCAGCTTTGAACAGGGACGGATTCTGGGTCACGAAAACCTGGGTGAAGTGGTCGAAATTGGCTCAGGCGTTGAACGTATTAAGGTGGGCGACTATGTTTGTCTGCCGTTTAACGTGGGATGTGGTTTTTGCGAAAACTGTGAAAAAGGTCTGACCGGCTTTTGTCTCACTACCAATCCGGGTACGGCAGGCGCAGCTTATGGTTTTGCTGAAATGGGTCCCTGGGAGGGAGGTCAGGCGGAACTTCTTCGGGTGCCATTTGCCGACTTTAACTGCCTTGTTCTTCCCCCTGATGCGGCAGAAAAAGAAGATGATTATGTGATGCTCTCTGACATTTTTCCTACCGGCTGGCATGCAACAGAACTTGCCGGATTGAAGCCTGGTGAAAGCGTGGCCATTTATGGCGCGGGGCCGGTCGGTTTGATGGCAGCTCATTCGGCGATCATTAAAGGTGCTTCACAGGTGTTTGTGGTTGATACGCACACAGACCGGTTGGCTCTGGCTGAAAAAATGGGGGCGACGGGCATCAATGCTACTGGCGATGAAGCTGTACAAAAAATTCTCGACCTGACGGATGGACGCGGTACGGATTGTGGCTGCGAATGTGTTGGCTATCAGTGCTGTAACAAACATGGCCATGAAGATAACTCTGTTACCATGAACAGTCTTGTTGCGTCGACGAAAGCAACCGGGGGAATTGGTGTGGTTGGCGTCTTTATTCCTCAGGATCCGGGGGCTGAATCGGAGCTTGCCAGAGAGGGTAAGATGCCATTTGATTTTGGGAGTTTCTGGTTTAAAGGACAGGCAATCCGTACCGGCCAGGCGAACGTTAAGGCCTATAACCGTCAGCTGTCTCGCCTCATCCATCACGATAAAGCCAGTCCGGGCAAAATAATTTCTCATCGTCTTTCGCTTGAAGAGGCTCCTGCCGGATATAAGCACTTCGATGAGCGGGATGAAGGATGGACGAAGGTTATCCTTAAGCCTTAAATAGAGTTATCCGGTATGAGAAAGCAAAAACCGGGAAAGAATGTATGACTTTTGACAGGGTGCAATAAAATATCCTGTCAGGGCGTTATTATTCATACTTTCAGCTGCCAGGCGCTTCCATATCCAGACTTGTTCCCTGATTTTGCCGACGAGATAGCAAAATTAATACATTCAGGAGGAGGCATCTGCGGTTGATCTGTTCCGTATTTATTAACGCCCTGTGCTGTAAGTATTGTCTGCCTCTACCACATAGCAGACATGTGCGCAGGAACGGTCCGCTATGAGCGAAAAGCGGACTTCCGGTCCTTGCGCAAACTCCCGTTCCGAGAAGTTGCAGTTCACAAATCACCTGTTAAAGAAGGTATGGTAGCCCACAGCATTAATTTTGCTTCCATCTTCAGTCAGACTGGCCGGTACCGGCTTCCGATAAGTTTCGTCGGCTGAGGCCCGCTAAAGTAGAGAGGTCAAAAAATAACCTTGACGTACAATAATTTTCGATATCCAAACTGACCCCTAATTAGGTGGACACCTGATGACTGACTTAAAATTTCTATCACGCCAGCGTTACACATCCGCAGTCGCATCTTGCGGGGTTCAGCGGGGTGTTGCAGGCGGACGTGCACGTGCGGACGCCCTCTGACACCACGACCGAAGCGCTGTGCCGTATCGGCGAGCTGTATGGCATCGAGGCGGGCATCCGGGGCAAAAGCGCGGCGGAACGGCTGGCCATTCGGCAGGAAAAAGCGGTACCGCTGCTGACCGCGCTGGAGGGCTGGCTGCGTGAAAAGCAGAAAACGCTGTCACGGCACTCGGAGCTGTCGAAGGCGTTCGCGTACGCGCTGAACCAGTGGGATGCGCTGAAATTATACCTGCGGGAGATTACTGATACAGAACACGCCGGGAATGTGCCGCCATTGACGCAATGACGACACAGCCCTTTTTAACCGTTCCGTGAGAGTTCCCTGGCAATATACTGTGCGGTACGGCTTTCTTTGACCTGCGATACCTGTTCGGGAGTTCCTGCGGCAACCAGGCGTCCTCCCTCATGTCCCGCTCCAGGACCGATGTCGATAACCTGGTCTGCCTGAGTAACCGCCCGCATATCGTGTTCAATCATTATCACCGTATTTTCTGCATCAACAAGCCGCTGCAGCTGCACAAGGAGGCGGTCGGCGTCTGAAGCATGCAGGCCGGTTGTCGGTTCATCTAGGATATACAACGTGTGGCCACGTTGGCTACGTTGTAGTTCGGTTGCCAGCTTGATCCTTTGCGCCTCCCCTCCGGATAACTCGGTTGCTGGTTGTCCCAGACGCAGGTAGCCCAGACCAATTTCACTCAGCAGACGGAGGGGACGAGCCACTGGTTCTTCAGTCGCAAAGAACTGACTGGCTTCATCCACCGTCATATGCAGGACCTCCGCGATATTTTTGTCCTGCCAGCAGATCCTGAGAGTATCCCGGTTATACCGCGCGCCATGGCAGGTCGGGCACGGTGCATACACGCTCGGCATAAACAACAGCTCCACGCTGACGAATCCTTCACCTTCACAGGTTGCACAGCGGCCTTTTGCCACATTGAAAGAGAATTGACCCGCATCGTAATGATGGAGTTTGGCGTCAGTCGTTCCGGCAAAGAGCTTACGAACAGGATCAAACAACCCGGTATATGTCGCCAGGTTTGAACGGGGGGTCCTGCCTATCGGTTTCTGGTCAACCTGAACCAGACGCTTTACCAGTCCGGTATCACCGGTCAGGGTACCGTACGTTTTCTCCGTTACGGATGGCCCCTCAGCGTCGCTGGCTTCGGAAAGCACGTCTTCTGGCTCACCGCCAAGTGAAGAAAGCACCAGTTCCGGTAAGGCCTGGGCAATCAGACTGGATTTACCGGAGCCAGAGACTCCCGTCACGGCTGTCAGCACACCCAGAGGAATATCAACATCGATCCACTTAAGATTGTGGCGATGGATCCCCTGCAGTTTCAGCCACCCGGATGGGATACGGGCAAAAGATTGTGGTGGCCGGACTTCATCAAATAAATAACGCGCGGTACGAGATTGGGTGACGGCTTTCAGATCTTCAGGAATACCACTGTAGAGAACATGTCCTCCCTGTTCACCAGCCGACGGTCCCACATCAACAAGCCATTGCGCCCGTCGCATCAGGTTAAGATCATGTTCAACGACAAACACCGAGTTGCCGGCATCACGAAGGTTCTCAAGCGCATCGTAAAGCGCTTTACTGTCTGAGGGGTGCAGACCCGCAGACGGTTCATCAAGAACATAGACCACACCAAACAGCATCGAACTGAGTTGCGTGGCAAGACGCAGTCGCTGAAGCTCTCCTGCAGATAGAGTTGGGGTTGCTCTGTCCAGCGTAAGATAACCCAGCCCCAGCTTCTGCAACTGATACAACCGGGCCATGACACCACCGGTCAGCCGTTGTGCCGCCAGTCGTTTCTCTTCCGATAACGCCGATGTCCGGCAGACATCGGCGTTATCGGAATGGACCGCTTTTCCGGATGCAGCACGCTCTGTCAGATCCCGACGGGTGATATCCCTGTCGGCATCTGCGCCGGCGTGGTGGGCACTGAAATCCCCCCGGGAGATTGGAAGGAGCAATTCCGCCAGCTGGTCTAAGGGCATCTGCATAAATTCACCAATGTCCACACCGGCAAAGGTGACGGACAATGATTCTGACTTCAGTCTTTTCCCGTGACAGACCGGACACAGCTTGCCTTCCATAAAACGGGAGACTCGTTTTCTCATCAACGCGCTTTGCGTGCTGGCGAAGGTATGTAGCACATAACGACGTGCCCCGGTGAAGGTCCCCATATAACCCGGCGTCATTTTTTTCCTGACGGCTTCGCGCGTATCTTCCGGACTCAGTCCCGGGAAAACCGGTACAGTGGGGGTGTCTTCGGTAAAAAGGATCCACTGACGGTCTTCCGCTGGCAGATTTTTCCAGGGAGTGTCGATGTCATACCCCAGCGTCACCAGAATATCCCGCAGATTCTGTCCGTGCCAGGCCGGGGGCCAGGAAGCAATAGCCTTTTCACGGATACTAAGTGAGGGATCGGGCACCATCAGTGTTTCAGTTACCTCATAGATATGGCCCAGACCATGGCAAGAAGGGCATGCCCCCTGCGGCGTGTTGGGAGAAAAATCCTCGGCATACAGCATCGGTTGTCCGGCAGGATAAGCGCCCGCCCGTGAGTACATCATTCGCACCAGACTGGATAAGGTGGTCACGCTGCCGACAGAGGAGCGCGCGTTACTGGCACCGCGTTGTTGCTGAAGCGCAACGGCTGGCGGCAGTCCGTCAATGGCATCCACATCCGGAACCCCGACCTGATCAATGAGGCGACGAGCGTAGGGGGCAACCGATTCAAAGTAGCGCCGTTGCGCCTCAGCATAAATGGTGCCAAAGGCCAGTGAAGACTTACCCGAGCCTGACACACCCGAAAAAACAACCAATGCGTTGCGCGGAATGGAAACATCCACCTCTTTAAGGTTGTTCTCGCGAGCACCGCGAATCACAACTGAATTGTTGTCGTCAGTCAGGATGGGATGATAACCGAAAAGTTTCTTTGCCATAGAATTTCCTGTGCTAGGTGTGTCCGCTCTTAATAAGGCCACCTCTTGTGACGGTATCTGGTGTGCCGGACCGCTCGATCAGAAAGCCCGTCGAAAAAAGCGTTTGTGTGACTGGAAACAGATTGCTGAAGCTGGGCCCGGTGGTACCATGTGGGACACCGCTGAAGTTTCAGCGGTACCCTGCGGATCCGCCTTCTGTATGAGAACTGGCTGGCGGCGTACCCGGGACCGGAGATTTGGCTCCCGTGATAATGCGGGCTCCCCGGTACGCGACGCTGTGGTTCCAGACCCAGCTGATGGCGACACTCAGGCGGTTTCGGGTACCAATTAAAAAATACAGATGAATAATGCACGTGATTTCATATGTCATTTCCTTTCATTACAGTTTTAGACCCCATCAGACATCTGCCTGGCAGAGTTAACGGAGATAGGAGCGGACTATCGAAATGGTGTCGTCGATTGACCTCTTCTGCGACTCATTTCGTTTGCCCGTATCGGGGAATTCCTCCCGAAGATAGCTTTCCAGAACAACCGCCATCAGGTCGTTAACGGCTCCCTGGACTGACCCCGCCCCGGTAGACGATCCTGCCCTATAGTTTGAGTATAGGAGGAGCGTATGGGCACACCACGATTTACACCTGAATTTAAGGAAGAAGCCGTCCGTCAGATAACGGAACGCGGTTATTCCGTCGCCTAAGTATCTGAGCGTCTGGGCGTCTCTGCACACCGCCTCTACAAGTGGCTACGGGCTATCAAACCTGATAACAGCGAGCAGCATGCCCGGGATTTACTGGAAGCTAAAAGCGAGATCCTGAAACTCCGGGCGCAGCTAAAACGCACCGAAGAAGAACGGGATATCCTGAAAAAGGCCGCGCGGTACTTTGCAAAGGAGCCCGACTGAAGTACCGCTTTATCAATGAGCACCGAACTGTATGGGGTGTGATGACGATGTGTCGGGTACTGAATGTCGCCCGGGCCGGGTTCTATGCGTGGCTGCATAACCCTGTCTCGGCGCGTGATAAAGATAACCAGCGCCTGCTGATGCTTATCCGCGACTCATATTCCCTGAGCGGAGGCGTATACGGTTACCGGCGGGTTCATGGCGATCTGAACGAAATCGGGGAAACCTGTGGTAGAAACCGGGTGGGTCGGATCATGCAACTGGACCGGATTAAAGCTGTGCGCGGCTATAAAGCGCCACGTCGTATCGCTGGCAGGCCTTCAGTCGTTGCTCCTAATCTCGTGCAGCGGCAGTTCACCGTTGTCCGGGCCACCCAGGTCTGGGTCACCGATATTACTTATATCCGCACCTGGCAGGGCTGGCTGTATCTGGCGGTGGTTATCGATCTCTTCGCCCGTAATGTGGTCGGCTGGTCGATGAAACCCACTCTCTCACGCGAACTGGCGCTCGACGCGCTGATGATGGCGGTCTGGCGCCGAAAACCAGACAGCGAGGTTATCGTACATAGCGATCAGGGCAGCCAGTACGGCAGTGACGACTGGCAGCGCTTCTACCGGGCCAATAACCTGGCGCCGAGCATGAGCCGGCGTGGCAACTGCTGGGATAATGCGGTGGCCGAATCGTTCTTCAGTTCGCTGAAAAAAGAACGGATCAGAAAACGCATATATAAAACCAGGGATCTGGCCCGGGCGGATCTTCGATTACATTGAAGTCTTCTATAACCGGTCCCGGCGCCACAGCCACCTCGGCGACGTCAGTCCGGAGGCCTTCGAACAGGCCTCGTCGTGAGGACAGGATTTGTCTACAGGCGTGGGGTCAGTCCAAACTATAGGGCAGGATCGTCTACCGGGGCGGGGTCAGTCCATCAACGGCTCGGAAGTGTCTAGATTATCCGTGGCGATTCAGTTACAGTACATCTCAGGTCTGCAGGGTTCAGGCCCTGTTCAGGCCTGAAAATTAAGCACATTTTCTGAGGCTGGAAATCAACTCATGCTGACAGCCTGAGCCTGTTGGCATGGTAAGCAATGTGCTCACCAATAAAGCTGGAAATGAAATAATAGCTGTGGTCGTATCCAGTATGATATCGGAACGACGCATTGAGGTTCATCTCATTGCATACTCTCTCAAGGATTTTGGTGCGCAGTTGCTCTTCATAAAAGGCGTCACTCAGCCCCTGATCAATGAAGATTTCTGGTAATTTTTCACCCTGTAAAATGAGGCTGACTGGATCGTAGGCTTCCCACGTTTTTCTGTTTTCACCCAGGTAAGCGCTAAATGCCTGTTGCCCCCATGGCACCTGAGAAGGCGATACTATCGGGGAAAATGCTGATACGCTCACATATTCACCAGGATTTCGCAGAGCCAGCACCAGAGCACCCAGCCCTCCCATAGAATGACCGGATATAGATTTTCTTGCCGTTGCAGGAAAATGATTCATGACGACATCCGGAAGCTCTCTGAGAATATAGTCATACATCCTGTAATGAACATTCCACGGCTGTTCCGTCGCGTTCAGATAAAAACCGGCCCCCTGGCCAAGATCGTAACTGTCGGCATCCGGGACATTATTACCCCGGGGACTGGTATCCGGGACAACAACGATGACGTTATGCCGGGCTGCATAATGCTGCATACCTGATTTGGTGATGAAATTCTGCTCAGTACAGGTCAGGCCCGACAACCAGTATAGTACCGGCAGTTTTTCTGTTACTGCTTTGGGAGGAAGATACACACCGAAATTCATTTCACAATTAAGGGATTGTGAATAATGCCGGTACACGTTTTGCCAGCCGCCAGAGCTGGCATGCTGCTCAATGAGTTCCATCAGCCGTTATCTCATGGTTATTTCCCCTGACCGAAGCCAGGGGAAGTATCTTTAAATCCGGACGTCAGATAAACGTATACGCCGTGATTTTGTTACCCGCCGGATCCCGCAGGTAGGCAGCATAGGCCCCGGGAAGGTGACCACGCGGGCCAGGTTGACCTTCATCAGCTCCACCGGCGGCAAGGCCGGCAGCATGGAAAGCATCAACCTCTTCCGGGGTGGCAGCAGCGAAGCCGACAGTCACCCCGTTAGCGGAAGGTGCTTCACCGTTGCCCGGACGGGCAATGATAAATGCCGGCTTTTCGCGGCCATAGAGTACCCAGCCGTTGCCAAACGGGCCGAGGTTATTGATACCAAGCGTGCCCAGGACGACATCGTAAAATGCGGAGGATTTCTCGACATCGGCTGCGCCAATGAACACATGAGAAAAGATGCCGTCACCAGAAATTACCGGAGTTGTCATTTTCCACTTCCTTCAGTTTGAGTTGATTAAAATTCTGATGGGATCAGTAATGAATCACTGTCCGGATAGATTTGCCTTCATGCATAAGCTCGAAGGCGTCATTGATTTCATCCAGTGTCATCGTATGGGTTACAAATGGCTCAAGGTCAATATCCCCCTTCATGGCATCCTCGACCATACCGGGGAGCTGAGTGCGGCCTTTTACTCCGCCAAACGCGGAACCTTTCCATACGCGCCCGGTGACCAGCTGGAAAGGACGGGTGGAAATCTCCTGTCCGGCCCCTGCGACACCAATGACAACGGACTGCCCCCACCCACGGTGAGCACTTTCCAGCGCTGCACGCATGACGTTAACGTTACCGATACATTCAAAGGTATGGTCAATACCCCACTTGTTGATATCCAGCAGAACATCTTTAATCGGTTTGTCATAATCATTCGGGTTAATGCAGTCAGTGGCCCCGAACTGACGGGCCAGGTCAAATTTTGTCGGATTAGTATCGATAGCGATAATACGTCCCGCTTTTGCCTGACGGGCCCCCTGTACCGCAGCCAGACCAATTGCCCCCAGACCAAAAATGGCAACTGAATCGCCCGGCTGCACTTTAGCCGTGTTATGGACGGCGCCAATACCGGTAGTCACGCCACAACCCAACAGGCAGACGTGTTCATGGTTCGCCTCCGGGTTAATTTTTGCCAGAGAAACCTCGGCCACAACGGTGTATTCACTGAATGTGGAACATCCCATGTAGTGGTAAAGAGGCTGACCGTTGTATGAAAAGCGAGTGGTCCCGTCAGGCATCAGTCCTTTGCCCTGAGTCTCGCGAACCGATACACAGAGGTTCGTTTTACCGGACTGGCAGAATTCACACTCCCCGCATTCAGCGGTGTAGAGCGGAATAACATGGTCACCCGGCTTCACACTGGTGACGCCTTCACCAACTTCAACGACGATACCGGCTCCCTCGTGGCCGAGAACCACCGGGAAAACGCCCTCAGGGTCATTCCCTGAGAGGGTAAAGGCATCGGTATGGCAGACACCTGTGTGGGTGTTTTTAATCAGCACCTCGCCTTTTTTAGGCGGAGCAACATCAATTTCAACAATCTCCAGGGGCTTCCCTGGTGCAAATGCAACAGCGGCACGTGATTTCATACGTAATATATCCTCAATGTAATAATGGCCTCACCTATTTAAGATAGGCACGAACCAGCTCAATCGTATCGTCAACTGATTTACTGACTTCATGACTGTAGCTGTCATTCTGGTCAAAGGTTTCCCGTATGTGGCTCTCCAGCACCTCTGCCATCAGTCCGTTAGCGGCGCCCCGGACGGCGGCGATTTGCTGGAGAACGGAACGGCATTCAGCGCCACTTTCAAGTGCTCTTTCCAGAGCATCAATCTGACCCCGGATACGGCGAACCCGGGTTAGGACCTTTTTTTTCTCTTCAGGAGTACTGGGCATTGCTTACCTCACTGCTCTGTATTTCTTATACTATAGGGGAGTATTACATTAAGATCAACACATACCCCACTATAGTATAATAAATATATCAGAGCACCGGTAATGACTCCAACTTACTGATAGTGTTTTATGTTCAGATAATGCCCGATGACTTTGTCATGCAGCTCCACCGATTTTGAGAACGACAGTGACTTCCTGCCCAGCCTTGCCAGATGCTGCCTCAGATTCAGGTTATGCCGCTCAATGCGCTGCGTATATCGCTTGCTGATAACGTGCAGTTCTCCCTTCAGGCGTGATTCATAAAGCGGCCAGCCATCCGTCATCCATACCACGACCTCAAAGGCCGACAGCAGGCCCAGAAGACGCTCCAGCGTGACCAACGTGCGTTCACCGAATACGTGCGCCACAACCGTCCTCCGTATCCTGTCATACGCGTAAAACAACCAGCGCTGGCGTGATTTAGCGCCGACGTAACCCCACTGTTCGTCCATTTCCGCGCAAACAATGACGTCACTGCCCGGTTGTATGCGTGAGTTTACCGACTGCGGCCTGAGTTTTTTAAGTGTCGTAAAATCGTGTTGAGGCCAACGCCCATAATGCGTGCACTGGCGCGACATCCGACGCCATTCATGGCCATATCAATAATTTTCTGGTGTGTACCGGGCTGAGAGACGGTGTAAGTGAACTGTAGCTGCCATGTTTTACGGCAGTGAGAGCAGAGATAGCGCTGATGTCCGGCAGTACTTTTACCGTTACGCACCACGCCTTCAGTAGCTGAACAGGAGGGACAGCTGATAGAAACAGAAGCCACTGGAGCACCTCAAAAACACCATCATACACTAAATCAGTAAGTTGGCACCATTACCCGAATTACCAGCGTCTGCTCTTGGCACGGAGCGGACCTATTTACTGAGCCGAAGGTCCGCTCAGACTAACTCATTAAAGCCTGGTTGTTTTATCGCATCATCAGCCGTGTTCTGAAGCATTAGCTATGTATCTTCAGGGATGCTGATTTTCCCTCTGCACCAGATAAACCAGAATACAGTTTGATGTCGGTCAAAAAAGACAGCTTTAAGTGCATGAAATGAATAATGTTTCTTGAATGCTGGCAAAGCACTGGGATAGTAGTGTTGATTATTAGACGATCGGTCAATATTATTTATTGACGACTTAATGACTGAACGGTAAACGCCCGGACAAACGAGGTGAACGTGTTTAAATCTTTATTAATCAACAAAACAGATGGACGCTATAGTGCGCAACTTGCTGAAATCGCTGAAAGTGAACTACCGCAGGGGGATGTGGAGGTCAATGTTGACTATTCATCCATCAACTACAAAGACGCACTGGCCATTACGGGCCGGGGCCCAATCGTCCGACGCTTTCCCATGGTGCCCGGCATTGATTTTACCGGTACAGTGTCCGCCAGTTCACATCCCGAATATCAGGCCGGAGATAAGGTTCTCCTGACCGGCTGGGGTGTTGGGGAAAAACACTGGGGCGGACTATCCGAAAAAGCACGGGTAAATGGAGACTGGCTGACGCCGCTCCCGGCTGGCGCTAACGGCAAACACGTAATGGCAATCGGAACAGCTGGGTTTACCGCGATGCTGTGCGTAGACGCACTTCTGAATCATGGTATTAAGCCTGAAGATGGTCCGGTACTTGTTACCGGTGCCAGCGGCGGCGTCGGGAGCATTGCGGCCATGATCCTTGCATCAATGGGGTACCGCGTTACGGCGTCTACTGGACGCCCGGAAGAGGCTGCCTGGCTCTATAAAACGGTCGGTGTGGACGAGATTATTAACCGTTCCGAGCTCTCCTGTCCCGGAAAACCGTTACAGAAAGAACGCTGGGCTGCCGCCATTGATACAGTCGGTAGCCATACGCTCTGCAATGTATGCGCCGGGGTGCGTTATGGCAGTATTGTTGCAGCCTGCGGCATGGCACAGGGGATGGAACTAATGGGGAATGTGGCTCCGTTTATCCTGCGTGGCGTCACGCTGAAAGGGATTGACAGTGTCATGTTCGCGAAGGAAAAAAGAGCGGCGATCTGGCAGCAGGCGGTACAGTATTTACCGGAGTCCAGACTGGATAGCCTGACCACCGTTTATCCGCTGAGTGATGCCATCAATGTGGCCGAAAAACTTCTGAGTGGCGGAATTCGTGGCCGGGCAGTAATTCAGTGTAGCTAATGAAGTGGAAGCCAGGCTCAGCCTGGGTTTGATAATTATTATCAGGGGCTGCGGCCCCTTTTTTACTTTTCAACAGCCGTGTCCTTAGAGGGCTGATAGCGTACTGACTTTTTGAAATAGCTCCAGAAGTCGTACACAGGCTGGGTTGAGCAATAAAGTTTGGCACGCATTACGGCACCCTCCCAACTGCTCCAGAAAATGGCCGCCAGTTGCGTATTATTCATATCGGAACGGATTTCGCCCGAAGATAACGCGTCGGACAGACAGCACGCCACAAGCGCCTGCCAGCGCTCAAGTATTTCGTGGAGCTGTTTGATAAAGGACAGTGGAAGACCCGGACTCTCCTGCATCATATTGCCAACCAGACAGCCCCGGGTGAAATTGTACTTTTTAATGCCGTCGCAGGCATCGTCGATGAAATTTTCCAGACGCATCATTGGTGTGAAGGATGATTCATACAGATGTTTTTGGAGTTTATGCACAAAGAAACTGTCATAGGCGCTCAGAACAGTCTGGGCATACTCTTCTTTGCTCTTGAAATAGTAATAAAATGAGCCTTTAGGAACACTGGCATTTTTGACAATGGCATCGACTCCCGTTGAAAGAAAACCATTCTGCGTGAGCAGTTCAAGCCCGCTTCGGATCAGGTCATTACGGGTATCTGTATAGGTACTCTCTGTTTTTCGTGGCCTGCCTCGCCCACGAATTTCGCCAGTCATGACTTTGCTCCTGCATTTTATTAACGGAAAAGAATAAGTGATTTTGCGCGGAGGCTTCAATCAGTTTATCCCCGGCGGTGACGAGGTGGCCACCTATGCCGACTGGACAGGGGACTGACTATTGCCATAACGCCATCGCAGGTTGCTTCAGTAAACCTGCTAATCCCGTACAATGGCGAATTCGCTATATCCGCTTCTCGCACTTAGCTGCCATAAATCGGCCAGGCAATCACAGGTCATTTCTGTCTCGCAAAGAAGGTGCCGTTTCTGCTTTGCGTTGACACCCCTAAATATTAGAATTAAAAGGAGAGAGTTACTGGAAAAAGGCAGCGGAGGCAGTGACAATCGTGGCTTGAAGCCACTACTCGATGGATGCGGACATGTAGTTGGCGTCATTCGACAAAACTAGCAAACTTCTAATAGTCACCATTTCTCCCGTCTGGCGGGAGTGCTGTCAAATGCCCCCCTCATCTCTGTGTGGGAAATGAAGGGTGAAGGGGAAATAGATGACAGCGTTATTTCTACGCCCAGAATACTGAATACCTTGTACAGACGATCAATACTGGCGCTAGCAGGGTTTGCTTCCAGGCGGGCATAGGTTTGCTGCGTTACGCCAAGCCTCTCAGACACATCTTTTTGCGTGAAGCCCTTGATTTTGCGAAACCCGATTAGCACAGGTCTGAGCTGGTTCAGCGTTTTTATCGGGAACTGATTATTCATAAGTGACCTGCCTCGCAGACTGAGTAGGGAGTACCGCCCTGTAATACAGCAGGTAAGGTGTATTTTGTGTTATACAGACTATAGGCTGTAAAACCTTTATTGAAAAGATGCTGATGTTCCAGGGGCATGCCGAGCATGGACGATTTTCTGCGGGGCGGTATTTCGCTACGGGGGAGATTGCGTTCGGGCAATGTACCGGTGTAAAAAACGTCAATTTTTCAAAACCGCTGTTATCGGGATAAGCTGAAAACTCCGAAGGCAGACACAGCCACGAATAATGTCAGACTTAAACTCTGTAGCTGTCTTCTTTTGCCTGTAAATAACGTCTAGTTTGACTCTGATGAAGGCTGTACCAGGCAGAGAACATGTCACTCTCGGGGCCGGATGATAAAATGTGTTCAACTGGCTGGGCAGGGTAATAGCGAAGAACGTTCTCTGAAATTCGATTCAGCTCAGCGTAACGTGCGCTGTAGGTATGTATAATCCATTGCATCAATTTTGCATCCGTATTATTCGCAGATTACACACAAGAAGCTTAACAATGGCTGAAAGAGTGAGCAGGGATATGTAACAAAAACAAGGGCTTCAAGATGAACTGGATAAAACCGGAGCAGAGCAAGCCCTGTTCCGGTTTGTCAGGCTTTGGAATTTCTTCCAGGCCCCTGCAGCTAGTCACAACAAACACATTAATGTTTTCATTGCTTCAATTCAATATTATTGTGTGAAAGGGATTCCATCGAAATCGGCTTATGCATGCTTAAAACTAAACTGCCCCGGCTGCAGTCATTTGGTTGCTGTGGGCTCTGTACTGTGTCTAATAGTGAAAGAATCTTACGTTATAACGAAGGAAATTGCTGAATGACTCTACGATTGCAGACGGAATCACCCGCTGACCAGGATATGTTTAGAGGCAGCAGTCATGAAAAAGTTGCAGAGAATGTGGCTCAGATCATCAGGACACCTGATGTCAATATTATTGGTCTGGAAGGTGAGCTGGGTTCAGGTAAGTCAACAATATTGAAGTTCCTGCAGAAAAAGCTTAAAGATGATTTTACGTTCATTAACTTTGATGCAGAACGTTACCATCATGGCTCAACTAAAAAAGCGCTTATCGATGTCATCCACCACGGGGTCAGCCTACAATGTCCGGGCTCCCGGGATGTGTTGGATAAGTATAAAAATCTGGCTCTGGGTAACATCGTTGAATACGACAAGAGGGTCAGCAGCAGGCTAAGCTGGTTGACCGTCGTTTTTATTTTACTGTCATTGCTTTCCGTGCAGATGCTTCGTTATGTGCTAACAGACCTTAATCAATATTTTACTAACAAGGAGTCATTATTAGGGTGGCTTTTTTATGTTGAGGTGGCCGCGTTTCTTTCTCCTGCCATTATGGTCGCAGGACTGGCATGCCTGCAGAACATGGAATGGTACAGAAAGAAAGGGTATTCGAGTATTGGTGATTTGTTCAAACGCAACAGTACTGACAGGATTGAAGAGACTTGGCTAGTTAATAAGGAGGTCGGAGCTATTGAGCTGGCTGAAGCTCTGCAGGGATTTACCTCCAAAGAGGTCATTTCCCATGGAGATCGCTTCATCCTTATCATTGATAATCTGGACCGAATCAGTGCAGACAAAGTGAAAGAGCTCTGGAGTGATATGGAGCTTATTGCCGGAGCCACTCATGAACACTTCAGGATAGTGGTGCCCTATTCGGCAAGACAGGTTTCAGCCTCACTTTCTGTGGCGGGTTTCAGCGGGCGTGAGTTTATTGCAAAGCGGATTCCTGTAAGTTTTCAGGTTCCTCCTCTTATTTCGGCAGGATGGCAGGAAGCGTTAAGGCAGTACTGGAAAGAAACAGTAAATGAGGATGCAGGGATAGCGTGCCGGGAAGCAACGGTGTTGCTTGAGCGCTGGAAACCCTCTGAGTATCCTCGTATCACACCGCGATTAATGAAGAAGTTTGTTAATGATATTCATATTCTGAACCTTACCGTTCCTGCAACAGAAGATCATCGCCATATTCTTATTGCTCTCTACTTACTGGTGGTCAGATACGGGGAGCGAGATATTAAAGTATTACTTCGCGATCCCAAAGCTAGTCAGACCGAACCCGGTATTGCTCCGGATGATTTTGACGAGATGCTCTCGCTAACTTATCAACAAATATCCCGAATTTTTAATAACGATACAGAAAGATGGAGCGAATTTCTGATGAGCATCCACTATCAGTCCACGGTGGAGCTTGCCAGGAGCGAGTTGCTTGATACGCCTCTTAAAGACGCGATTGGTGCTATAAATATCCCACGGCTTGAAGAACTGACGGCCTTGTGGGGTTTCGCTGAAGCATGGCAGCGAGTGGCACCACATATTCAGATGCGAGACTGGCTGGTTTCTTATAGCCGGATGGATGAGAAGTGTCAGGCTCTCGCCGAACCGCAACTCAAAGTCGCAGTGCAAATGCTGAATCAGAGTTATGCTGTTTCACTCAGAGAAAAGAATGATGAAGGTTTCGTATTGAGTCTGCAGAAACTGATGGCTGACGGGCGGATAAGCCTAGAGCCTTTCGTCGAAAGGCAAATATCGTTTATTGTGAGTAAACTTGATGAAATTCAGGATTCAGAAAAATTGGAGGCTGAATCCACGCAGACGTTGCTGCAGGAAGCTGATTCATACTCTGTTCTGGCCGGTGAATCACTACTGAATAAAATGGAGAATTTTGTAGATGGCGTATTTTATGTGGAATACCTTGTCAATAATGAAGAGACCTTGTCAAACCTGAAAATTGGCACACTAGATATCGGAAATCACGGTCGGGAGGAGATGTTACGCTATGGAGCTGAGCAACCTCAGATAGACCTTTTTAATCCGGGAATTATCCGGCATATCAATATTGCATCGAAGGCGGTACAGAACGTAATTGGAAAGAATGATGGTACAGGTGGGGCTCAGGTTAGCTCTGCAATAATGACGCTTAAAAATCGTCAGGTTGTTGAGGACGTTATCCATTTCAGAAAAATTGTTCTGAGCCCGGACTGGAATAATAATGTTTTAAATCAATATTATCTTAATAATACGGCGACGAGGAATCTCTTCCCTGCGGAATTTGCTGCACAGGCTGTTGCTCACATGGTGCTCCATGGTAACTATGCCGGTATCGAGTCGTACAGTGAACATATTGGTGAGGAACGGTTTGACCTGGCTTTGGCTGCATATCTTCGTTATCTACGTACTGCCGAGAGTATCTTTATAGCACTTAAGGATAAAAATGTTCTGCCGTACATCAAAAATGCTGTTGGCAGGATTGTTGATTTAGGTCTTCTGGTGAATATACCTGTCCTGAGCTTTGTTAAAGGTCAGTATGACGTCATCAAAGAAGCTACAAATGCAACCTCTCTTTTAATATTTGTGCGAGAGCGTCAAAAAGCACTGTCAGAGAAAATAATTGAGTCTGATGTGAATGCTATGGGTCCAGTATTTCTCCATGACGTATATCAGTCAGGTGAGCAGTTTGATATTTTGAAGAAAAAGCTGAACGCCCTGGCATGTGGAGTATTTAGTTCTTCTGAAAGGCTTATTGAGTGTTTTACGGTTCTTCCTGTGAACATGCGCTTTATCCTTGAACAAATGCAACTTCAGGGGCAGCATATCCGGATGGAAGGTAGTGTGGGTATCTTTGCATCATGGTTCCGTGATGCAGAGCCAGACGTTGTCACAAATGCCGAGAACATTCATTTCCTGTGGTCTTGCCTCGACGATACCCAGAGAGAGACTGTACTTGATGA
This sequence comes from Pantoea sp. AN62, assembly GCF_050432985.1. Lineage (NCBI taxonomy): Bacteria > Pseudomonadati > Pseudomonadota > Gammaproteobacteria > Enterobacterales > Erwiniaceae > Pantoea > Pantoea sp. AN62. The sequence continues at coordinate 30,310 of NZ_JBNPYB010000024.1, read as the reverse complement.
GTTGCACGATGTCTTACTTGAAAGACATATTCGTATTGACAGCCGTATTGCGATTATTACCCGTTTTCATAATGAGTTGTCGTTTATTGAACCTGAGAAGGCCGTTGAACGCAGGGCTATTGCGGCGCTGTTTAGCGCTTCTGTTGATAATGTATTATTGTCTCAATGGCTTGACCGTCAGACGTTTTCATTTTCATCATGGTCTCCGGAGGACGCCCGTACGGCAACGAGTTGTATAATGAATAACTCGGAGATTTTTCCTCTCATCTGCAGGAATTCACAGTATATTAAAAACAGAATGTTACCAGAGAAAGCGGACGTTACAGAAGATAGTGATACGTTTCCGGACTGAGTTCGTTCTTTAAATCCTATACCTGAAGACCACAGCGGTGGTCTTTGGGAGTTTTTTTATTGCCTGATATACATTAAGCATGTTATATCTTGCTAAGAAATAATCATTCAGGGATTAATCATAACTACTGAAGTTATGTTGTGTTCTTTTCTTTTAAAAATAAATTATTCAGATTTATTTTCTATTGATTTAATGAGGTAGGGAATGACAGAAAGTGCTTTGCTTTTGCGAGAGGCATTTAATGAATCGGTTAACTATATGACATGGTCTTTTTATTCACTGATAACTGCTTACGTTTCGATGGCTTTTTATGATAGAGTTGAGGTTAAGACCCGAATAAATAATTATCTGAATAAGTTACTTTTCGTGATTGCTATGTCCGTTTTTATCCCAAATATGTACTTTGTTTCAATGGTGTTCAGTCAGAAGTTAGGCACCGCAGCTGGCGTTGCGTCATTCATTATTGGGCTACTTTTCATGATGTTAAACTCGGCGCCTGTAATTACTGGTATCGTACAGCAGCGCAAAGATTGAGTTTTATGAGTATAGTCAGTTGGGTTTTCATCTGTTTTATCAGACTTAGAAAAATGAAATCTTTCAATTCATTGATTTTAAACGCAAAAAAATTTCTAAATGATCAGAATTATAGGGTGCTCGCTTTGCGCAATGTGGCAGCGATATCCCCGACCAGCTCGGCGTCCGGCAGATAGCGGTTGTCGGTTTCGGCGGGCATCACGTCAATATGGATCAGGGTGGCGTTGCCGGTGTTCCACATTGCCGGTTCATATTCCACCGGGCTGTAACCGATGGTGATAATCAGATCGGCCTGTTGCAGCAGCCGGTCGCCCGCCTGGTTGTTGAACAATCCGACGCGTCCGGCAAAGCGGGAAAAATGTTCCTGTCGGACCGCGCCTGCCGCCTGATAGGTGCTGGTGACCGGAATATGGCTGCTGTTTAGCAGATGGTGAATCGCCTCGCTGTTTTCTGGCTGGCTCGCCATCAGGCCCAGCAGGATCACCGGGTTTTTCGCCGCGGCAATGGCCTGGCCGACGGTGTCGATCATCGCATCAGGCGCTGCGCCAAGCACCGGGCGGCCTTTGCTGCTGAGCGCCTTACCGGTGACCGGCTGATCAACGATATCCTGTGGCAGGCTGATGAACGCACCGCCGCCGCGGCCATGTTCGGCGTGGCGAAACGCATTCGACAGACATTCAGACAGCGCGGCCGGGTCGGTTACCTCAACCGCATATTTGGTGACCGGACGAAACATCGAAACGGTGTCCATGCTCTGGTGCACCTGCTTGGCGCTGTCAGAACGCTTCACGGCACCGCCAATCGCCACCACCGGATCGCCTTCGCTGGTGGCGGTTGCCATGCCGGTGATCAGGTTAGAACAGCCGGGACCGGAGGTGACCAGCGCGACGCCAGCGTTGCCGGTCAGCCGGCCCACCGCTGCCGCCATAAAGGCCGCATTGGCTTCATGGCGCACCGGGATGGTCTGAATCGAGGAATCCAGCAGCGAGTCGAAAACTTTATCGATTTTTGCGCCGGGAATACCGAACACGTGGCTCACGCCCTGTGCTTCAAGTTGCGCCACCACCAGGTCGGCACCGCAGGTCCAGAGTGTGTTATCGGTTGGGTTTTTCATCTTCATTCCTCTGTTTAGCTTTCAACTGCACGAATGGCGGCGTCAAGATTGGCGGGATTCAGGTTGGCATTAAGAAAATCGCTGTCCTGCGGCAAATCAACCACCAGCTTGCTGATGGCGCCAAAGGTCAGGGTGCCTTTTTCCAGCGCATAATCGAGAATGTGGCCGCCGCCTTCGCGATCGTCAGTAATGAAATGTTCGTGATAGCCCGCTACGTTGATGCCCTGCATATACTGCGGCGTGCGGAAGCCAATCAGCTCGCCGCCGCGCTGGCTGAAGGTAAAGGTCGGCTGATTGCCAAGCACTTCCGGCATCGAACGGTAAGGGCGGCACTGGCAGGGCACGGTGCGGGTCTCGACGCGGCTAAAGCGTCCGCTGATCCGCAATGCGCAGAACTGGTTATCAGAAGTGATTTCGCTGTCGATCACCCGGTGAATCTCTTCACGTGAGACCGGCCGTTCAAATTCGTACAGATGCTGCGGTTTGAAAAAAGTCATTACCGCAAACGGGGTTTTTTGTTCCGGATCGGCAGGGTGCGCCGTGCCGTCTGAATGCAGCTGATAAACCTGGCTGTCAAAGGCGATCAGTTCGCCATCCAGCCGGTTAAAGGTGCCCAGACCGAAATCCCCCTTGCGCAGCAGATCGGCAATCCGGGTGCTGCCATCGTAAACGCCGCTCAGCAGGGCGCTCATCAGTGAGGTCTGATAGATAACGCTTTCTGGTGCATCCTGTGCCAGTTTTCGCACGGTATGCTTTAGTTGATCCTCACAGGAACAATCAGTTACATAATTGCTCATTTGGTGCCTCATCAGTTAACCGTTAAGCCGTGTTAACCTAAGGTTGAACCGATTCAGTCGGTGGGTCCAATAGCAAAACCTGTTAACTTTGAGACGTTTTTGATATGGAACTTCGCCATCTGCGTTATTTCGTCGCCGTCGCCCAGACGCTTCACTTCACCCGGGCTGCTGAAATGCTCGGGATATCACAGCCGCCACTGAGTCAGCAGATCCTGCGGCTGGAGCAGGAGATCGGGACGCCGCTGCTGAAGCGGCTGACGCGCGGCGTTGAGCTTACCGAAGCGGGTGAGGCTTTCCTCGAAGAGGCACAGCAGATTGTCCAGCTGGCCGATCATGCGCTGGAAAATGCGCGAGGCATTGCCCGGGGGATCAGTGGACAGATGTCGCTGGGGTTTGCCAGTTCGGTGGCGTTTAATCCCCGCATATTTGCGCTGATCCGTCAGTTCACCGCGCGCTATCCGGCAATGGAGCTGCTGACGCGTGAAGAGAACATGGCGCTGCTGATGCAGGATTTACAGGAAGGCTTGCTGGATGCGGCGTTTATCCGCCTGCCGTGCGAGAGCAGCAAGGCGTTTAACCTGCGGGTGATTTCCACCGAGAAAATGCTGATCGCGCTGCCGCGCCAGCACCCACTCAGTCAGGCTCCGGCGGTGGCGCTGTCGGCACTGGCACAAGAAACGCTGGTGATCTTCCCGCGCGAGGTGGCACCCAGCCTGTATGAACTGATCGTCAGCGCCTGCCTGCGGGCCGGCTTTTCGCGCCAGGCTTTTCAGCAGGCACCGCAGATAACCTCTTCACTGGGAATGGTCGGTGCCGGATGCGGCATCGCGCTGGTGCCGGAGTCGATGCGCTGCGTTGATAATCCCCAAATCTGCTTCTGCGAAATCGAAAATAACACCTTATTCACCGACGTGGCATTCGCCTGGCGGCGCTACCATCCGTCAAAAGCGGTGCTGCATTTGCTGTCGATGCTGGCGGAAAAACCACCGGTCTGAGGCGAAGCGGCGTTGATAAGCGCAGGCTATTGAACTGAACACAATAACCGACTGGCTACGCGGGTCCGGGTTGCGAATAATCGAGCCATGACTACATACCGCGTAAGAGTCGGGTTTCACAACCCGTCAGCCCTGACATTCAGGCAACTGGATGAGATTCTGGAGCCGCAGCGATTCTGGAGAACAGCGTCCGCCAGCGGCAGGTTCCGCTATTTTATGGAGTATGAGTATCAATCTGACATCCGCGATCTCTGTTCAGTCTGCTCACTGGCCTACAGCCAGGCCTGTAAGGTCCGGAAGTGCCCGCTGATTCTGGTTGAAGTGATGAAGTAAGCCTGCTGGCCGATCCCGCCGCCGCGTGGCGGGATCGGCGTTCCTGACTGAATCAGCCCGGTTTTCTGTTCATTAACAGGCTCAGCGCGGCGGGCAGCACCGTCAGCGTGACCAGCGTGCCGCTTACCAGTCCGCCAATAATCGCGAACGCCATCGGTCCCCAGAAAACCTGATGCGAAATGGGGATCATGCCAAGGATCGCGGCACAGGCGGTCAGCAGAATTGGCCGGACGCGATGGTGTGCCGCCTGCCGGATCGCCTCATCAGCCGCCAGTCCGGCGCGGGTATTGGCGTCCACTTCACTGATCATGATCACCGCATTGCGGATGATAATACCGGCCAGCGCGATAATCCCGAGCAGGGCCACAAACCCCAGCGGGGTAGCCGCCGGCAACATGGCTAACACGATGCCCGGCAGGCCAAACGGTGCCATGCAGAGTGCCAGCAGCATGCTGGAAAAGCGCTGAAGCTGGATCATCAGCAGCACCAGCATGGCGCAGATCGTCACCGGCAGCAGCGCGAACACCGAACCGTTACCTTTGTCCGATTCCGCCACCACGCCACCTTCCTCAATACCGTATCCGGCGGGCAGGGTGGCACGCAGCGCGTCGACCTGCGGTGCGAGCTGCGCTGACACCGTTTCAGCACGCTGGCCCGGAGCGATATCGGTCTGCACGGTTATGTAAGCCAGCCGCTGACGTCGCCAGATCACCGGATCGTCGACGCCCCACTGCAGAGTTGCCACCTGACTCAGCGGAATTTTCTGCCCGCTGGCGGTGGTGAGCATCAGACCGGCCAGCACTGCCGTATCCTGCCGACCGGCATCATTGCCGCGCAGCACTACATCGATTAACCGGTTGCGGTCGCGCAGCGTGGTGACCACGCTGCCGGACATCACGGTATTCAGCGTGCGGGCAATGCTGTCGGATGAGACCCCGACCGCGCGGGCCGCGGTCTGATTGACCGCCAGGGTGATCGCCCGTTCCGGTTCGCCGGCGGTGAGATTGACCTCACGGGTGAGCGGCGAGCGGGCAATCACGGCCGCCAGCTGATCAGCAGCCTGACGCACCCGGGCATTATCCGTACCGGTAATGCGGTATTTGAGCGGCCAGCCGACCGGCGGACCAAGTTCGAGCGGCGAGACCCGGGTGGTGATGTCGCCGAAGCTGTTTGCCAGTCGTCTTTCGAGCCGCCTGCGCAGCCGATCGCGTGCCGCCAGATCTTTCGCCACCACCACCAGCTGGGCGGTATTTTCATTATCCAGCAGCACATCCATCGGCAGATAAAAGCGCACCGCACCGGATCCGATGTAGCTGGTAAAATTGGCGACGTCAGGGTCGTTATGGAGGCTCTGTTCCAGCCGTTCAGTGCGGCGCGCGGTTTCGGCCTGGGCGGCATTGGCGGGTAGCGTCAGGCTGACCAGCAGTTCGGGGCGATCGGAGGAGGGGAAAAATTCACCCTGCATAAACGTGGTGGCGTAAAGGCTGACGGCTAATACCGCCAGCGCTGCGCCGAGGGTAATGAACCGTCGCTGCAGGATCGCCGCCAGCAGCCGGTGGTAGGCACGCATCAGGATACCCGGCGGCCGGTGTGCCTTGATGCTGCCCACTGACAGCAGCCAGCTACCGGTCAGCGGTGAAAACAGAATGGCGACCACCCACGAGCAGAGCAGGGCCAGGGCGATCACCACAAACAGCGAGTAGCAATATTCGCCTGCGCTGGAGGCGGCGAATCCGACCGGAATGAAGCCGGCTATCATCACCAGCGTACCGGTCAGCATCGGGAAGGCGGTGGTTTTAAATGCATAGGTGGCGGCCTGCCATTTGCTGTCGCCCGCTTCCAGCCGCGCGACCATCGCTTCCACGGTAATCATGGCGTCATCCACCAGCAGTCCCAGCGCGATGATCAGCGCACCGAGTGAAATGCGTTGCAGCCCGATCCCGGCCAGCAGCATGCCGGTGAAAGTCATCGCCAGCACCAGCGGGATCGCTGCGGCCACCACCAGACCGGCCCGCAGCCCCAGTGACACAAACGAGACGGCCAGCACAATCACAATCGCCTCACCCAGCACCCGGACAAAGCCGCTGACTGCCGTTTTGACCACCGCAGACTGATCGGCCACCCGGGTCAGGGTAATGCCGTGCGGTAGCTGACTGGCTAATCGGGTCATCCGCCGATCCAGCTGCTGGCCAAAGTCGAGCATATTGCCGGTCGCGGCCATGGAAATAGCCAGTCCGATGGCCGGTACGCCGTTAACCCGAAATTCTGGCGCTGGCGGCTCGGCGGATTGCAGGCTGATGGTCGCCAGATCGGTCAGCGGAATAAAACGCTGGCCGATATGCAGCGTCACCGCCTGCAGGCTGGCGACCGAGGTCAGAGTCCCGCTCACCCGCAGTGCGATGTTTTCGCGATCGGTACGCAGGCTGCCGGCAGGCACTACGTCATTTTGCGACCTGAGCGCATCGCTGACCTGTTGTAAATCCAGCCCCATCCCATCCAGCCGGCGCGGAGAAAAGGCAATCACCACCTGCTGCTCCTGTACTCCGAGTAAGCGGGTTTTGCCGATGTCCGGCAGATCGGCCAGACTGCGCCGCAGATTATCGACCCGATCGCGCAGCTCCCGCGAGGTGAAGCCTTCGGCGGTAAAACCATAAATGGTGCCGAAGGTGTCATCAAATTCATCGTTGACGGCAGGCCCCTGTACGCCCTGCGGCAGCGAAGGCGCGATATCCTGCATTTTTTTACGCAGCTGATACCAGATGCCTGCTACCGCGGCAGGTGAGGTGTCATCGCGCAGATTGACATAAATCACCGTCTGCCCGGCCCGGGTTTCGCTCTCAACCGCGTCCAGTGACGGGATCTCCTGCACCTTTTTTTCCAGCACGTCGGTGACCAGCTGCACGGTAGTGTCCACGTCCGCGCCCGGCCATTGGGCGGAGATCACCGCCGTTTTGATGGTAAATGCCGGGTCTTCGTTACGCGACAGGTGCTCATAGCTCAGAACGCCTGCCGCCATCACCAGCAGCATGAAAAAGATCACCAGCTGCTGATGTGCCAGCGCCCAGCCTGACAGGTTAAAGCCGGATGAAGAGGCGTGCGCTTTCATGGCTGCTCCTGCTGTAACGCGACCTGTTCGCCCGGCTGCAGCGTACTGACGCCGGCGGTCACTACCTGCTCACCCGGCGCGATCCCGCCGCTGATGAAAATCTGATCCGCCGTGAAGCGGGCCAGTACCACCGGACGCAGCTGCAACCGCCGGGTCGGGCGATCCACCACCAGCAGCGCCGGCTTTTCACCGGCGCGGGTCAGGGCGATGGCGGGTAAGGCGATCACCGGCGGCTGACCATCGGGCAGGCTGACCATCACCGTGGCACCCAGCGCCATCGCGGGCGGTGGGTCAGTCAGGTTGAGCCGCAGTCGCCAGGTCCGGGTCTGCGGATCGGCCTGCGGACTGATGTCACGCACCCGGCCGCTGACCTGCACCTGCGGGTCGGCAAGCAGCGTCACCTTCAGCGGCGTGGCGTCGTCAGGCCGCAGCAGACCCGGCTCTGACAGATCAAACACCGCATCGCGGGCGTCGCCCGCCGCCAGCGTCATCACGCTTTGCCCGGCGCTGACGACCTGACCTGGCTGAACGTTGACGGCCGTGATCCGGCCAGCGGCAGGTGCCCTGAGCTGGGTCCAGCTGAGCTGATCTCCGGCATTTTTCAGCGCTGCTTCACTGCTGAGGCGACGGGATTGGGCGCTCTGAAAGTCCGCCTGCGCGCTGTCCAGCTGGCTGCGGGCGATAGCACCGCCTGGCATCAGCAACCGCATCCGGTGCAGATTGAGGGCGGCAACACGTTCGGCGGCGCGGGCGCTGTCCAGATCGGCCCGGGCGCTGCTCAACTGGTTTTGCGCCGGGTTGTCCTCAAGCATGGCCAGCGGCTGACCGGCTGTGACGCTGTCACCCAATTCGACCGTCCGGCGGATAACGCGGCCGTCGAGCCGGAAGGCCAGCGCCACCTCCTGATGGGCATGGATCTCACCGGTCAGGGAGGCAGAGGCATCATTGCTGAAGGGCGGCGCAACCACGGTGTTAACCGGCCGCAGCGGGGCAGCGGGCGGGGCGGAATTATCATCACGGCAGCCGGTGATGATCAGTACGCCCAGCAACACCAACACTATCGGGGCAAAGATGTGAACATTGAGCAGATGACGCCACAGCTGTCGGGCAGCATCCGGAAGTAAGTCTGTCATAACCGGGTTCCTGTAATGAGTTGTGCTCATTGAACCCGGCTTGTGTCCAGAATCCTTCGATGAACCGTCAAGAAACGGTCAAGTTGCGCCGATTCAGCTCACCGGCAGGGTCATACCGATTAACAGACCGCCTCCGGCGGGCAGGCTGGCGTGGAGGGTACCGCCGTGCGCGTCGACTATCGCTTTGGCGATCGATAAGCCGAGGCCGCTGCCGCCGGAGTGGCGGGCACGTGACGAATCTGCCCGGGTAAAGCGATCAAACAGCGTCGGCAGGAAATTAAGATCCACTGCCTGGCCGTAATCGCGGAAGGTCAGAACCGTGGCGCGATCGCTCTGGCTGGCGTGGATCTCCAGCCGTCCGCCCTCCGCGCCGTAGCGCAGGGCGTTTTCGCAGATGATGGTCACCACCTGACCCAGACGAAACGGATCGGCAGTCAGGTAAAGATCCTGCGCCGGCGTCACGCTGATGGCGACACCCGCTTCCCGCGCCTGTGGCATCAGCCAGCCGGTCCGCTCCCGCAGCAGTTCACTGAGATTAAAGCGATCGCGGTTCAGGGTCAGCTGGCCGGCATCCGCCAGTGACAACAGATGCAGCTCATCGGTCAGACGACTGAGCTGCGTCAGCTGTTTCATAATCATCGCCAGCTGCTGCGGCTCAGGCTGGAACACGCCGTCGAGAATCCCCTGTAACCGGCCGATAGCGGCCGTCAGCGGCGATCGCAGTTCGTGCGCCATCGCAACGTGCGAGGCACGCAGTTCGCGCTCGTAGCGCGCCAGCTGTTGCGTCATCTGGTTGAAGTCTTCGGTGAAGCGCACCAGCTCCTGCGGTGCCTCTTTCACCAGCGCTGCCGATCGACCAAATTCCCCTTTTGAGACTGCACGCGCCGCCGTTGCCAGTTGGCTGAACTGCGCAGACAGCGGACGGGCGAAACGCAGCGCCATCAGCACCATAAACGGGATCGTCCCCACCACCAGCACGATCACCGTAAGCCAGTCTGACGAAGCCAGCGACGGATCAGAAAAGTTGATGCCCCACCACTGATCGATAATTTGATGGAAGCGGGCCGGATCGCTGGCGGGATGTTGCCGCAGCTGGGTGAACTCTTCCAGCACCGCGGGCGGCATACGGTAATAGACCCAGAATGCCTGTACCGCGAATCGCAGCCACATGCAGATGGCGATCAGCACAACGCTGCCTATCGCCAGAAACAGCACCCGCAGGCAGATCCAGCGCCAGAGTGAAGGATGAGAAGTGTTTTTCATGGTTGTCTGAACCGGTAGCCCACGCTGCGTACCGCCGGTAACACGTCGGTAATACCCGCCACTTCCAGCTTGCGCCGCAGGTTATAGACGTGGGTATCCACCACCCGCTCCAGCGCATCGCTTTCCGGCAGGCAGTGCTCCAGCAGGAACAGGCGGGTAAACGGGCGGGTTGGCGCACGCATCATCGTTACCAGCAGAGAAAACTCGGTTGGGGTCAGATCGAGGCGGCGGGGTTCGGCACCGTCATGCTTTACCACGGCGATCAGCGCCAGCGGATCGACCTCTAACCCGGCCCAGCGTAAGGTTTCCGGCTGCGGTGTTGGGTTCTGACTGCGGCGTAATACCGCCTGAACCCGTGCCACCACTTCGCCTGGGTTGTAGGGCTTAACGACATAGTCGTCCGCGCCATAGCGCAGCGCACCGATGCGGTCCGGTGCATCGCCCATCGCGGTGACCATAATCACCGGCGTGTCGTCGCGCCGCCGCAGCGCCGCCAGCACTTCGGTGCCGTTCATGCCGGGCAGCATGATATCCAGCAGGATCAGATCGGGCTGCCAGCGTCGGGCCGCATCCAGACCGCTCAGGCCATCTCCGGCAATCATAACGTCATAATTTTCACGTTTCAGATAGGCCTCAAGCACGCCGGCCGCATCCGCATCATCTTCAATAATCAGTACACGTTTTGACTGCATTTTCGCACCACCTTGACTGTTTCTTCATAAATCCCTGGCCGTTCATTGATACGTGCCTCGCATACTCCGGCCAGAAACGCGGCACTGACCCCCTCAGTTCCGCAACGTGATGTGATGATGAGGAAAGGTGATGATAACCGGAAAAATAAAGCTTCACATGGTCTGTTTTTCGCTGAGCATAAGCGCAGCGGCAGCCATGGCCGATCAGGGTACAACGCCCGCGCCCAGCCTGACGCTGGGCATCGCGGGTATCAATGCGCCGCGCTACAGCGGGGCGGATAAACGCCACTGGCAGTTAATGCCGCTGATTCAGGCGCGTGACGGCGCCTTCTTTCTCGATACGCAAAAGGGTGTCGGTTATGACCTGCAGGCGGATAACGGTCTCTATCTTGAACATACGCTGGGTTACGGGCTGGGGCGGGCTGATAGCAACTCTTCGTGGCGTGACGGCGATGATCGACTCAAAGGCATGGGCAAGATTGACGCCACGGTTAATACGTCCCTGGCGGTGGGCTGGTCGATCACATCCTGGCTGACGGTAGAAGGCAAGGCGACCCTGCCATTGAGCGACAGTCAGGGCGTGCAGTATCGCCCCTCTGTCACCCTTATTCCCTGGCAGACCGACAGCGACACGGTCGCCCTGCAGGCAGCAGGCCTGTTCGGCGATGGGCGTTACCTCAATACCTTTTATGGCGTTAACAGCCAGCAAAGTGCGCGCAGCGGTTTTGCACGCTATAACGCGGCCGGTGGATTTTACGGCACCGACACTAGCCTGACCTGGAGCCATCAGTTCACGCCGGCGTGGGCCGCCAGCGTGATCGGTGATTACACCTGGCTGGATAAACACGCCTCGGATAGCCCGATCGTTGCACGGCGCAACGGGGTCTCCGCCACCCTTGCACTGAGTTACACCTTCTGATGACGACATGGCGGGGAGGATGAGATGCGCAGCCATCGAACGCTGCTTGCCGCACTGCTGCTGTTGTATCTGCTGGTGTTTGGGCTGCTCGGACTGGCGATCAGCCTGTTTGATGCGCCGCGGGGATAATGCCCGATGAACAGATGGCGAAGCCTGCGGTGACGGGCGGCGTGCGCAGAGGGGCTGTGCCACGCCGCCAGTTTATAACGGTGTTTACCCGGCAGCACATCGGGCTGCCCGCTATCAGGCGCGCGGTTGCCGCTGATACAGATGAATAATCTCTTCAGACAGTTCGCGCGCCAGCATCGACGTCATTAAGTGATCCTGGGCGTGGACCATAATTAAGGTCATCGGCTGGCGGCCTTCACCGGCATCCTGTTCAATCAGCCGGGTTTGCATTTTATGCGCCTGGCGGGTGAAGGTATCGGCCTGCTGCAACAGTTCCCGCGCCTGCTCGATCTCCCCCTGACGCGCCGCCTGCAATGCTTCAAAGCAGAGACTGCGCGACTGGCCGGCATTAACAATAATCTCCATTACCGCCTCTTCCTGATCGATCATGATAAATTCTCCGGGTGGTTAAAACCGTTACGGGCCGAGGTCGCCGCAAACCATTCACCGCTTTTTTTCACCGTGCGCTGCTGAGTGGTGATATCCAGCTGAACAAAGCCATAACGGTTCTTATAGCCGTTACACCATGACCAGTTATCGATAAAGGTCCACATGTGATAACCGAGACACTGGCTGCCTTCGGCAATCGCCCGGTGAACCCATTTAAGGTGTTCGGCGACAAAGTCGATGCGGTATTGATCGTTGATCTGTCCGTCCTCAACAAAACGCTGTTCATTCTCTACGCCCATGCCGTTTTCTGAGATAAAGCAGCGTGGATTACCGTAATTCAGCCGCAGGTTGGTGAGAATGTCATAGATGCCGGGCTCATAGATTTCCCAGCCGCGGTAAGGGTTCATTTTCCGCCCTGGCATCTCATAGCTGTCAAAGAACCATTCCGGCATAAACGGCGCAGCGGGATTGATTGCGCTGTCGCGGCATTTTACACGACGGGGCTGATAATAATTGACCCCGAGCAGGTCGATGACGCCGTCGGCGATCAGCGCCTGATCCTCCGGCTGGGTTGGCGGTAGCTGGTCATACTGCCTGAGCAGCGCCACCAGATCCGCCGGAAATTCGCCGCGCAACACCGGGTCGAGAAAGCTGCGGTTAAACAGCAGATCGGCGTGATGCGCCGCAGTCAGATCGGCCGGGTTTTGCGAACGTGGATAAGAGGGCGTCAGATTAAGCACAATGCCGATTTCACCGGCAAACCGGCCGTCCCGGAAGGCGCGGACCGCCGAAGCATGGGCCAGTACGGTGTGATAAGCCACCGTTGCCGCCCGGCGGAAATCGACTACGTTGGGATAATGGAAGTCATACAGGTATCCGCCCTCAACCGGCACAATCGGCTCATTAAAGGTAAACCAGTGCTGCACCCGATCGCCGAACAGCTCAAAACAGAGGCGGGCGTAGCGAGTGAACGCTGCAACGACCTGACGATTCTCCCATCCGCCCAGCTGCTGCATCGCCATCGGCATATCAAAATGAAACAGGGTGATGAACGGCGTGACGCCCTGTGCCAGCAGTTCGTCAATCACATTGTTATAGAACGCCACCGCCTGCGGATTGACGTCGCCATTGCCGTCCGGGATCAGTCGCGACCAGCTGATTGAGGTGCGAAAACTGTTGTGATTCAGCTGCTTCAGCAAGGCGATATCTTCACGCCAGTGCTGGTAAAAGGTCGAGGTGTCAGCCGGGCCAATCTGCTGATGGAAACGCGATGGCTGTTGCGTATACCAGTGATCCCAGATGGTGGCGCTTTTGCCGCCGGTTAAGCTATCGCCTTCAGTTTGCAGGGCGGAACTGGCGCTGCCCCACCAGAAGTTATCGGGAAACGTGTAGTGCATGGTGCCTCTCTCCTGCGGGATTAGTGAGTACTGGCGCTTTCAGCCAGGGGGGCTTGCGACTGCGCCTTTTCCAGTTCGGTTTTCATCAGCGATCGTTCGTAGGCGCGCAGGAACGGCAGGTAGCACAGGGCGGAAAGCACCATACAGACCAGGCACATCACCACCGGACTGATGGCCCAGTTGGCTGCCCAGGATGCGCCAATCGGTGCGGGCGTGGTCCACGGCGTCAGCGAAACCACCTGTGCCAGCCAGCCGAGTCGGGTGGCGGTGTAGGCCAGCACGGCGTTCAGCATGGGTACGCAGACAAAGGGAATAAACATCAGCGGATTCATGATGATTGGCGCGCCAAACAGGATCGGTTCGTTGATATTAAAGAAGCTCGGCACGATACCCATTCTGCCGATGGTGCGCAGATGGGTGGCGCGGCTGCGCAGCAGCAGAAAAGCCAGCGGCAGGGTAGAACCGACACCGCCAATCAACAGGTAGTGATCCCAGAAGCCTTGCAGATAGATGTGCGGCAATACCGTGCCCGCCGCCAGTGCCGCCTGGTTAGCGGAGAGGTTAGCCATCCAGAACGGGTTCATAATGCCGGTCACAATCAGCGCACCGTGAATACCGGCGAACCAGAAGATCTGACACAGCAGCACCGACAGCAGAATCGCTGGCAATGAATCAGAGGCGGAGACCAGCGGTGCCAGCAGATGCATGATGGCCTGCGGAATGATCATCCCGGTTTTTGCCTCAATCAACAGATTGAGCGGATGCAGGGTGCCGATAATCACCACCACCGGGATCAAAATTTCAAACGATCGCGCCACCCCGGTCGGAACCTCTTTCGGCAGGCGGATAGTGATATTGTTGTGTTTCAGCCAGGCGTAAACGCGGGTGGCATAAATGGCGGTCAGCAACGCGGTAAAAATCCCCTGACCGGAAAGATATTCGGTAGAGATGGTGTGATTGGAGTAAGGTGCTGCCACCAGTAAAAAGGCCATAAAGGCCAGCAGGCCGGACATCACCGGATCCAGCGAGAACTGTCGTCCCAGGCTGGCGCCGATGCCTACCGAAATAAAGAAGGTCATCACCCCCATGCTGAGGTTAAACGGCAACATCAGCTGGTCACGGTAGGTGGCGGAAAAATCGAGCCAGGCCCGGGCCACACTGTTGGTGCTGGTGGCTGAGAATGGGGGAAAAATAAACACCAGCATAAAGGAGCCGATGATCATAAACGGCAGCGCGGCGGTAAAGCCGTCACGAATGGCGATGACATATTTTTGCTGGCCCAGCCGGCCGGCCAGCGGCGTAATCGATTGCTCGATCACCGCAATCATCGATTGATAAAGTGAGCTCATAGGGCCGCCTTTTCATTGGCAGCCGTAATCAGCGACAGCGCAAAGTCCAGTACCTTGTCACCCCGTTGCATGCCGTAATCCATCATATCGATCGGCTGTACCGGCACATTCTGGCCTGCCGCTTTGTCGGCCAGGCTTTTCAGCATGTATTTCACCTGCGGCCCGAGTAACACCACCTGATAGCGGGAAAACTGCTCATCAAACTCCGCCACGCCAAACGCTTTAATTTCAACTTCAAGCGCCCGTTGCGCGGCCGCTTCTTCCATTTTCCGCACCAGCATGCTGGTAGACATTCCTGCTGAACAACACAACATGATTCTGTACATGGTTACTGTTCCTCACCTTTGACACCAAAGTGAGGCTGATTGGATATCATATGGAAACCGGTTTCCATTGGCGGTGCTCAGAAGTGTGATGTCGGTCAATAAGCCGATGATGCGGGTTTTTTTTATTGGATTCCGGTCACAAAAATGGCTGTAATAGCGCAGCCTTTTCGGGCATTTGGAAAATCGGTTTCCATAGAATGCTGAAATGGCTATACTTTGCCCGGCGAACAAATGGGCAGTAAGCACAGGTTGGCTTTTTTTGGCATAGCGCCGTTTTCAGGGGAATAACATGTCTACTATCAACGATGTATCACGGTTAGCTGGGGTATCGAAAGCCACAGTTTCCCGGGTGTTGAGCGGTTCACGCGGCGTGAAAGAAGCCAGCCGGCTGGCGGTACTGAAGGCAGTCGAGGAATTGAATTACCGGCCTAACGTAATAGCTCAATCGTTATTCAGCCAGACTACCCACTGCATCGGCGTTATCTGTGCCCAGGAAAACGTAAACCAGATCACCGCCTGGCTTTTTGCGCTGGAAAAGCAGCTGCGCCAGCATCAGAAACATCTGCTGTTGCGCTTTGCCCGCAGCAAAAGTGAGGTTCTGACCGCGCTGGACGAGCTGAGTTGTGGCCTGTGCGATGATGTGCTGATCATCGGCGCGCGCTTTCCTCTTAACATCGATGATGAACATGTCATTCTGGTTGACTGTGCCGAAGCCGAAGGGCCGAACAGTATTCAGTTCGACCACGCGTTTGCCGCTGAGACGGCCTGCAATTTCCTGATCAATCAGGGCCGCCGGCAGATCGCCTTAATTCAGCCTGAGAACGGGGGCACCGCAGGGCAGCTATTACTGGGCTACAAGCTGGCGCTGGAAAACAATCTTCTGCCCTTTAACCGCAATCTGGTGATCACCGAAGCGGTCTCCTCGTCGGTGGCAATTCAGATGCTGCTGAATAATGCCAGCAGCCGGAGTTTTAATGCGCTGCTGGTGGCTAACGAGCAGGAAGCGCAAAACGCCATGGCGCAGCTGCAGGCGTTTAATAAAGCGGTGCCGAAGGACGTGATGGTATTCAGCCTGGCGGGATCGGTTAATTTACCCGGGTTACCGACCATTCCGGCTATTGAATATTCACTCGATCTGCTGGCATCACGCATTGTCGGCTGGTTAACCGCCACTACCCAACAGATGCTGGGTAGTTCGGTGTTACGCGGCGATTTAATCATTCCGGACTGGCGGCAGCGCTAAGAGAGCTCACTCTGCTGGCTTTGCAAAAAGTGATAGGCTGCGCCCAGCATGCCGGAGTCGTTGCCGTAGGTGGCGGTATCAATGCGGATATCGATTTGATATTTTTCCAGCTGCTGTGAAAGCTCCTGCAGAAAGGATTCGCGTTCGGTTATACCGCCGCCGATGAAAATGGTCTGCGGGTCAAACACGCTGAACAGGTTATATAAACCGGCGGCAAGATGCTGGTAAAAGGTATTAACCACTTTTTGTGCTAACTCATCACCTTGCTCAAAAGCATCGAACACATCTTTACCGCTGATATCATCGGCGGGCTGGCCGCTGAGCTGAGCGTAATTTTCGCGCAGCGCGGTCATGGTGCAACTCTGGGCCATGGTATGCGGCTCGATATTGCTGTCGGTCGGACGCGAGGTCAGCAGACAGCCAAATTCTCCGGCCCGATTGCGTCCCCCGCGGATCAGTGCGCCGTTACAGAACGCTGCGCCACCGAGTCCGGTGCCAATGGTTAACATCAGAAAATCATTCAGCTTTTTCGCTTTTCCCAGCCAGCGCTCTGCCAGCAATGCACAGTGCGCATCGTTTTCAACCGTAGCGGGCAGGCTGGTTTTTTCGGTCAGCCACTGGCTCAGATGAAACCGATCAAAGTCACGCACCGTCCCGCCCATCGCAATATAGCCGTTATCCGGATCGATATAACCCGGCGTGCTGACCGCAATGCCGCTGCAGGACGGGTTCTTCTTTAGCCAGCCGATAATCTGCTCCAGAATCTTATCCCGGTCATTATGGGAGATATCGCTACTGTCGCTCGCCAGAATATTTCCCTGACGATCGATTACGCCCATTTTTAATGAGGTCCCGCCAATATCGAAGGCTGCAATATTCATTCGCTTTCCCTGAGGTTATTGTGGTCGATCTAATTGTAGCGCTGAAATTTAACCGTAAGCGGCGACGGGCGGGCGATATTGTCAGGAAAGGTACAGAAGTATAAAGATAATCGTGCAGGCCCACCGGGGTCTGCATCGTCAGGCAGAGATCGGCAGGCGACCGGGGTTTCAGCACCCGATCTGTCGGGCGCGTAAGCGGTGAGGCGGGTCCCGAAACCGTTAAGCGTGGTAAGAGGACCCGCTGCCGTGCAACAGACAACCGCACGGCAGCGGGACCCGACTCAGTCAGACGTGGTTACCACTTACGCAGCAGGATGCTGGCATTTACCCCGCCAAATCCAAAGCCGTTCGACATCGCATAGGTCAGGTCCATCGGGCGGGCGTTCAGCGCCACCAGATCGAGGTTGCCCGCCGCTTCATCGGGATGATGCAGGTTGAGGGTCGGTGGAACGCATTGATGACGCAGCGCAAGCAGGGTAAATATTGCCTCTAACCCGCCCGCCGCGCCCAGCAGATGCCCGGTTGCTGATTTGGTCGAGGTAATGGCTACCGATGAATCGTCGCCAAATACCGAGCGAATTGCCGCGAGTTCACCGCGATCGCCGACCTGAGTCGAGGTGGCATGGGCGTTGATGTGCTGCACCGCTTCCGGCCCAATCCCGGCCTGGCGCAGGGCCAGTTTCATCGCCCGCGCGGCACCGCTGCCATTTTCCGGGCTGGCGGTCAGGTGGTAAGCATCGGCGCTGGTTCCGTAGCCAACCAGTTCTGCCAGTGGCGTAGCACCGCGCGCTTCGGCATGCGCCAGCGACTCAATCACCAGCAGGCCCGCGCCTTCAGCCATCACGAAACCGTTGCGGTCGCGATCAAACGGCCGCGAGGCGTGATGCGGATCATCGGCAAAGCCCACCGACAGCGCACGTGCGGCCGCAAAGCAGCCCAGCGTCACCCGATCCAGCGCTGCCTCCGTGCCACCACAGATAGCAATATCCGCTTCGCCGCTTCTGATCAGTCGGGCGGCATCACCGATCGCCTGCACGCCTGCTGCACAGGCGGTGACGGGGGCGCCAAGCGGCCCGGTAAATCCATGTTTGATCGAGACATGACCCGCCGCCATATTGGCGAGGAAGGAAGGGGCGGTGAAAGGGGAAAGCCGGCGCGGACCGCGAGCGTCAGTGGTACGCACTGCTTCAGCAATAGCGCCAAAGCCGCCTACGCCTGAGGCGATAATGGTGGCGGTGCGTTCGCGCGCGGCCTCATCTTCCGGCTGAGGATGCCAGCCCGCCTGCTTCAGCGCTTCGTCCGCCGCCAGCAGCGCAAACTCGATAAAGCGGGACATTTTTTTGCGTTCTTTAGGCAGGATAAAGGCTTCAGGATCGTACCCTGCCAGCGGATCTTCATCGACCGTTGGGACGCTACCGCCAACCGAAATGCCGGTGCCGGCACTCATCTCGTCGGACAGGCCACGAATCCCCGACTGACCTGCTGTTAAGCGTTGCCAGACCGTTTCCACGCCGCAGCCAAGAGGCGAGACGATGCCCATACCGGTAATGACAATGCGTTCAGACGCCGCTGAATGACTCATGTGTTTCCTCCTGTGGTCAGTCTGTGCTGTGGCAATTCATCTGCTACAGACGCGTGAGTTTTATCAATGCACGCTTTCAACCTTAGCGTGGATGAGGCAACCCTGCGCACCTGGCGCAGAGCGTCGCCTGCAGGCCATCAGGCTTAACGGGAAGAAAACCGGTGAGCGTAACGACAGCAATGACCTGATCGGCCGATCAAAGTCATCGCTATCTTTGATCAAGTGACCGATTTAGTCAATGGTCACAGTTCAGGGCGCCAGGCTGCGTAATACCAGTGCCGCCAGCTGAACTGAGGCCGCTTCTGCCTCATCGAGGTTATACTGCAGCAGCACCGGGCTGGCATAAGGTTTGATCACCCGATAGATGGCTTCTGCCGCTTCATCAGCCGGGGTTTTACGTTCAAATTCGCCCGCCTCTCTGCCCTGACGAAGAATCTGATGAATCAGGTTCAGCACACGTTCTTCATGCGCCTGGGCTGAGGGCCAGCGATCGCGCGAGGCCACTGCGGCGATGTCATACAGTTTACGATCGTGAAAAAACAGCTCGGTGCCGGTCACCGAAAGGGTACGAAACAGGCGGCGGAACTGTTCAGAAGCGCTGGGCGCATCGGCTATCGCCGCCTCCACCCGCTGCATAATCATCGTCAGCCGGCTGGAGCAGATCACTTCGCCAATCGCCTGTTTAGACTCAAAAAACTTGTAGATATAGGCTTTGGAGAAGCCAATTGCCCTGGCAAGATCAGAGACGGTGGTTTTCTCATAGCCGTAATGGGCAAAGTGCTGCATCGCGGCATCAACAATCTGGTCGCGCACGTTGTGCTCGGCAGGGCCGCGGACGCCGGCATCGGTATGCTGTTCTGACATTTTCACCGCCTGATAAGTGAAGTGGGTTATTCAGTGACCACTGGGTTAGATGGTCACATTTTAGGCCTTTTAGCCGGCAAAAGCCATGATTCCCGCTGTGTGGCGATGACCAGGCGGCTAACCTGCACGTGCCCTGACGCGGCAGGTTACTGGCGCAGGCTGTCGATCGGAATGTTCCACTGGTTCAGCTTGTTGTAGAGCGCAGTGCGTGAAATCCCCAGCAGCTTAGCCGACTGCCGCAGATTACCGCCCTGAGCGCGGATGGTCTGCAGTATGCAGGCCCGCTCATTATCCTGCAGCAGGCTGGTCACCTCGACGACGGCGGGGGAGGCGCTGGCAACAAATTCGGCGGGCAGATCGGTCAGCCCGATGGTGCTGCTCTGGCAGAGGTTGACGATCCGCTCGACCAGATTTTCCAGCTCACGGACGTTGCCCGGCCAGTGCCAGGCCTGCAGGCAGTGCATCGCCTCTGTCGTCACCTGCGGCGGGCGTTTGTTCAGTCGCTGACATAGCGCGCTGATAAAGGTATTCACCAGGTCGGGGATGTCGCTTCGACGATCCCGTAAGGCTGGAATGGTCAGCGAAATGACGTTGAGACGATAGAACAGGTCACGCCGGAAAGCCCCCTGTTCCACTGCGCTCTGTAGATCGCAGTGGGTGGCCGCCACGATGCGTACATCCACCTTAACCGGATGGGCAGCACCGATGCGCAACACCTCATTCTCCTGCAGTACGCGCAGCAGGCTGGTCTGTGGCTCGAGCGGCATTTCACCAATCTCATCGAGGAACAGGGTGCCGCCGTCGGCCAGCTCAAATTTTCCGGCTGAACCCCCCCGGCGCGAGCCGGTAAAGGCACCGTCAACGTAGCCGAACAGTTCGCTCTGCACCAGATCGCGCGGCAGTGCGCCACAGTTAACCGCCACGAATGACTCCTGTGACCGGCTGCTGGCGTTATGAATCGCCTGAGCAAACAGCTCCTTACCGGTGCCGCTTTCGCCGGTCAGCAGCACCGTGCTGTCGCTGCGGCTACTGGCTCGCGCATGCTGTATCGCCTGTTGCAGCGTGGGCGCATTGCCACGAATCATGTCAAAGGTATAACTGGCGCTGACCCCCAGCACCCGCCGGGTGATCGCCCGGATTCGCTGGTTTTCGCGCAACGATAAAATACGTCCGCCATCCGGTGCCAGCATCAGTGATACCAGGCAGGAGACGCTGCGTCGGCCATCCGGGCGAAACACCATCTCACGATCGTTACAGCAGGGAAGGGTGAGCAGCGATCCCGATTGCGGCTGCAGCAGCTGGTCGATCAGCGCACCGTCCGTCGCCATGCCGGCAAAAATCTGACGGGCGTAACGATTCAGGGTTTTGATACGGCCGTCGCGATCGCAGACCACCACGCCTTCATTCAGGGTTTCCAGAATCGACTGCTGCTCAGCCAGCAGGCGGCGCAGGGTCAGTTGCTGCCCAATCGCTTCGGCCGCCGCCTGCACCGTGCCCAGCGTGTGAACGTTGAAACTGTCAGGCGTTGCCGTCAGCGTCAGGACGCCGATCATCCGCCCGCTGGCATCACGAATCGGTGCCGCCGCGCACTGCTGGTTACGCTCGCGAAGGGCCATCTTCCAGTTCTCTCCGCTCAGCACATAGACCAGCCGCTGTTCGCGTAAACAGCGTGCGGTGCAGTTGGTGCCCAGCACCTCTTCACGCAGGATGCTGCCGACTGGCGTCAGATCGCTGCCGCAAAAGCTCAGCACCACGCCCTGCGCATCGGTCAGGTTGATGTGGCCATCCGGATTGTAGGCCAGCAGGTTCTCCATCACGCTGCGTGCCACCGCAATCAGTTCACTGTTCAGGCTGAGAATTGCGGCCACCTCGTCCGAGGCCGGCGCGCTGTAGCTGAACCGGGTCGGATCGATGCCGCGCTGCCGGGAGCGTGTCCAGGATTGCAGGATGCTGCTGCGGATCCAGTGCGGTTGTTCACCCGCCACAAAGGCCTGCCATCCCTGCGCAAGCAGCTGCTCCCAGCGTGCCGCATCGCTGCCTTCAGGCAGGCTGAAAATGGCGTCGCTCTCTTCTTTATTCGGCAATAAATCGTGCAGCGTGGGCATCTCTGCCTCCGGGTCAGAATGGAATGTCCATTTTAATGACATGTTAAGTTGACATGTAAATTTTATTTTCATCCGGCCGCGGTTATCTGAGAGGTCGTTCACATAAAACCCGGTTTAAAAACTGGCACCTGTTTTGCAATCTTCAGGCTAACGCTCACCGGTAAAAATTAACGGGAAAGTTAAGCTGTTATGCGTAAACATAATCTGAAGTTGCTGCTATTTATCTGTTCCATCGCCTCGCTCAGCGGGGTGATCCTTGGCTATGACGCGTCGGTTATTTCCGGGGTGATAGAGCCGTTAACCGAACATCTGTCTCTGTCGCCGTGGCAAAGCGGTTGGGCTGTTTCAAATGTGATCCTCGGTTGTGTGGCCGGTGCCTGGTGTGTTGGCGCACTCTCTGACCGGATCGGCCGTAAGCCGACGCTGGTGATCACCGCCCTGTTATTTACGCTGTCAGCGGTGGGTTCGGCGCTGGCCGATACCCTGACCCAGTTTGTGCTTTACCGATTGGTTGGCGGGCTGGCCGTTGGCATGGCCTCGGCGATTACGCCGCTCTATATTGCCGAGGTGTCACCAAAAGACTGGCGCGGCCGCATGCTTGGCCTGCAGCAGATGCTGATGGTGGGCGGTCAGGTTACGGTTTATGTGGTCAACTATCTTATCGCCCGCGGCATGACTCACAGCTGGATCGTCAGCGAAGGCTGGCGCTGGATGCTGGCATCCGGCGTGGTGCCCTGCCTGTTGTTTCTGGCGCTGGTGCCGTTTATGCCGGAATCGCCGCGCTGGTTAGCGCTGAACGGCAAGCGCGATCGGGCGCTGACGGTGCTGACCCGTTTGTCTACGCCACAGCATGCCGCCCGCCTGCTGGCAGAGATCAGTGCTTCCGCTGCCGATCAGCGCGACGGCGGTGCCCGGCCCGCGTTACTGCGTGATGCCCGGGCGCGCTACATCCTGCTGATTGGCTGCGCCATCGCCATCCTGCAGCAGATTTCCGGCATTAATATCCTGCTCTATTACGCACCGTCACTGCTGCAGAACATCTCCTCTGATACGCAAACGTCGCTGTTCCACAGCATTTTCCTTGGGGTAGCGCTGCTGGCCGGCGTGGCCTTCTGCCTCAACGCCGTTGATCGCTGGGGACGTACCCGCCTGCTGCGCTGGGGCGCGCTGGGCTGTGCCGTCTGTCTGATGGTGACCTCGTGGGCCTTTATTGCGCAAACCGGCGGGCTGCTGCCGGTGATCGGGCTGGTGGCCTTCGTGCTGATTTTCGGCATGTCGTGGAGCCTGGGAGCCTGGTTACTGATCTCAGAAATCTTTCCCAACCGCATCCGCGCCGTCGCTATGGGATACGCCTTCTCATCAATGTATCTGGCCAATTTCATTGTCACCCAGAGTTTCCCGATGATGAATCGCAACAGCCTGCTGATGGACCACTTCCACGGCGCGTTTCCGCTGATGCTGTGCGCCGTTGGCTGTCTGGTGGCCTTCTGGTTCGTGCAACGTTTTCTGCCGGAAACCCGCGGCGTCTCGCTGGAGCACATCGAGCCGCTGATGTTATCGAAATCCCGTCGCTTTGCCGCTGAGGCACAGCAGACATCCGGACCCTCTATCCAGCCTGACTGGGCAAACAATAAATAAACAGGAGCTGTTATGAATCATAAAACTGTGCGTGTGGGATTGATTGGCGCAGGCCGAATGGGCAGTTTTCATGCGGAGAATCTGGCGCTGCGGGTACCCGGTGCCCGCCTGACCGCCGTTGCGGATCTGCAGCCTGGTGCCGCGCAGCGCCTGGCCGATCGGCTGGGGATTGAGAAGGCCTATACCGACTTGCAGGCATTACTCAACGACAGTGAGATTGATGCGGTGGCCATTGCGACACCGGCCCGCACCCATGCTGATCTGGTGATTGCCGCCGCGCAGGCCGGTAAGCATGTCTTTTGTGAGAAACCGATGGCGGTGACGCTGGAGGAAGCTGACCGGGCAATTGCGGCCGCGAAAACGGCGGGCGTGGTTTTACAGGTCGGTTTCAATCGTCGCTTCAGTGCCGGTTTTGCCGCCGCCATCAGCGCAGTCAAAGCCGGTGAAAACGGCACTACCCAGCTAAGCCGCTCGGTGACCCGCGACCCCGCCTTACGCGATCCGGCCCCGATCCCGCAGTGGACCATCTTTCTGGAAACGCTGATCCACGACTTCGATACCTTGCTGCATTTCAACCCCGGTGCCCGACCGGTTGAAGTCTATGCGCTGGCGGATGCGCTGGTCCGTCCCGATTTTAAAGATAAGGGGCTGCTGGATACCTCAGTGGTGACCATCCGTTTCGATAACGGGGCGATTGCCACGGCCGAAGCCAATTTCCAGGCCGTCTACGGTTATGACGTGCGTGGTGAAGTGTTTGGCAGCAAAGGCATGCTGCAGGCCGGCAACATCAATCAGGATAACTGCGTCCGCTATCACGCCGACGGTATTGCGATAGCAACCTCACGGATGGATACCGATCTGCTGCGTGACGCCTACGTGGCGGAAATGACCGAGTTTGCGCATTGCATCCTGCACGGTGAGACACCACGCGCTACCGGCATTGATGCCCGCAATGCGCTGGAGATTGCGCTGGCCTGTATTGAGTCGGTGCAGCAGCGCAAGCCTGTCTTGCTGGGAGCACGCTAATGGCCGGTTATCAGTTATCTGTCTGTGCCGAGATGGTGTTTCTCGATATGCCGTTTATCCGCCGGGTTGAGCGTATTCATGCGCTGGGGTTTGGAGTCGAAATCTGGAACTGGGCCAATAAGGATATCGATGCGCTGGTGGCGACGGGTGCGCGCTTCACCTCAATGACCGGCTATCTGAGCGGTAACCTGACGGATGAGGATCAAATCGAGCCGCTACTGCAAAGTGCTGAAACGTCGCTGGCGATTGCGGAACGGCTTAACTGCCCGAGCCTGAATCTGCACGGCACCGGACTGGACGAGAATGGCCAGGCGATCAGGCCGGTGGAGAGAGTGACCGGGGCGATGTGGCTCAAAGCGGCAGATACGCTGCGCCGCCTCGCCGCGCTCGGTGAGCGGGCCGGACGCGTCTTTACCCTCGAGAACCTTAACCTGGCGGTTGACCATCCGGGCACCCCCTTTGCCCGCGCGGCGGATACGCTGGCGCTGGTCGAGGCGGTCAACAGTCCGGCGCTGAAGATGAATCTGGATCTCTATCACGCCCAGATTGGCGAAGGCAATCTGATTGAGCTGATCCGCCGATGTGGTCCGGCGATCGGAGAAATACAGGTCGCGGATGTGCCGGGACGGATGCAGCCTGGCACCGGCGAAATCAACTATCGTGCGATTGCCCGCGTGCTGGAGCAGGTCGGCTATCGCGGCGTCGTGGCGCTGGAAGGCTGGGCCGCCGGTGACAGCGAACAGGCACTGGCCCAGTTCCGCGATCATTTTACCGTGTAATCACCTCCCCGTCGGGTATTTGTCTGTTGCCCGACGGACTTATGATAATAAAAAACCCTACAGGATAAGATCATGAAAACCAGACTATTTGCGATGTTCCTCGGCATGCTGATCAGCGTGTCAGCCGGTGCTAAAACGCCCAAAATCGGCGTGGCACTGGCAAACTTTGACCTTAATTTTGTCTCGATCCTGCGCACCCAGATGATTGGGGAAATCAGCGCGCTGAAGATGGACGGGCAGTTCGTTGATGCCAAAGGCGATGTTGCGCTACAGGTACAACAGGTTGAGGATTTCATTAACCAGGGCGTGGATGCCATTATTCTCAACCCGGTGGATACGCAGGGCGTGTTACCGATGATTAAAGCGGCCCGGTCAGCAGGCATTCCGTTGGTGTTTGTTAACCGCAAGCCGGAAGTTAAGCTGCCGGAAAATATGGCTTATGTCGGCTCAGATTCTGCGCTGGGCGGTGAAATGCAGATGGAAGCGCTGGCAAAGAGGATGAACTATCGCGGTAACGTCGCCATCCTGATGGGCGCGCTGTCGAACGAAGAGGCGCGGGAGCGCACGCGCGCAGTAGAAGCGGTCATCGCAAAGTACCAGCAGATGGCGGTTATTGAAAAGCAGACCGCACGCTGGCAGCGTAATGAAGCGGTGGATGTGGTGTCGGGCTGGTTGCTCAACCAGCGTCCGATTGATGCGATTGCCGCTAATAACGATGAAATGGCTATCGGGGCGATTATGGCGCTGAATCAGGCTAAAAACAGCCATATCCTGGTAGCCGGCATTGATGGCACTCCGGATGGTCAGCAGTTCGTGAAAACCGGCAAAATGGCGCTGACCATTTTTCAGGATGCAAAAGGACAGGCGACGGGCGCGGTAAAAGTGGCGAAGGCGCTGCTGGATAAACAGAAAGTGGATGAGATTAACTGGGTCCCTTATAAAACCATTACGCACGACAATTATACGCAATTTGCGGCGGCCAGTGCGCAATAGAGTCTGGCCGTTTACCGATTTTTATCTGTTTATCCCCCGCGCCAGGCATGTTGATATTTTGTCTGGCGCGCTGGCTTACCCATTCCGGCGTGGCGTGTTAATCAGACCATCCGGCTATTTCAGCATAATGCGGCAGCCGTCAGCTGGCGTTATGCTGACTGAAGCCGTGTCTGACCTGTTTACCTGCCGGTGTTTCTGAGGCGTGATAACAGCGGTACAGCCGGAAGCATAAAAAAAAAGCCGCTTAAAAGCGGCAAAATTCATGACAGGCATGAAACAACTGAAAAACAAAAATAAACCAATATTACCCGGCGTGATGCCGGATAACCGTTAATCGTACGTTCTGAAACTGTTTAAGGTGTCAGTGAAGCACTGCATCTCTTTGTCAGTAATCGGTGACGATTTCGAGAGGGTGAAAATAAGTAAATCATCCATATCTAAGGTGAAGATAGCCTGTTTCTGGTACTGGCGATGATTATCAGGACGTAAAAAATCATAACTGATGAGCAGGCCAGTCGCGATGTTATCGCCTAATGTGATGCTCTCACCCGGTGCCTGCTGCCAGTCTTTAACCTGTTTACTTAACAGTCCAAGCTGGCTCTCAATATACTCTTCGGTGCAGTTATGATTGCCTAATACATCGCGTGACAGCGTAATCGGCGGCAAAACCGATCGCTTATCCATCAGCGTATTAAGCGTTCGTTCTGTATAGCCTTCCGGAAGCGTAATCATACCTTCACTAAATTTACATATCTGTTTGTTCATTTTCTTTTTCCATTTTGCTTTCATTGTCTGCGGGTGAAAATAACTGGTCGGCAGTCATTTCGCTGAATTTACCGTTGTTCAGCATAACGATTCGGTCTGCACTGCGGATGGTTTCCGGGCGGTGCGCAATAATAATGCGCGTGATGTTCATCCGCTTGATGGCGTTATTTATCTGCTTTTCATTATAAATATCCAGGTGGCTGGTCGCTTCATCCAGCACCAGAATCTTCGGCTCCCGATAGAGTGCCCTGGCAAGTAAAATACGTTGTAACTGACCGCCGGACAGGAAAGATCCCATATCGCCAACCAGGCTTTGATAATTCATCGGCATTTTCATGATGTCGCCATGAATTTGAGCCAGACGCGCAACCCGGGTAATTTTTGCATGGTCAGGTTCATTATCAAAAAAGCTGATATTTTCACTGATCGAACCAGAAAACAGAATATCATCCTGCATCACACAGCCAATACGGTTGCGGTGATGCTGTAAGCCGGTCTTGGTTATATCCATGCCGCCAACGGTGATGACGCCACTCTCCGGATGCAATAAACCGAGAATAATTTTCGCCAGCGTGGTTTTACCCTGACCAGACGGACCGACAATCGCCACGCTTTCACCGGCTTTGATTGTCAGGCTGATATCGTCAATAACCCAGGGTTCGGTGGTTGCATAGCGAAAGCAAATATGCTCCAGTGCGATATCCTGAGGGATCTCGGGTTCGTCGCTGTGATCGAGCAGACTCGGGCTGGCCTCTTCGCAGGGTTCTGTCTCCGACAGTACGATGTCGGCCAGACGCTCGCCGTGCATGCGCAACATGCGAAAATCAATAATTGCATTGATTAAACCCGCCCCGCGGCTCATGAACTGGTCAGAGAAACTGATGAACGCGGTGAGCATACCGGCAGAAAAGTTGCCATCCAGCACCTGCAATGCCGCCAGCCACACCAGCACCACCCGACCCACTGAGGTCAGTATTCCCTGCGCCGATCCAAACAGGATATTGAGCTTCTGCATCACGATCCCTTTATTGGTACTCTCCACCAAAAAATTCATGTAGGCAGAGAGACGCGGGATCTGCTTGTTGTTAGTTTTAACCGCCTGGATACCGCGTAGCGTTTCCAGCAACGACGACTGGGTGCGCGCTGAGCTGATGATCTGCTCCTCATTAGCACGGCGCACCGGATCATAGGCCAGGAAGCGCAATAATCCATAAGCAACGAACAGGGCGATCACTAACCAGGCCAGTTTGGCATTGTAGATAAACAGCATCATGACGGTGACGATCGACATGACCCCATCCAGCACGGTGCTGATAAAACGCGAGGTCAGGGTACTCTGAATGGTATTCAGTGAACCGTAGCGTGACAGGATGTCGCCGACGTGACGTGACTCAAACCAGTCGAGCGGCAGCTTCAACATATGCTGGCAGACGTTGACCGTCCACTGCACGCTAAGCTGGCTGGAGAACCAGCTCATCACCCAGGAGCGCAGGGCGGAAATCATTGTCTGGAACAGCGCAATCATAATGAAGCCCACCCCCAGCAGAGTAAGCAACGAATAATCGGCCGAGACCAGCACCATATCCATTACCCACTGCATAAAGAACGGGGATAACACGCCGAACAGCTCCAGCACTACCGACAGAATCAGCACCTGACAGAATGCCGATTTGACGCCGGTGACGCTGCCGACCAGTTTCATCATTGAGATGCTGGCTTTTTCTTCCTTCACTTCGAAGGTTGAAGAGGGAATCAGTTCTAACGCCACCCCGGTGAACGCTTTCGAGGCCTCGGCGAACGTCAGCTCGCGGATTCCGCGTGCGGGATCGTGCAGCGTGATCTTATTGCCGCGGACTTTTTTCAGTACCACAAAGTGGTTCAGTTCCCAGTGCAGAATACAGGGCATGCGCAGCTTAGACAGCTCTTCAAGATCGACCCGCAGCGCGCGCGAACTCATATTCAGCTGTTGTGCCATTGCAATCACATCGGCCAGCGTGGCGCCTTTGAGCGAGGTAGCAAACCGCCGGCGCAGGGTGATCATATCGATCTCATGCCCGTGGTAGTTGGCAACCATCCCCAGGCAGGCCAGCCCGCATTCGGTCGCTTGTGACTGGCGGATCATCGGCAGACGGTTAAACCATCTGAAATTAAGTTTATCTTTTAACAACACAGCACAGACCTTTTAATCAGAGCGAAATTTTGTGGCCGAGCGCGAATAACGGCTCCAGGACCCACTCGTACAGACGACGTTTGTCGACAATAAAATCGGCGTCCAGCGCCATACCGGGTTTCAGCGGTTCGTTTTGCAGGTAGGCTTTAATGGTCTGCTTATCCAGCGCCACCAGTACCCGGTACTGCTGTTCCTGGATATTGTTTTTCCCGGTTAAGGTTGAAACTTCCTGCGGGGTGAGGGCTGTGCGTGAGACTTCGATGACTTTGCCATATTGCTGACCGAACTTTTGATATGGGAAGGCTTTGTAACGCAGCACAACGCGTTGTCCGGCCTGGATAAAACCGATCGATTGGGTGTTTACCATGATGCGCGCCACCAGTTCACTGTCACTGGGAAGGATCGCCATGGCCGACTGGCCTGCACTCAGCATCTGACCGTTCTTGATCATAATCATGCCAACGTAGCCGCTTTTCGGCGCACGCAATTCAAACGAACGGCGCGCTTCATTTTCAACCTGTGACTGACGGTTGTCCGCCAGCTGTCGCTCTATATCGTTACGCTTTTTCGCGTCATCAAGCGGCTTCTCGTGCAGTTGCTGCTGCGCCTGCAGGATCTTCTGAGCAATATCCAGCAGCTGCCGTTGATACTCCTGGTAGCGGGCCTGACTGTCGAGCAAGGCCGACTCCTGCTCTTCCATTTGACGATTCGAGGCATAGCCCTGGTCATGCATCGCATTCAGCTTGGTTAGCTGCAAGCGCGCCAGCTCAACCTGTTTTCGGCGATGGGTCATCTGCAGCCGCAGCTGTTCTTGCTGTAATTTCAGGCTGTTGATGGTCTCTTTCAGCCCCTGCATTTCAACCTCATGCAGCTTGCTGAGGGTTTTTAGATCCTGCTGCAGACGTTCACGTTGTGCCGACAGGTTTTCAGCCACTACCTGGCGGGTCTGGCCAAATTGCGTCGAGACTTCTGATGACAACACCATCAGTACATCGCCTTTCTCGACCCGCTGGCCTTCTTTAACCGGAATATCGATAACCGTTGCGCTTACGGGCGGCGGGATGATCAACATGCCGTTTTTAGGTAATAACTCCCCGGTAGAGGACTCATATTTGGTATAGCTACCAAAAATAAAAAAGAGCGTTGTCGCAGCAGTAATGACGACCACGATGGAAATAACCAGCCATCGGTAGGGCGGACAATAAAGTGCGACGGTGCCCAGACTGCCGCGATTGGCAGCATCAAGTGCTTCCTGGCGAAAAAGTGACTGTTCCATTTAACTATTCATCGTAAGAGGGTGAAGGCTTTGTTGAATAAATCGAACTTTTGCTGAGTTGAAGGATCAGATCACGCATCCTCCCGACAACACAGACCATTCCGTGGCAAAGCAAAAGTT
>NZ_JBNPYB010000023.1:0-61477 GCF_050432985.1 Pantoea sp. AN62 | reverse complement strand
CCTGACCCCATGCCGAACTCAGAAGTGAAACGCCGTAGCGCCGATGGTAGTGTGGGGTCTCCCCATGCGAGAGTAGGGAACTGCCAGGCATCAAACGAGTGAAGAAGCCCCGCACGAAAGTGCGGGGCTTTTTTACGTCTGGAGAACGCTGATTTTCATTCCCGTCTGCCATTCTTACTTCCCCTTACTCAGGCAAAATCGGGACGTCCTGCTCTGAACAACCCGCTGATTTTGCAGCAATTAGCGATGTGGCTCACATTTATAATCTCAGAATACACCGCCTTTACCTCCGGTGGACTTAAATGCTTTACTCACTTCTTTAAATGCTGTTGATCAGCAAGGAACAGAGGCAAGGCATGACACCCATAAATAATAAAGATCAGACAGACGATACGAAAAAGCGCATCTGGGCTATCGTTGGCGCGTCATCGGGTAACCTGGTCGAGTGGTTCGATTTCTACGTCTACTCATTCTTTTCTCTCTATTTTGCCCACATCTTCTTCCCACAAGGCGATACCACCACGCAGCTATTACAGACGGCCGGCGTCTTTGCTGCCGGATTCCTGATGCGTCCTATCGGCGGCTGGCTGTTCGGTTACATCGGTGATAAGCACGGACGTAAAAGCTCCATGCTGATCTCAGTGTGCATGATGTGTTTTGGATCGCTGGTGATCGCCTGTTTACCCGGCTATGACGCCATTGGCATCGCGGCACCGATCATTCTGCTGCTGGCGCGGATGTTTCAGGGATTATCCGTTGGCGGTGAATATGGCACCAGCGCAACCTACATGAGCGAAGTGGCGCTGGAAGGACGCAAAGGTTTTTACGCCTCATTCCAGTACGTCACCTTAATCGGCGGTCAGCTGGCCGCGGTGCTGACGGTAGTGGTGCTGCAGTTTGTGCTGAGCGATGCAGAGCTGCGCAGCTGGGGCTGGCGCATTCCATTCTTCCTCGGCGCATTGCTGGCCGTAGTGGCGCTGTGGTTACGTCGCTCACTGGAAGAAACCTCAGACAAAAGCAGCCGTCAGCACCGTGATGCGGGCAGCGTGATAGGCCTGTTACGCAATCATACCCGTCCGTTCCTGATGGTGCTGGGCTTCACCGCCGGCGGATCGCTGAGCTTCTATACCTTTACCACCTATATGCAAAAGTATCTGGTCAACACCTCGGGAATGGATCCTAAGACCGCCAGCGGCCTGATGACCGGTGCGCTGCTGGTCTTCATGTTGCTGCAGCCGGCTATTGGTGCGCTGTCTGACAAAATTGGCCGTCGCACTTCAATGATGATTTTTGGTGCCGGTGCCGCTATCTGTACCGTGCCCATTCTGACCTTGCTGCAAAATGTCCAGAGCCCAGGCGTTGCGTTCCTGTTAATTATGCTGGCGCTGCTGATCACCAGTTTCTACACCGCCATCAGCGGTATTTTGAAGGCAGAAATGTTTCCTCCTCAGGTGCGGGCATTAGGCGTAGGACTCTCTTATGCGGTGGCGAATGCCATCTTTGGCGGATCGGCGGAGTATGTGGCGTTACTGATGAAGCAGCAGGGGATTGAGACTACCTTCTTCTGGTATGTCTCCGCCATGGGCGCGGTGGCCTTTTTGGTGTCGCTATTGCTGCACAAGCGGGGAAAAGGGATTGGGCTGTAACCGCTACTGGCTGAACCGGCTTACTGGCTAAGGTTCCATAAGGCGATGCCGCTGGCGGTACCGGCGGCATCCCAGGCAAAATCTTTCCAGCTCCAGCCGCTCCCTGACGGGCGGCTGTCATACCACTCTTTTCCCGCCCCGAGACTGAGCGAAAATATGATCCCCAGCGTATGACTCTGACGGGTAGAGAGATGCTGACGCTGACCGTATTCTGTTCCTGCTGCGGCCAGGGCAGCAGAGGTAACGAAGTGCTGTGCTTTATCCCGCCCGGTCCACCGATCCTCTGCCATATGAGCACATCCACTACACAACAGCACTGCAAACAGCAAAATTCGCATAGCGGATGCCTCGTCGGCGGCGACGATTAAAGAATACGGCTGATTAACCGGTCGATTCGAATCCGGCGCAGACGGCGTATCAATTTACGGACTTTAGCCGGGTAATCGGCAATGCTCTCCAGCTCGCGGAAATGCTTCACCACTGTGGTGTGCTGGCGAATCAGCGTCAGCTCTTTTTCGCGTTGATCGGCCAGCTGTTGCAGCGGATCGTGGATCAACACCGCATTTTCCAGATCGAGCCGCCAGGCGCGCGGATTGAGATTATTGCCGGTAATCAGCTGCCATTCGTCATCCACCCACATACCTTTCAGGTGATAGCTGTTATCACCATCTTTCCATAACCGCACCACCAGCTGATCGTTGGTGACGTAATACTGTAGCCGGCTCAGGAAGCGACGCAGGTTAATCTCATACAGATAGGGCAGCGCGCCAATAATTTTAAACGGCTGATCCGGCGCGATATAGAAGTCGTTGGCGGTCTTGTCGCCGACGATGATCTCGACCTGCTTACCCTGCCGCAGCAGATGAATAATGTTACGCACCAGTAAGGCCGGCAGGTTGAAGTAAGGCGTACAGATAGTCAGTTTCTGTTCGGCGCAGGGCATCAGGTGGAAGATAGTCTTATTGAGCAGGCTATGCTTGCCCAGGCCGACCAGCGGCGTCACCGCCAGCTCTTCATTACTGGCATTGCCCTCAAACTGATAATTGAAGCCGCGCAAATCCTGACGAAACTGACGCGTTTCATTTTTGATTTCCGGACTGGAAGGGCGCTCGGCAAAATCGAGCCGGTTGACGGCCTCAGCCTGCTTCAGGTTGAGGTTAATCCACGCGTACATGGTGTCAGCCAGCTGCGGGTTGCGGATAATCTGGTAGCGGTCATAACGATATTTATCATGCTGATGCAGATAAACATCATTGATGCTGGCGCCGCTGTAGATCAGTTCGTCATCAATGATGAAACCTTTCAGGTGCAGCACGCCCAGCGCTTCCCGGGTATTGACCGGAATGCCATACACCGGGATGGCAATATCAGCGTGTTGGGTTGCCAGATCACAATACCAGTCGGCATTGGTCAGGCCGCGTGCCGCGCCAATTCGCCCACGCTGCGCCCGGTGCCAGTCGACCAGGATAGAGATATCCAGCGCTGGCCGCGCCTGTTTTGCCGCATACAGGGCGTTCATCACCGCCCGACCTGCATCGTCGTTTTCCAGGTAAAGTGCAGCGATGCAAATACGGGACTGCGCTGCCGCGATTTTCTCCAGCAGCGTCTGACGAAATTCAGCAGGCGAGTAAAGCGTCGACACATCCGCAACGGATTGTGACAGTTTCGGCAACTGTGCGAGGTGTTGTTGGTGTTTATTACGTTTAAATTTAGACAACATCACAGTGCACTTCTTCTCTGTTCATTGCATGGCCTTTTGCCATCAAATCAGGGTCATAACGACAAATAATAACATCAACTGTCGCGATCCGGGCGTTTTTTACCTTTCTCTACAAGGTTAGCTTAGCGCATCCTGCAGCGACAGTTTGAGGCTGACAATACCGTCATCCAGTTGAATATCAACATAAAAGTTAAGTTTGCGCGCCAGGGTAATCATGCCGCGATTATGCGGCATAGTGATACCGTTCAATTGTTGCAAGCCGTGATGCCGGGTGTAGCGGATCATCTTTTCCAGCAAGCGTCGGCCCATGCCGAGGCCTTTGAGATCGGAGCGCACCAGCACGGAAAACTCGGCGTCAATATTGTCAGCATCAGAGATGGCACGCGTCACGCCAATGATTTCCGACCGTCCCTGCTGCTGACGTACCGCCACGATCGCCATCTCACGGTCGTAATCGATTTGCGTCATATTGGCGAGATCCTCATGCGTAAACTCGCTGATTTCACTGAAGTAACGGTAATAGAGATCTTCTTTGGTTACCTGGCTGATAAAGTCACGTAGCAGCGGTTCATCTTCGGGCAGGATAGGGCGGAACAGGCAGGTTTGCCCATCCTTGAGCTGAACCTGCTCCTCCAGATGTTGCGGGTAGGGACGTATCGCCAGGCGCGCTTCGTTATCGCCATGAAACGGTGCCAGCGTCAGGGTGACATCCAGCAGCGTAAAGTCGTTGCCCGCCGCCAGCAGCGGATGAATATCCAGCCGCTGAATCTCCGGGCAATCAACCACCAGGTTGGAAACCTGCACCAGCAGCTGGCTGAGGCCGGCAATATCCAGCGGATTCAGGGCGCTGCGGCTGCGTATTTTGCCGCTCTTGATTGCCTGAATCACCAGATAGCGCGCCAGAGTCATATTCAGCGGCGGCAGCGCAACGGCGGCTTGTTTATCGGCCTGCCACTCGACGCCGCCTTCGCCCAGCATAATGATCGGGCCAAACAGCGCATCCTGTTCCACCACCACCCGCAGTTCCTGAGCGCCAGCCCGGTTCGCCATGCTTTGCACCAGCAGGCCTTCAATCCGCGCCTGCGGTAGCGTCTGCCTGACCCGATCAAAAATGGCTTCGGCCGCATGTGCTACCTCACTGGCATTGCGCAGGTAAAGCATCACACCCTGCACATCCGATTTATGGGCGATATCCGGCGAGCGCAGCTTCAGCGCCACCGGATAACCAATCTGATCGGCGATGGCTACCGCTGCGGCACTGTCGCTGGCGATCCAGGTTGGCAGCGTTGCCAGCCCGTAGGCCTGCAGTACCGGCTGGACCTCGTGGGTATCCAGCGCCGTAATGCCGCGGTCGAGCGCCTGCGATAATAGCTGGTGGGCATGGGCGCTGTCCTGGGTCAGGCTGGCCGGCAGGGCAGGCGTTTCGCGCAGTTGCTTCTGATTGCGTCGATATTCGACCTGATGCATAAATGCCGTCACGGTGCCTTCGGGCGTGCGCCAGGTCGGGATCCCAGCCTGGGTAAATGCACGACGCGCGGCCTGGGAGGAAAATTCGCCGCTCCAGTTAGTCAGCAGGGTGATTTGCTTACCGCGCGGATGAGCAGCAATGGCGGCAATCAGACGCTCGGCGGTTTCAGTGGCAGGTGCCACCGCGCTCGGCGCATGAATAATCATCAGTGCATCAAGCTCATGACTGTCGAGCAGGCACTCCACGCAGGCCACGTAACGGTCCGGCGTGGCGTCATCCTTCAAATCCAGTGGGTTGCCGTGACCAGCACCGGCTGGCAGCAGGGTTTCCAGCTGTTGACGCATCTCATCGCTGAGCTGGGCCAGTTTACCGTTACGCGCATACAGTTCATCCAGCGCCAGCGCGGCGGGTGCAGCGCCGTTACTAATGATCATCAATCGCTCACCACGCAGCGGCCGCATGTGGCTCAGCGACTCGACGGCGGAGAACAGTTCATGCGTATCCTGCACCCGCAGCAGGCCAGCACGCTGAATGGCGGCGTCCCAGGCCGCATCCAGCCCGCTGTGGCTACCGAGCAGCGCCTGCGCCTGACGGCTGCGGCCGCTCTTGATCACCAGGATCGGTTTATTGCGTGACGCGCTACGCGAGGCGGAAACAAAGCGCCGGGCATCGCTGAGATGTTCAAGATAGAGCAGGATCGCGCTGGTTTTACCGTCACGCGCCAGAAAGTCGAGCAGGTCATCGACATCAGTGTCGAGACTGTCTCCCAGCGCGATAAACCAGGAAAAGCCCAGGTTACGCTGTTGCGCCCAGTCAAGAATGGTATTGGAGACGGCGGCGGATTGTGAAATGAAGGCAATGCGGCCTTTGGCAATCGGTACCGGCGAGAAGCTGGCGTTTAATCCCTGCCACGGTGCCAGCAGCCCAAGGCTGTTCGGCCCCAGCAGACGGATCTGCCACTGGCTGGCGCAGGCCTGCAGTTCTTCCCGCTGGCTGGCGGGAGCGGAGAGAATAATGCAGGCTTTGCAGCCTTTTTCACCCAGTTGTTGCAGCAGTGTCAGATTACGTTTTGAATGGGTGCAGATAATGGCCAGGTCCGGCGCGAACGGCAAACTGTCGATATCAGGCCAGGCCAGCACGCCGCTGACGGCTTTGTATTTCGGCGTCACCGGCAATACCGGGCCGCTAAAACCACCGGCCAGCAGATTGCGCATCATAAAGTAACCGGCACGTCCCGGCGTTACCGAGGCGCCGATTACCGCAATGGATTTGGGTCTTAACAGCGCTTCCAGTCCGCGTTGGCTCATCTCGCCCTCCAGAGATCGGGATTTGCGTGATTGTAAACGCTTTTTCCCGTCAGTGCTTTCGGGCAGATCGCAGGCTGAGCATCAGGATCACTATGAGGGATCGATTAACCGATCGAGCCGCTGACTGGCTGCATCGCTTACGTGGAGGGGGCGTGATGCGGCTTGCCCGCCAGATAGGCGGCACGGAACTGTTCAAAATGGCGCGATAAAGCCTGAGCTGCCTGACTATCGCCCGCCTGCTCCAGCAGTGCCGCTGCCACTTCAGCGGTACAGTGCTGGCCAACGCCGTGCGCCTCGCGCAGCGTATAGCGCGACGGGGCGGTGACCGTCAGCGACATCACCGGTAAGGCGTCGAGCCACGGACTTTTGCGGAACATTTTGCGCGCTTCGGTCCAGGTGCCGTCCAGCATGATAAACAGCGGCGGTTTACCGCTCAAAGGCGGCGCGGTCAGCACTTCGCGATCGGCGTCGGCATAGGCGGCCGGGAACACCACCAGCGGCTGGTAATCAGGATTGCGTACCGCGTCGAGCAGCAGCGGATCCGGCTCGGTGCGCGACCAGCCAAACGCCTGGGTATCGGGCAGGATATCGGCAATCAGGCGGCCGGTATTACTCGGCTTCATCGGCTCGGTATCAAACATTACCAGGCAAAAGCGGCTGCGCGCCGTTTGCGGCACGATATCACTGCACAGACAGTTCTTCTCAGGCAGCAGACAGCCCTGGCAGCGTAACACGCGATTGCCGCGCGCAAGGAAAGGGCGGGTGGCACGGGCGAGGCGTTGGGTGCGCAAGCGCAAAACAGCATTATCAGACATGAGTATTCAGGGCAGGAAAAACCACAGTGTAATCGAAGCGCCGCCGAAAAGGAAAAGGCCAGCAGAGCTGGCCTTAGCGGATTACAGTGACTCGTCCAGCCACTCGTTGAACGGCGCTTTGGGCATCGCGCCATTCAGCATGTCAACCATCTCACCGTTCTTAAACAGCATAATGGTCGGGATGCTGCGAATGCGAAAACGGCTGCTGAGTGCCGGTTCGGCCTCGGTATTCACTTTAATAAAGCGCACCTTACCGCTGCGTTCGCTGGCAACCTCTTTAAATACCGGCGCAAAGTTGACGCAGGGACCACACCACGGCGCCCAGAAGTCGACGACCACCGGCAAATCATCCTGCAGAAACTTGTCTAAGGTGGTCGCGGTCGCGCTCACCACTTCGCCATCAAATAATCCATTTCCACAGCGACCACATTTTGCGCCTTCGGCAAGCCGTTCTTCCGGAACGCGATTGGTTGCCTGGCAGGAAGCGCATACCGTATTCATAGAAACCTCTGATATTGGAATGTGTCAGTCTGGTAATATTGTCCATTATGAAAGGGGGCGAATGCCCTCTCAATCTGGATCGCTCTATAGGTTCAATAGTTGATAGCTAAGCGCCAGCACATCAGGTAATCTGCGCGCTCTCAATGCAGGAGGAACATATGAACGACGAATTTAAAGGCAAAAGCGGCAAGGTCAAAGTGATGTACGTGCGTGGCGAAGATGATAAGAGCGCGGGTGCGCCAAATCCTCGTACCGGCAAAGGTGGCCGTCCCGCTGCCCGTCAGGATGATAATCGTCGTTCTTCTGGCCCCCGCACTGAACGTAATGAAGAGGGCGGACGCTCTGCTGGCCGTCGTAGTGATAACGGTGCCCGCAGCGGTTCTGCCCGTCGCGATGAGGGCGGCCGTGGTGCGCCACGCCGTAGCGGTGAAGGTGCAGGCCGCCGCAACGAGCGCGCAGAGGATAATCGCGGCGCTTTCAGCAACAGCGACTCGCCGTGGCGTACCGTTTCTCGTGCCCCGTCAGAGCGTCCTGCTGCGACCGAAAGTGATAAGCCCGATCACGGTGGCATCAGCGGTAAGAGCTTTGTCGATCCCGAGCAGATCCGTCGTCAGCGTATGGAAGAGACGCGCGTCTATGGCGAGAACGCCTGTCAGGCACTGTTCCAGAGCCGTCCGGAAGCGATTGTACGCGCCTGGTTTATTCAGGAAGTGACACCGCGTTTCCGCGAAGCGCTGCGCTGGCTGGCGGCGAACCGCAAAGCTTACCACGTGGTCGAAGATGCGGAGATCACCAAAGCCTCCGGCACTGAGCATCATGGCGGCGTCTGCTTCCTGATCAAAAAGCGCATGGGTATGGCCGTGTCAGAATGGCTGAGCCAGGCGAGCGCCAAAGATTGCGTGCTGGCGCTGGAAGATGTCAGCAACCCGCACAACCTCGGCGCGATCATGCGTAGCTGCGCGCATTTCGGCGTGAAAGGTCTGCTGGTCAACGATGCCTCACTGCTGGAGTCAGGTGCAGCGGTGCGTACTGCTGAAGGCGGTGCGGAACACGTGCAGGCCATCAGCGGCGCGACCTTCAGTGAAGGTCTGGAAGCGTTCCGTAAAGCCGGTTACACCATCGTGACGACCTCCAGCCATCAGGGTACGCCGCTGGCGAAAGCGGAACTGCCGGCCAAAATGGTGCTGGTGCTGGGCCAGGAACGTGAAGGTCTGTCTGACAGCGCCTTCCAGCAGGGTGACATCAGCGTGTCGATTGGCGGTACCGGCAACGTTGAAAGCCTCAACGTTTCGGTAGCGACCGGCGTGCTGCTCGCCGAATGGTGGCGTCAGAACGCATAAAAAAAAACGGGCCGAAAGGCCCGTTTTGCTGTCTGAGATTAGTGCGCGCCACCGCCACCACCGCCAGCACCAAACGGTGGACGGGCAAACCAAATCAGTATCAGCAGGATCAGGAACACCCCCGCCGACGCCCAGAAAATCTCATTTGCCGAGATAATCAGTCCCTGATTGGTTATCTGCTGGGCGATATATGCTGACGCCTGCTGCTGCGTCATTCCCATACTTTCCAGCTGGCTGTACATCTGTTGCGAATTAACGTTGTACGGCGTAATCGACTCGGCCAGATAACTATGATGCATCGACTCGCGATCGGTCCACATGGTCGTGGTGATCGAGGTACCAATCGAGCCGGCCAGCGTACGGACAAAGTTAGACAGGCTGGACGCCGCCGCCAGTCGCTCCGGTGCTAAGCCTGACAGCGTAATGGTGGTCAGTGGCATAAAGAAGCAGGCCACCGCAAAGCCCTGAATAAACTGCGGCCAGGCCGATGCACCAAAATCCATCCCCGGTTCAAAGGTGTAAGCGCGCCAGTAGAAGCAGACGGCATACATAATGAAGCTGAAGGTGACCAGCCGCCGCATATCGAGTTTATGGGCGAAACGACCAATAATTGGCGACAGGATCACCGGCAAAATCCCCACCGGTGCCGAGGCCAGTCCGGCCCAGGTCGCGGTGTAGCCGTAGACCTCCTGCAGCAGCTGCGGCAACAGCACGATCGAGCCGAAGTAGAGCATGTAAGCCAGACTGATCGATAAGCAGCCGATGGTGAAGTTTCGCGACTTAAACAGCGACAGATCGACAATCGGGTGGTCGTCGGTCAGCTCCCACACCAGCAGCACCGCCAGTGCAATCACTGCCACCACCGCCAGAACGATGATCTCGGTGGAACTGAACCAGTCCAGCTCCTTACCGCGGTCCAGCATCACCTGCAGGCAGCCAATCCCGACCACCAGCAACACCAGTCCGACCATATCGATCGGACGGATTTCAGTTTTGGTTTCCCGGCCACGCAGGGTTTGCAGCGTCAGCATCACCACCACCGCGCCAATCGGCACGTTGATGAAGAAGATCCAGCCCCAGTGATAGTTATCACTGATCCAGCCGCCGAGTATCGGGCCGCAGATCGGGGCCACAATCACCGTCATCGCCCATAGCGACAGAGCGATACTGCGTTTGGCCGGAGGATAGTTGCTCAGCAGCAGACTTTGCGACAGCGGGATCAGCGGACCGGCAACGATCCCCTGCAGCACGCGGAAGAAAATCAGCATCTCAAGGCTGTCTGACATGCCGCACGCCCACGAGGCGATGGCAAACAGAATGGTAGCCCAGGTGAACAACTTCACTTCACCGATGCGTTTTGCCAGCCAGCCGGTAATCGGAATCGAAATGGCGTTGGCGACGCCAAACGAGGTGATTACCCAGGTGCCCTGCGAGTTCGAGGCACCGAGGTTACCGGCGATAGTGGGGATGGCCACGTTGGCGATGGTCGA
The DNA here is from genome assembly GCF_050432985.1 of Pantoea sp. AN62. Taxonomy (NCBI): domain Bacteria; kingdom Pseudomonadati; phylum Pseudomonadota; class Gammaproteobacteria; order Enterobacterales; family Erwiniaceae; genus Pantoea; species Pantoea sp. AN62. The sequence continues at coordinate 51,190 of NZ_JBNPYB010000023.1, read as the reverse complement.
GTCCAGGACCTGCATGAACGTCGCCAGCGACAGCGCAATGGTCATTAAGACCAGCGGCATCCCTTCAAGCGGTTTTTGTGCCATTACAGCCTCCGCGTCATCATCCGGCGTTGGCGCGGACGATATCGGTGATCAGCTGATTGACCGGTGCAAGGTCAATCGCCAGCGCATTGCTGCTGTAAGCCGCCTGCTGACGCACGCTGGTCGCCAGGGTGCTGCCCTCTGTGCTGGTGGTATCGATTTTCACCAGCGTCGACAGACCAATACGCAGCGGATGCTTCTCGATATCCTGCGGGTTAAGCTCGATACGAACCGGCAGACGCTGAACCACTTTGATCCAGTTACCGGTGGCGTTCTGGGCTGGCAGCAGCGAGAACGCGCTGCCGGTGCCCATATCTAACCCGACCACTTTGCCATGATAAACCACGTCGTCGCCGTAGATATCAGCCACCACCGTGGCCGGTTGGCCGATGCGCACGCCCGCCAGCTGGGTCTCTTTAAAGTTGGCGTCGATCCACAGATTGGTCGCCGGCACCACCGCCAGCAGCGGTGTGCTGGTGGAGATTTGCGAACCTACCTGCACGCTACGACGTGAGACAAAACCGTCCATCGGGCTGCGGATCTCAGTACGCTGCAGCGCCAGCCAGGCGTCACGCAGTTCAGCGGCGCTCTGTTTAACCGCTGGCTGGTTCTCCAGCGAGGTATTGAGGATCATCGCCTGATTGGCGTTGTATTGCTGTACCGCCACGTCCAGCTCAGCTTTGGCAGAAGCCACGGCATCACGGGCGTGCTGTAACTCTTCACGGCCAATCAGATTCGAGGCACCCAGCGGCTCACGGCGCTTCAGATCCGCTTCTGCCTGAGCCAGCGCCGTCTGACGTAAGGTGATAGTGGCCTGATACTGCTTCGCGTTAATCATCAGCTGATGCGTCTGACGTACGCTGGTGGCCAGTGCGGTCTGTGCTTTTTCAAACGCCTGTTCCGCATCGGTTTTATCCAGCGAAACCAGCACATCGCCTTTTTTAACGAAGTCGGTATCTTCAAACCAGACTTTGTTCACGCTACCGGAAACCTGTGCCATCACCTGAACCTGGTTACCTGCAACGTAAGCGTCATCGGTCTCCTGAAAATGGCGCAGCACCAGGAACCAGTAGACGCCCCAGGCAATCCCAATCAGCACAAAGATCAGCGCCAGCACGATGAGCACACCTTTGCGCTTCTTCTTTTTGTTAGCTGACGGTTGCGGGCTTTGTGCTTCTGCCGTTGCACTCATGTCTTTCTCCACGTTTTCCATTTAGTCGGGATGCAGCAATCCATTCCCGCAAGTGCCCGAGTCGAAAAAGCCAGCGACTGAGCGCTGGCCGGATAAAAAAGGAAATTAAAATAACGGTTTCGACAGGTGATTGTGTCGCACTTCTTGCTATTAGCGGGACAGCGAGGCGATCAACTGATCTTCGTCCATTTTATCGAGGCGGTTAAGTAACTTACGGGTGATACCTTCCAGCTGGGACTTCTCATCGACCGACAGTGACGACCAGAGATATTGCAGGCTCTGGTGCTGAGGCGGCAGCAGCTGACGTAAGAACTCATTGCCTTTTTCGGTCAGGTGCAGGTGCAGACAGCGGCGGTCATGATCGCTTTCACGACGCTCGATCCAGCCGCGTTTTTCCAGCTCATCAGCAATGCGTGTCGCGTTGGTACGTGATGACCCCAGGGCGGAGCTCAGCTCTGACGGCTGAATACTCTGGTTCTCCTGTGCATCCAGCGTAATCAATGCCATGAACAGGGTTTCGTTGATTCCCTGTGCCTTCAGCATCTTGTTGCGGTTGTCCAGCAGTTTACCCTGCATGTGCATACAGAGACGCGTCAGGATAATTTCCTGTAACGGAAAATCCTTATGGCGATTGGCACGGATGTTTAGCATCTGCTCAATGGGAGTAAACGAACTTTCCATTAAAAAAAACCTCACTAATTGCAACTTGTATAATAACTATGGTGACAGATTAAGCGTAGTCACATTTTCGGCAGGTGAGTAGTGCTACGGTCACGCTGCCACCATCTGGCGATTCCAGGCCAATCCGTGGCCCTGGGTTAAAAAACCCGTACGCCCGGCGACAGCGAATGCGCCGGGACGTGATCAAGAAAAGGTGTCGAATTTAATAATTTCGCGAGGAAAAATAACTGAAGTGAATAGGTTTATCACTAACCATAACAAACCTAACCATATGTGACCAGACTCAATCAGCTGTCCGGCCTGCGCTTCAGCTCATTTTCGCTTGCTCATACTGCTGTCCGTTAAACCAAATCAACAAGTTAATCAGCGTCAGGACAGCGCCTGCGCTACATACGCCGTACCAGCCGGACAGATGGTAGGCGGTGGCGGAAAGCAGCGAACCCGCTGCGCCGCCAATAAAATAGCTGGTCATGTAACCGGCATTAAGGCGGTTACGCGCGTCCGGCATCTGGGCATAAATCACACTTTGATTGGTGATATGTACCGCCTGCACCGCCAGATCCAGCAGCAGAATGCCGACGATCAGGGCCGCAAGAGAGTGGGCACCGAGGGCAATCGCGATCCACGACAGCAGCATAATCAGCAAACCGACGCGGGTAGTGAGCTTCGCTTTACCTTTATCTGCCAGCGAACCCGCCTGACGTGCTGCCAGCGCGCCGGCGGCACCCACCAGTCCCAGCAGACCAATTTCGCCCTCTGAAAAGTGATAAGGCGCGGCTGAAAGCAAAAAGGCCATCGAGGTCCAGAGCAGGCTGAAGTTGGCAAACGAGAGGCAGCCGGTCCAGGCGCGGGTACGGATCACCCGATTGCCGGCGTAGAGCCTGAAAATCGACGCCAGCAGCTGACGGTAACTCATCGTTACCGACACGCTGACGCGCGGCAGGAAGCGCCACAACGCCAGCGCCATCACGGCCATTAACAGGCTGGCGGTCCAGTAGACCGTACGCCAGCCGCCAAGTTGCGCCAGCCCGCCAGAGACGGTGCGCGCCAGCAAAATACCCAGCAGCAGCCCGCTCATTACCGTGCCGACAATTTTGCCGCGCCGCTCCGGCTCAGCCAGCGTGGCTGCCAGCGGCACCAGTATTTGCGCCGCCACCGAGAACAGACCGGTCATCAGCGTACCGAGCAGCAAAAACAGGAAAGAGCGGGAGAGGGCGATAATGACCATACCCGCCGCAGCCAGCAGGATCATGGTCACGATCAGGCTGCGTCGTTCGAATCGGTCACCGAGCGGCACCAGCAGCAGTAATCCACAGGCATAGCCCAGTTGCGCGGTGGTAACGATAAAACCGGCGAGGCTGACTGAGAGATCGAACTGGTGAGCAATGGTACTGAGCAAGGGCTGAACGTAGTAATTGCTGGCAACGGACAGCCCGGTGGCTACCGACATCAACAATACTAAAGCAGGCGTCAGACCCTGACGGGATGCATTCATAAACAACAACGGCAGCTAATAATCATAAGAGGTTAATAATAACTCAAAAAACTATTTCACACGCATCTTTATTAACAGGCCATACCAGTGTGTTTAACAGATACAAAAAAGGGCGGAAAAGATCCGCCCGGCAGGAAACGACAGAACTTACTGCGCAGCAGCCTGGGCGTCACTGACCCATTTATCAAATTCGGCCTGGTGAGCTTTAATCCAGCCGTCGACGTGACCATTGATCGCCTCTTCTGACGACTGGCCGGCATGCATCGCGGCGTTTTCAGCATTGATATCTGCCAGCGGCAGTTTCATTTCAGCGAACAGTCTGGCCGCCGCCGGGTTTTTCTCAGCCCAGGCTTTGTTGGCCACAATGTGCATGGTATTCACCGGGAAGCCGTAGTTCGCGCCGTTAGGCAGTTTGGTATCGACATTTTTCTGCTCGCCCGGCATTGAGGAGAACGGCACCTGCAGCCAGGTGACATCGCGGCCCGGCTTCATCACATCGCTGACCCAGTAAGGCGTCCAGGTGTAATAGAGGATAGGTTTAGCCTGCTTAAAGCGGGTAATGGTGTCAGCAATCATGGCGGAATAGTTGCCCTGATTGTGTTCAACGGTTTTGCTCAGGCCAAACGCCTCGATCTGATGATTAATCACCGCTTCACAGCCCCAGCCTGGGGTACAACCGGTCAGGTCCGCTTTGCCGTCACCGTTGGTATCAAACAGCGCGGCGATTTTAGGATCCTTTAACTGCTCAATATTGGTGATGTGATACTGATCGGCGGTTTTTTTGTCGATCAGGTAGCCCTGGGCGGCACCGGTGACGAATGTGCCCTGACGGTAGAACTTCGCATCACCGCCGGCGGCTTTATACATATCATCGTGCAGCGGCTGCCAGTTAGTGGCAATAAAGGTCGCATCGCCGGCCGCTATCGTGGTGTAGCCAACGTTGTAATCCACTTCACTCGGTTTTTCGACCTGATAACCGAGCTTTTCCAGCGCCCGGCTGACAATCAGGGTCTGAAAAGTCTCTTCAGAAATGGTGCTCTGAATCGGTTTCACCGTAATCCCTTTGCCGGGCAGATCGGCTGCAGAAACCTGTGAAACGGCAAAGGTGGCTAACACGGCGGCCAGCAGAGGAGCTGTCTTGCGCATAGTAATTCCTTATTTTTTCGATTTTAGCGGAGCGGGCGACACGCGGGTGCCGCCCGAAAACTCATTTCTTACGAAACGGGGAGAGGATCAGACCAATCGGGCCGCTGTGGTACCAGTGACGGTTGCCACGGCTGCGGTTATCGCGGCCAAAGGATTGGGTCAGACGGTCGAGAATGATGGCGAGGATCACGATGCCGACGCCGCCGACCGTTGCCAGTCCCATATCGAGACGGCCAATGCCGCGCAGTACCATCTGGCCGAGTCCGCCGACGGCAATCATCGAGGCAATGACCACCATCGACAGCGCCAGCATCAGCGTCTGGTTAACGCCAGCCATAATGGTCGGCATCGCCAGCGGCAACTGCACTTTAAACAGCAGCTGGCGCGGACTGGCACCGAACGATTCGCTCGCTTCGATCAGGTCAGCGGGCACCTGCTTAATCCCAAGAATGGTCAGACGAACAATCGGCGGCAGGGCGAAGATAATCGTCACCACTACGCCAGGCACGTTGCCGATACCAAACAGCATCACGATCGGCACCAGATAGACGAAGGCGGGCGTGGTCTGCATCGCATCCAGCAGCGGCCGGATAATACGCGCGGCGCGCTGACTGCGGGCCAGCCAGATCCCCAGCGGCAGACCGATCAGAATACAGAACAGCAGCGCGGTAAGGACCAGCGCCAGCGTCACCATCGCCTGCGACCAGGCACCAATCGCGCCAATCAGCACCAGCGAAATCAGCGTGGCAATTCCCATCGCCGGGCTGGCGATCTGCCAGGCGATCAGCACGAAGACCAGAATGGCAACCGGCGCGGGCATGCCCAGCAGCAGTTGCTGAAAGGCACTGAGAATGTAATCGACCGGCACCCGAATACCCTGGAACAGCGGACGGAAATGATTTACCACCCAGTCGATACCGTCAGTGACCCAGTGATCGAGCGGAATCCAGGTTTTGTGAAACGGGTCCAGAATATTGAAGTGTTCAGGCTGGGCCGCCGGTGCGCTGTGCAGCCAGTCACTGCTGGCAGCATCCGGTGTTGCGCTGCCATCCGGCGTGCCCCAGGCATCGGTGCCGCCGCTGCTGGCTGGCGCGGCCTGGCTGCTGGTGGTGGTGGCGCTGCCGCTTTCCCACGGATTGCTGGTGTCCTGACTCATGGCTGGGCTCCTTCACGATCTAATGCGCGCAACAGCGTGCTTTTGGAAATGATACCGACGTACTGATTATCCTCACCCACCACCGGCACCGCGCAGGGGGCCTGGGCAACGTGAGAAAGCAAATCGTTCAGTGAGGTATCGGCGGGAACCGCAGCCGGTGCGTCGAGCAGCGCGCTGTCTATCCCTTCGCCGGCTGCCAGCGCGGCTTTCAGCGAATCGGTGGAGACGACGCCGATGAATTTCTGCTTTTCCAGCACGTAGCCGTAATCGCGATCTTCATCCTGCAGCAGTTTGATGGCGGAGCGTGGACCGAAGCCGGCAGCCTTACGGATTAGCGCGCCGGCGCTGCGACGGGCAATATCTTTGGCGCTGAAGACGTGACTGATATCCACTCCGCGGAAGAAGGTGCGCACATAGTCATTGGCCGGATTATTCAGGATTTCATCCGGGGTACCGACCTGGACCACTTCGCCGCCCTGCATAATGGCAATTCGATCGCCAATACGCATCGCTTCATCCAGATCGTGGGAAATAAAGACGATGGTACGCTGATGCCGGGCCTGTAAATTGACCAGCTCATCCTGCATCTCGGTACGAATCAACGGATCCAGCGCAGAGAAGGCTTCATCCATTAATAATATATCGGGATTAATCGCCAGCGCGCGAGCTAATCCGACGCGCTGACGCATGCCGCCGGAAAGTTCATCCGGGTAGGCGTGGGCATAATTCTCCAGCCCGACCTGACGTAACGCGTCTAATGCTTTTTCCTGCCGTTCCGCCAGCGGTACGCCGGCTAATTCCATGCCGAATGCACTATTATTTAGTACATTCATGTGCGGCATCAAAGCAAATGACTGGAATACCATGCTGATTTTATTTCTGCGCACCTCGCGCAGTTCGCTGTCGGATATTTTTGCAATATCGACACCGTCAATGATCACCTGGCCGCGTGTCGGCTCTATCAGACGATTGAGAAGGCGAACCATGGTCGATTTTCCTGAACCGGATAACCCCATGATGACGAATATCTCGCCTTCTTCAATGGCCAGACTGGCGTTCTTAACCCCGAGAGAGAGACCGGTCCTCTCAAGGATCACATCTTTGGTTGCCCCCTTTTCAATATATTTAAATGCGCGGTCCGGATTATCGCCAAATATCTTATAGAGATTTTTTACTTCGAGTTTAATTGCCATGCAGTAATTAAATCCTGGTTGTAATATTTAATATTAATCTGTCTGTCCCACTGAAATTTGAGCAGGCCATACCGTAGCACACTGAGATCATCTGACAACCCTGCAGGCCGATATTGGCGCGCTGTCAGGCCGGTCAATGCCGATTATCGCCAGTGCTCACAAGGGATCAGCGCAGATTAATTTTTTATGAATTGAAAACGAAATTATTGGCATTCTGGCCGGATTGCCGCGCTAAAGGCGGGAAAATGACATTCGCAAACGGCAAATATTGCCAGAATAAAGACGACCGATAGCGGAAAATAATCGTCTCAGTCATCGACATTTTTTAGCAGAATAATCGCCGCTGGAAGAGCGATATTATGACAATACCGGTGCTGACGAAAAAGGCCAATTCCGGTGAGGTGGCAGGGGCTGAATTCGTGGGGGTGAAGCCGCGGCGGGCGGGCAGGGCAGGGAGATGAAACCGGCAGTACCGGGCGCAGCGTGGCAGCGCCCGGCAGGGATCAGAAGTTCCAGTCTTCGTCTTCGGTTTCGACCGCTTTTCCCATCACATAGGAGGAGCCGGAACCGGAGAAGAAATCGTGGTTTTCGTCAGCGTTCGGTGAGAGCGCCGACAGAATGGCCGGATTCACCGCCGTCAGCTCGGCCGGGAACAGCGCCTCATAACCCAGATTCATCAGGGCTTTGTTGGCGTTGTAGTGTAAGAAGGTTTTCACCTCTTCAACCCAGCCGACATCGGCGTACAGGGCTTCGGTGTAGGCGACTTCGTTCTCATACAGCGCCAGCAGCAGATCGTAAGCGAACTGTTGCAGCTCTTCGCGGCGCAGATCATCCGCCGTTTCCAGCGCTTTCTGGAACTTATAACCGATGTAATAACCGTGTACCGCCTCATCACGAATAATCAGACGGATCAGATCGGCGGTGTTGGTCAGCTTACCGCGGCTTGACCAGTACATCGGCAGCCAGAAGCCGGAGTAGAACAGGAACGACTCCAGGAACACGCTGGCGATCTTCTTCTTTAGCGGGTCGTCGGCCCGGTAATGCTCAAGAATGATGCGCGCTTTATTTTGCAGCGGCGCATTCTCTTCGCTCCACTGATAGGCCGCATCAACATCCTGCGTGTTACACAGCGTCGAGAAGATCGAACTGTAGGAGCGGGCATGGACCGCCTCCATAAAGCTGATGTTCGACAGCACCGCCTCTTCGTGTGGCGTCAGCGCATCATCCATCAGGCCCGGCGCACCAATCACATTCTGAATGGTATCGAGCAACGTCAGGCCGGTGAAAACCCGGATAGTCAGTTGCTGTTGCTGAGCATCCAGCGTCTGCCAGGCGGGCAGATCGTTGGAGAGCGGCACCTTTTCCGGTAGCCAGAAGTTGCTGGTCAGGCGGTTCCAGACCTCAAGATCTTTGTCATCCTGAATCCGGTTCCAGTTAATCGCTTGAATTTGTTTTAGTTGCATAGTTTTTATCACAGCGCGCAGGAGACGCAGCCCTGAACCTCTGTGCCTTGTAGCGCCATCTGGCGCAGTCGGATGTAATAGAGTGTTTTGATGCCTTTTTTCCACGCGTAAATCTGCGCTTTGTTGATATCACGGGTGGTGACGTCATCGCGGAAGAACAGCGTCAGCGACAGGCCCTGATCGACGTGCTGCGTGGCTTCGGCGTAGGTATCAATAATCGCTTCCGGCCCAATCTGATACGCATCCTGATAGAGATCGAGATTGTCATTGGTCATAAACGGCGCGGGATAATAGACGCGACCGGTTTTACCCTCTTTACGGATCTCAATGCGTGACACGATCGGATGAATGCTTGAGGTGGCATGGTTGATGTACGAGATCGAACCGGTCGGCGGAATCGCCTGCAGGTTCTGATTAAACAGACCGTGCTGCATTACCGCCTCACGCAGCGCCTGCCAGTCCGCCTGGGTCGGCAGCGTAATACCGGCATCAGCAAACAGTTGCGCTACCCGTTCGGTGCGCGGACGCCATGCCTGCTGAACGTATTTATCGAAGTAGCGGCCGCTGGCGTACTGCGAATCAGCAAAACCGTCAAAGCGCTGCTGCCGTTCCCGCGCCAGCTGGTTAGAGGTGCGCAACGCATAGTAGGTGATGCAATAGAAGTAGAGATTGGTGAAGTCCAGCGCTTCCGGTGAACCGTAGGCCATGCCTTCGCGCGCCAGATAGCCGTGCAGGTTCATCTGGCCGAGGCCAATCGCATGTGAGCGGCGGTTACCTTCAGCCACTGACGGCACCGAGCCGATCTCGCTCATCATGGAGACGGCGGTGAGGGCGCGGACCGCCACATCGACAGTGCGGGCCAGGTCACGCGAATCCATGGCGTGGGCAATATTCAGCGAACCGAGGTTACAGGAGATATCTTTGCCGATCCGGCGATAGCTGAGGTCGTCAAAATACTCACTGGCGCTGTTTACCTGCAGGATTTCGGAGCACAGGTTACTCATATTGATACGGCCGGCGATCGGGTTACTGCGGTTCACGCTGTCTTCAAACATGATGTAAGGGTAGCCCGACTCGAACTGGATTTCGGCCAGCGTCTGGAAGAAGTCGCGCGGCTGAATATAGGTTTTACGGATGCGCTCATCCGCCAGCATCTCGTCATATTTTTCGCTGATGCTAATGTCGCCAAACGCCTGACCGTAGATACGCTCCACGTCATAGGGTGAGAACAGCGCCATCGGCTTGTTCTCTTTCGCCAGCTGGAAGGTGATATCGGGGATCACCACGCCAAGCGACAGGGTTTTAATGCGGATCTTCTCATCGGCATTTTCACGTTTGGTGTCGAGAAAACGGAAAATATCGGGATGGTGAGCGTTGAGCCACACCGCGCCCGCGCCCTGACGCGCACCGAGCTGATTGGCGTAGGAGAAGGCATCTTCCAGCATTTTCATCACCGGTATTACTCCCGATGACTGATTTTCGATGCGTTTGATCGGTGCGCCTGATTCGCGCAGGTTAGACAGCAGGAAAGCGACGCCGCCGCCGCGCTTCGACAGCTGTAGCGCCGAGTTCACCGCGCGGCCAATCGACTCCATATTGTCTTCAATACGCAGCAGGAAGCAGGAGACCAGTTCGCCGCGCTGCTGCTTACCGCAGTTAAGGAAGGTCGGCGTGGCAGGCTGGAACCGGCCGCTGAGCATCTCTTCCAGCAGTGAACGTGCCAGGCTTTCATCACCCTGCGCCAGCGTCAGCGCGACCATACAGGCCCGCTGCTCAAAGCTTTCGAGGTAACGTTTGCCGTCAAAGGTTTTCAGCGTGTAGCTGGTGTAGTACTTCCAGGCACCGAGAAAGGTTTTGAATTCAAAGCCCCAATTTTCCGCCACAGCATGCAGTTCAAGCAGGAAGTCAAAATGGTACTGATTCAGCACCCCGGCTTCGTAATAGCCCTCCGCCACCAGATAGCGCAACCGCTCGGCGTTACTGGCGAAAGGCACGGTATTGGGCTGCACGTGCTGCAGGAAGAACTGACGCGTCGCTTCCCGATCCTTATCAAACTGAATCCGGCCATCGGCGTCGTACAGGTTGAGCATGGCGTTGAGCGCGTGGTAGTCCAGCGTCACGGTGTTGAGGGTATCTGTTGTTGCCAAAATTGGGTTACTCCCGCTTTAACTTTCGCGATATCGTCAGGCGTTCCCATCAGCTCAAAGCGGTAGAGACAGGGAACCTGACATTTTTTTGCAATGATGCTGCCGGCCAGGCAGTAACCGGCACCGAAGTTACGGTTACCGGCTGCGATCACCCCACGGATGCCGCGGCGGTTAGCTTCATCATTAAGAAACTGAATCACCTGACGTGGCACTGCGCCACGACTGCTGCCCCCGCCATAGCTCGGCACCACCAGAATGTAAGGCTGGTCGGTGTGCAGTGACTGTTTAGCATCGAGCGGGATGCGCCGGGCCGGTAAGCCCAGGCGCAGGATGAACCGGTGGGTGTTTTCCGACTGGCTGGAAAAATAGACCAGTGGGAACATCGCTTTACCCTCCGACAGCGGCGAGCTGGCGCAGCGAGGCGATTTTGTCCGGACGGAAGCCGCTCCAGTGATCGTCATCCGCCATCACCACCGGCACCTGGCGGTACCCCAGTGATTTCAGGTTGTCGATCGCCTCTGGCTGGCTGTCCAGGTTGATCAGCTGATAGGCAATACCCTGCCGATCCAGCGCGTTTTTGGTAGCGTTGCACTGGACACAATTATCTTTAGTGTAAATAATAATGCGCATGATTCGTATTTCCCTCTGTATGCGGAGCGGATGCCGGGAAACGAAGCAGGCACCGCAGGTGGCGGGCTTCGTTCAATGGGACATCGGGCGTCGTGCTGATGAGCTAAATACTAGATGTAGTGTTTTGCAGGGTCAAGCCCACCAGATATAGGGTTTTGCGATTTGCATTTGCATCAGCGGGGCAAAGCCAGTGGCGATGCGCCTTCAGGGGCAGGAAATTGATTTGTAAATTTTAACGCTCAAAAAATGGACATAAAAAAGCCCCGCACGGGGCGAGGCTCGGATGATATGAGGCGGTGCGCTTAGCGGCGTGAAGCCAGCAGCACGCCGAATACCAGACCAATGGCGGCACCGACGCCGACACCGTGCCATGGTTTGTCATGCACATAGGTATCAACCTGCGCGCCAGCGTCACGGGCAACCTGAGCCACACGGTTGCTGCCGCCGTTCAGTCGTGCGCGCGTCTGCTTCAACAACGCTTCTGCCTGGCTGCGTGCGGAATCTACTTCATCTTTAGCATCGCTGCCGTAAGATTTCAGCAGTGCTTCAAGTGAATCAGCGAGTTCGTTAACATCCTGATTGATATCAATGTCATCGTTTTTTACGGTTCGATTAAACATTTTTTGGCTCCCTTTGATTTAAAACGTAATACTTAGTGTAGACGACCTTGCGATAAACGAGACGCGAGAATGGGCTTTAGGGAAAATTCCGAATGCCCACTCTGTCATGCTGAGGTAAGGTTGCGAAGCTTTTGAAAGAGGAGAGGATCGAGCATGTATTTACGACCAGATGAGGTAGCGCGCGTACTGGAAAAAGCGGGTTTCGAAGTGGATGAGATCACCCCACGGGCTTATGGTTATCGCCGTGGTGACAACTATGTTTATGTGAATCGCGAAGCGCGTATGGGGCGCACGGCACTGGTGATTCATCCGACACTGAAAGAGAAGAGCCAGCCGTTCGCTGAACCGGCTTCTGAAATGAAGACCTGCGATCACTACACCCAATTCCCTCTCTACCTGGCGGGTGATTCTCAGGAACATTACGGCATCCCGCACGGATTCAGTTCCCGCATGGCGCTGGAACGCTATCTACAAAGCGTTTTCGGCTAACGCATCAGGCCCCGCCGCGACGGGGCACTGAACCCATCTCCCCAATCCCACCCCCGGCAATTCATTGCAATTCACCGCTGTGACGCGTATAAAACTCTTCACTATAGATGTTTAGACGTCCATACGGATAAAAGTGATGAGTGAACAACACCCCCCCGCGCAGGATCAATTCAAACGCACCATGAAAGTGCGCCATCTGGTGATGTTATCGCTGGGCGGCGTCATCGGCACCGGGCTGTTTTTTAACACCGGCTACATCATCTCCACCACCGGCGCGGCCGGTACGCTGCTGGCCTACCTGATTGGTGCCTTAGTGGTGTGGCTGGTAATGGTCTGCCTTGGCGAACTCTCCGTGGCGATGCCGGAGACCGGCGCGTTTCACGTCTATGCGGCGCGCTATCTGAGTCCCGCCACCGGCTACACCGTGGCCTGGCTCTACTGGCTGACGTGGACCGTGGCGCTGGGCTCCAGCCTGACGGCAGCCGGCTTCTGTATGCAGTACTGGTTTCCCCAGGTGCCGGTCTGGATCTGGTGTCTGGTGTTCTGCTGTGCCATCTATCTGCTGAATGTGATCTCAACCCGCTTCTTCGCGGAAGGGGAGTTCTGGTTCTCGCTGATTAAAGTGATCACTATTATTGCCTTCATCCTGCTCGGCGGCGCCGCGATGTTCGGTTTCATCCCGATGAAAGATGGGACCCCCGCGCCCGGCTTAAGCAACCTCACCGCTCACGGCTGGCTGCCGAACGGCGTGTTGCCGATTCTGATGACCATGGTGGCGGTTAACTTCGCTTTTTCCGGCACCGAACTGATTGGTATTGCGGCGGGTGAAACCCAGCAGCCAGAGAAAGTGCTGCCGCTGGCGATCCGCACCACCGTGGCGCGGTTGATCATCTTTTTTATCGGCACGGTGTTGGTGCTGGCAGCGCTGATCCCGATGGATCAGGCCGGGATCGTCAAGAGTCCTTTTGTGCTGGTGTTTGAAAAGATCGGTGTGCCCTGGGCTGCGGATATCATCAACTTTGTCATCCTGACCGCCATTCTGTCAGCCGCCAACTCCGGTCTGTATGCATCGGGCCGCATGCTCTGGTCACTGGCGAATGAAAATACGCTGCCGCGCGCTTTTGCCCGGGTGAATAAACGAGGCGTGCCGCTGCTGGCGATCACCGTCAGCATGATTGGCGGATTGCTGGCGCTGATCTCCAGCGTGGTCGCGCCCGATACGGTATTTGTGGCGCTGTCGGCGATATCCGGCTTTGCGGTGGTCGCCGTCTGGCTCAGCATCTGCGCCTCACATTTTGTCTTCCGTCGCCGCCACCTGCAGCAGGGAAAATCTCTGGCGCAGCTGGGCTATCGCGCGCCGCTCTATCCGCTGACGCCGGTGCTCGGGTTTCTGCTCTGTCTGCTGGCCTGCATCGGACTGGCGTTCGATCCGACCCAGCGCATCGCCCTGTGGTGTGGCATTCCGTTTGTACTGTTCTGCTACGCCGCTTACCATCTGACCCATAAATCATCGCCGAAGCCTGAGGAGGCCAATGATGTCGCATAATCCTGTCGCGCAGGCGCTGTCTGAATCGCCGTTGCTGATCCTCGATGGCGCGCTGGCCACCGAACTGGAAGCGCGCGGCTGCCAGCTGGCCGATGCGCTGTGGTCAGCGAAAGTACTGATGGAAAACCCTGAGCTGATTTATCAGGTTCACTACGACTATTTTGCCGCAGGCGCCCGCTGCGCGATTACCGCCAGCTATCAGGCGACGCCGCAGGGCTTTGCCACACGCGGGCTGGATCAGGCACAGTCGCTGGCGTTGATTGCGCAGAGCGTCGAACTGGCGCGACGCGCGCGCGAAGATTATCTGGCGACACAATCTGAGGCGAAAACCTTGCTGGTGGCGGGATCGGTCGGGCCTTACGGTGCGTTTCTGGCGGATGGTTCGGAGTATCGTGGCGACTACGCGCTGCCGGAAGCGGAGATGATGGCGTTTCATCGCCCGCGCATCGCAGCGCTGCTGGCGGCGGGGGCCGATCTGCTGGCCTGCGAAACCCTGCCATCGTTTGCCGAAGCGCAGGCGCTGGCAACACTGCTGACTGAATTCCCGGACAGCACTGCCTGGTTCTCATTTACGCTGCGCGACGCGGGCCACATCAGCGACGGTACGCCGTTATCCGAAGTGGTCGGCTGGCTTAACACCCAGCCGCAGGTGGTAGCGCTGGGCGTCAACTGCGTGGCGCTGGAGAGCGTGACGCCGGCGCTGCAGCAGCTGCAGCAGCTGACCGACAAGCCGCTGGTGGTCTATCCTAACTCCGGCGAACAGTATGACGCCAGCAGCAAAACCTGGCATTCGGCCCCGTCGGGCTGCACCCTGGAACACAAGCTGGATGAGTGGCAGCGGGCAGGCGCGAAGCTGATTGGCGGCTGCTGCCGTACCTCACCCAAAGACATCGCGGCTATTGCGCACGCTTGTCAACCGCAATAAGGCGGTTGAATCGGGCGATGATAGCCCGATTGAGGCGCGTGAAAAGGCGGGAAGGGCGGTTTACACTGTGCTTCCTGACCTTTTTGCGGAACCCTTCATGAAACAGCGAATTCTGGCTCTGGCCGCCGCGCTGCTGCTTAGCGGCTGCGCCACCATTGTCGGCAATGAAACCCAATCGGTACGCATCGACTCCCTGCCGCAGGGCGCGCGTTTTACCGTGCAGGATGAGCGCGGTTTCGCGGTCGCACAGGGTTTCACGCCGCAGACCGTTGAGCTGGAGAAATCCACCGGTCGCTACTTCGGCAAAAAACACTATCTGCTGATGCTGGAAAGCCCGGGCTATGTGCCGGTGACCATGCCGATCGAAGCGCGCGCCAACCTGTGGTACCTGCTGGGCAATATTCCGCTGGGCGGCTTCCCCGGCTGGCTGCTGGTCGATCCGTTCTATGGCGGCATGTACGACCTGAAGCCTGAGCACCCGCGTCCATTTATGAACCCGGTCGGCGCGCGCGGCTGATTACTGCGCGGTCGGTTTCACCATTCCGCCTGGCGTTTTGTGGCGCTCCAGATACTGATGCTGGAAAATGCACATGCGGATGGTGTTACGGTATTCTCCGTTGATAAAAAACTCATGCTTTAGCACGCCTTCAATCTCGAAGCCGAGCTTGGTATAGATGTGGATCGCTTTCTCATTCTCCTGATCGACAATCAGGTAGAGCTTATACAAGTTCAGCACCGAGAAGCCATAATCCATTGCCAGCTTTGCCGCCTGGGTCGCCAGACCTTTGCCCTGATGCGCCGGATCGATAATGATCTGAAACTCGGCGCGGCGATGCACATGATTAATCTCCACCAGCTCGACCAGCCCCGCTTTCTGCCCGTCATGCTCCACCACAAAGCGCCGTTCCGTTTGATCGTGAATGTGCTTGTTGTAAAGATCGGAGAGTTCTACAAACGCCTCATACGGCTCCTCGAACCAGTAACGCATCACGCTGGCGTTGTTATCCAGTTGATGAACAAAATGCAGATCTTCCCTTTCCAGTGGACGCAGTTTTACCGTCATGCTCTTTTCCTTTCGTTAGGCGATTGCCGCGAGTATAACGCACCAGCCTGCGGCCGCGCTGCGCTCAGTTGCACCTTAACGGTGCGCGACGGCCTCTGCTGGCGCTTCTGAAACCATTTTTCAGGCGCGTTTGGCGTTCTGGCACAGCCATTGCTTGGCTTGTATAGATAAGACTATACAACCTTGAGATGTTCACCTTGTGACGGGAGTGGAAGATGAATCAGCAAATCAGGCGGGCGGTCAGTGCAGTGGCGTTATCGGTAGCGATCGGCAGCACGATGGTGGCGCAGGCGGAAGAAACCCCGGTCGCCATCGGCATTTCGGGCTGGACCGGGTTTGCACCGCTGACGCTGGCGGACAAAGCGGGCATCTTTAAAAAGCATGGTCTGGCGGCGGAGGTCAAAATGATCCCGCAGAGCAGCCGTCATCTGGCCGTGGCATCCGGCACCATTCAGTGTGCCGCCACCACGGTGGAAACCTACATCTCGTGGAACGCGGCCGGCGTGCCGATCAAGCAGATTGTCCAGCTCGACAAATCCTACGGTGCTGATGGTCTGGCGGTGCGCGGCGGAATCAACAGTATCAGCGATCTCCGGGGCAAAGTGGTGGGCGTCGACGCACCCGGCACCTCACCTTATTTCGCGCTGGCGTGGATACTCGATAAAAATGGCATGACGATGAAAGATGTCCGTCTGGCCACCCTGTCGCCGCAGGCCGCCGCACAGGCCTTTACTGCCGGGCGAAACGACGCCGCCATGAGTTATGAACCTTATCTCTCTGCAATCCGCAAACAGCCGGCGGCCGGCAAAATTATCGCCACCACTCTCGACTATCCGATGGTGATGGATACTTTAGGCTGCACACCGACCTTCCTGAAAGCCCATCCGCAGGCGGCAAAAGCGCTGGTTGAGAGCTACTTCGATGCGCTGGAGATGATCAAACAGCAACCGGAGAAATCGTACCAAATTATGGGCGCGGCGGTGAAATCGAGCGGCAAAGAGTTCGCCGAATCAGCGAGTTATCTGCGCTGGCAGGGACGCGAAGAGAATCGGGCATTCTTCAACGGTGGCATTCAGAGCTTCAGCGACGAAGCGGGCAAACTGCTGCTGCGCGCCGGCGTGATCAAAACCGTGCCGGATATCAACAGTCTCTACGATGCCAGCTTTGTCCAGTAACGGGAGATCGCCGATGGAGATCAGTAAACCTCAGCCAGCCACGCCGCCGGACACGCTGCCGGACGCACCGAAGCGCTGGCACAATCCCTTAATGGTGCCGCTAAAACCGGTTGCTGCGCGGCTGCGTATCGGCCTCGGCATCGGTTTTTTCGTGCTGTTTGTCGCGGTCTGGGCGCTGGTCACGCTGGGCGGCATGGTGTCGCCCACCTTTCTCGCCGATCCGATCACTATGCTGCAACAGGGCGTAACGCTGTTCACCGAGTACAATTTTGCGCTGGATATCGGCATGACGGTGATGCGGGTGCTTTCGGGATTTGTGCTGGCGGCGGTAATCGCGGTGCCGCTTGGCATCATGATGGGTGCGTTCAAAACCTGGGAAGCGTTTCTTGAGCCTTTCGTTTCGTTTTGTCGTTATCTGCCGGCGTCAGCCTTTGTGCCGCTGTTGATCCTCTGGGCAGGCATTGGCGAGATGCAGAAAATCCTGGTGATCTTTATCGGATCATTTTTCCAGATCGTCCTGATGGTGGCGGTAACGGTCAGCAGTGCCCGGCGCGATCTGGTGGAAGCTGCCTATACGCTGGGCTGTAGCAACCGATCGATAGTGCGACGGGTGTTGATCCCCGGCGCGGCACCCGGCATTGCGGAACTGTTGCGTCTGGTACTGGGCTGGGCCTGGACCTATGTGATCGTTGCGGAGTTGATCGGATCGGAAAGCGGCATCGGTCATATGATCGTCGACAGTCAGGCGCTGCTGAATACCGGACAGATCATCTTCGGCATTATCGTCATCGGCCTGATTGGGCTGCTGTCCGATTACCTGTTTAAGCGGGTCAATCGGCGGCTGTTTGCATGGAGTTACCCGGCATGAAACAGAGCAAACTGAACGTACGCGGCGTCGAACGCTGGTTCAACGGGCCGCAGGGTGAGCAAACCCAGGCGCTGCAACCGATCTCCTGGCGGGTGGAGGAGAACGACTTCGTCACCATTCTCGGCCCGTCCGGCTGCGGCAAATCGACTCTGCTGCGGATTATCGCCGGACTGGACAGCCCGACGCGCGGCGAAATCTGGCTGGATGGTGCGCCGGTCGACGGGCCCGGCGCAGATCGCGGCATGGTCTTCCAGAGCTACACCCTGTTTCCGTGGCTGACGGTAGAAGAGAACGTCTGCTTTGGCCTGCGTGAACGCGGCATCAGCGCCGCACAGCAGCAGCAGCGCTGCGAATACTATCTGCATCAGGTAGGGCTGCGCGGCTTCGCCCGTCACTATCCACGCCAGCTCTCCGGCGGTATGCAGCAGCGCACCGCCATCGCCCGGGCGTTAGCCAACGATCCGAAAGTGCTGCTGATGGATGAGCCGTTTGGCGCGCTGGATAACCAGACGCGGGTGATGATGCAGGAGCTGTTACTGTCGGTCTGGCAGCAGTCACGCAAAACGGTGCTGTTCGTGACCCACGATATTGATGAGGCGATTTTCATGGCCAACAAAGTGGCGATCTTCAGTGCGCGGCCGGGACGAATTAAACAGGAGGTGGCGGTTAACTTCGGCATTGAGCGTGACTATACCCTGAAAACCTCGCCGGCCTTTATGGCGCTCAAGGCGGAGATTACCGAGTCGATCCGCAGTGAAACGCTGCAGGCGCTGGAGCACTAAGCGCCGGACGGCAGGCAGGGGCCGTCCGGCAGTTTTCAGGCACCGATCTGTTCGATGATCCGACCCTGCGCCATCCGTACCGCCCGATCGCACATGTGGTCGATAACATCAGGATCGTGGCTGACCAGCACCATGGTTAAGCCATCCTGACGCTTCAGATCGTTCAGCAGATTGAGGATCTCCGCCTGTACCGACATATCCAGCGCCGAGGTAGGCTCATCCAGCAGCAGGATCTTCGGCTGCAACAGCAGGGCACGCACAATCGCCACGCGCTGGCGCTGACCGCCGGAAAGCTGGTGCGGATAGCGATCGGCCAGCGCCGGATCGAGCCCGACGTGGCGAAAGCCCTGGTCGATGCGATCGTTGATGTTGTCACGTTTAATCAGCTTCAGCGGCTCGGCCAGCGTCCGGCGCAGCCGGTGACGGGGATGCAGTGAGGCGTAGGGATCCTGAAACACCATCTGCACTTCCTGACGTAGCGCGCCGGTAAAGGCTTTGCCCGGCTCCACCAGATGACCGGCTAATTGCATCCGGCCCTGCCAGTGGGGATTCAGACCGGCCAGCACCCACAGCAGCGACGACTTCCCGCAGCCAGAGGGACCCACCAGACCAAAACATTCCCCGGCATTAACCTCAAGGTTGACCTCATGCACCACGGTGCGCAGCTCGTAACCCTGCTTATGGGCGACGCTGAGATCCTGCAACTTAATCATGATGTGCCTCCAGCGCCGCACGATCCAGCACCGGCAGCAGCTGGCCGTGGGTCGCTTTACCCGGACGGCAGGCCCACAGCGTGCGGGTATAAGGATGGGTCGCCCGCGGCAGTTCGGCGGCAGGCAGGGTATCGAGCAGGCGGCCTTTGTACATCACCATCACCCGCTCACAGTGTTCCGACACCTGCTGCAAATCGTGACTGATCAGCAGCAGCCCCATATTACGCGCTTCGACCAGACCGCGAATCAGCGCCAGCACCTGATCGCGCATCGCATGATCGAGTGCTGAGGTTGGTTCATCGGCGATCAGGAAATCAGGATCGGTAATCAGGGCGATCGCCAGCATCACACGCTGGCCCATGCCGCCAGAGAGCTGATGCGGATAGTGCTGCATCAGGCGACGTGGATCGGGCAGGCCGACCGCATCCAGCATCTCGCAGACCTTCTCTTTGCGCTCGGCGCGGCTCAGGTGACGGTGCAGAATCAGCGGTTCTTCAACCTGCCAGCCAATGGTACGCGTCGGGTTAAGCGCATATTTCGGGTCCTGCATCACCATCGCCACCCGGTTACCGCGCAGCTGGCTCCAGCGGCGCTCCGTCAGCGTCAGCGCATCCTCGCCTGCCACCTGTAGCTGCGTAGCCTGCAGATGCAGGGCCGGTGACAGCAGTCCCATCAGGCTGCGGGCGGTCAGCGATTTCCCTGAGCCGGATTCACCGACCAGCGCCACGCGCTCGCGGCCAATAGAAAAACCAATGTTGTCGACCAGCAGCGCATCATCGCTACGGATGGTCAGCCCTTCGGCGTGCAGCAGATTATTTGGCATGACGGGTATCCAGTCGGTCGCGCAGGCCGTCGCCTGTCAGGTTAAAGGCCAGGCTGGCAAACAGAATGGCAGCGCCCGGTGCAGCGGCGACCCACCATTGATCGAAAATGACTTTACTGCCTTCGGCCACCATCGATCCCCATTCGGCGGTTGGCGGCTGTACGCCCATGCCGAGAAAACCGAGACCGGCAGCCGCCAGAATGATGCCGCCGAGGCTCAGTGCCGCACGCACTACTGCGGTCGGCAGACAGAGCGGCAGGATATGGCCGAACATCAGACGAAAGCCGGTGATGCCCTGCATCCGCGCGGCGGCAAGGTAGTCGCTACGGCGCAGCGCCAGCGTTTCGGCGCGCGCCTGACGGGCAAACGGCGGCCAGCTGGTCAGCGCCAGCGCCAGCGCACCGTTCATCAGGCCAGGACCGAGAATCGCCACCAGCGCCAGCGCAATCACCAGATTGGGCAGCGACAGGAAGATATCGGTAATCCGCATCAGCAGGCGTTCAGTCCAGCCGCCGACGTAACCGGCGGTGATGCCGATCAGCAGGCCGGCCGGAATGGTCAGCACCAGAATCAGCGACACCAGCAGCAGGGTCGGACGCGCGCCGTAAATCACCCGCGACAGCAGATCGCGGCCAAAGCCGTCGGTGCCGAACCAGTGCTGCGCCGACGGCGCCAGCAGCCGGCTCGACATCGTTTGCAGATTAGGATCGAATGGCGCAACCAGCGGTGCCAGCAGCGCCATCAGGATCAGGATGGCGACTAGCGTCAGCCCAACGGTTAACGAGGTAACGCGTTGGCGGCGACGGCGTGGCCGCAGCGTTTCGAGTTCAGAAAGTTGTTGCGTCATCGGGTTCTCGGATCGGTTAACCAGGTTAAAACATCCGCCAGGGTGTTGATCAGGATAAAGCAGCTGCCGATCAACAGGGTGGAGCCGAGAATCGCCGGCACATCGCCGGAGAACAGGGCATTGGTCATGTAGCGGCCGACACCTGGCCAGGCGAAGACGGTTTCTGTCAGCACCGAGCCTTCCAGCAGCGTGGCGTAGGAGAGGGCGATCACCGTCACCAGCGTGCCCAGCACGTTCGGGAAAATGTGGCGCAGCAGGATGCGGACCCGACCGGCGCCTTTGGCCCGTGCCAGTACCACATACTCTTTGCTGCTCTCTTCCAGCAGCGCGGCGCGCAGCAGACGGGTAATCCCGGCCATTGCCAGCAGCCCGAGGATCACTACCGGCAGCCAGAGGTGTGCGATGGCGTTGCGGAACATCTCCGGCTCACCCGACAGCCAGCTGTCGATCAGCACAAAGCCGGTTTTCGGCTCAAGGGTGTAGACCCAGATATCGTCCAGTCGTCCCGGTCCGGCAGACCAGTGCAGCACCGCATAAAACAGCAGCAGACCCAGCAGGCCGAGCCAGAACATCGGCACCGAATAGCCGAGCAGGGAGATGAAGCGGGCCAGATTATCGATCCAGCTGCCCGGTTTCCACGCCGCCAGCAGCGCCAGCGTGACGCCAAATACCACGGCGAAAATCATTGCGCAGGTTGCCAGCTCAATCGTGGCGGGGAAGGTGGTCATCAGATCGCTGCTGACTGACTGATTGGTCAGCCGCGACACGCCGAGATCGCCCTGTGCCAGATGCGCAATGTAGCGCCAGAACTGCACCAGCACCGGCTGATCCAGCCCGAGATCGTGGCGCACCTGGGCATAAGTCGCTTCACTGGCGTGATCGCCGGCGATCTGCTGCACCGGATCGATCGGCGACAGATGCGACAGCATAAAGGTGAAGGCGAGCAGGCCAAGCAGGGTGACCAGTAGCGACAGGATGCTGCCGATCAGCCGCCCGCCTCGCTGCCAAAAAAGCCGGGCGGACCCGGCTGTAGCAACAGACTGTGCCATTACTTGGTGACCTGCGAGTAGTACACCATGTCAGGGTTGATGCCCTGGACATAGCCTTTCAGGTTGTCGCGCAGGGCGATCAGGTTCTTCGCCTGCATACCAATCACGTAAGGGGAGTTTTTCATGACCTCACGCTGCATCGCTTCATACAGGGCGACGCGTTTTTTCGCATCGCTTTCCGCCGTCGCCGCTACCACCTGCTTGTTCAGCTCCGGAATGTGCCAGTCGGAACGGAAGGCGATGGTTTTGCTGCCATCTTCCGGGTTATAGGCAAACGAGGCGGCGTTGGTGTTGGGATCAAAATAGTCCGAGCCCCAGGCGTTCAGCGTGGCCTCATACTTATGCGCTTTGACGTTGGTTGAGACTTCAGAACTCAGGCCCGGAACCACCTCGACCTTCACGCCACCTTTGGCGAAGCTGCCCTGCAGCGCCTGCGCGATGTCGAGATAAGGCGGCTGGTTGCTGGTGGAAAGCTTAAAGCTGACGTTGGTCAGGCCGGCTTTTTTCAGAATCGCTTTGGCTTTCTCAGGATCGTAGCTGTAAGGCGTATCGTTGATTGCGCCGAGGAAGCCTTTCGGCAGGAAGGTCTGGTGCACATCGAACTGGCCTTTCAGCAGCTCATTGGCGATACCTTTGTAATCCCACAGGTAGCGCGCCGCTTCCCAGAATGCCGGGTTCTTCATCGTCTCGTTGGCACCGATGTTGAACTGGATGTAGTAGAGCGAGGCCATCGGAATCGCTTCGGTCTTCACGCCGGGTTTGCCGTTCAGCGCGGCGATCTGATCGGCACCGAGGTTACGGGCGATATCGGCATCACCCTGTTCCAGCAGCAGACGACGCGCGGCCGGTTCCGGCACGTTCTTGATCAGGATGTTCTTCATTTTTGGCGCACCGGCCGGCGAGGTTGGGTTGGCGCTCAGCAGCACCACCTGATGCATCACCACTTTACGGATCTGATACGGGCCGCTGCCGGCTGAATGGGTTGCCAGCCAGCCGTTACCGAAATCGCCATTTTTCTGATTCGCCATCGCGGTTTTCTCGTCGATGATCGACGAAACCGGGGCTGAAAGCAGGCTCAGCACGTAGGTCGGGCTGACGTCGGCGGTCCAGCTGATCTGCACGTGATTGTCATCGACCTTCTTCAGAAAGCCATCAACGTTATCTTTGTTCCAGCCGAGCTGCGTCAGGATGAAAGAGGGATCGAGGTTCAGTTTCACCACCCGGCCCAGCGAGAAGATCACATCTTCCGGACGCAGCGGATTGCCGGTGGAGAATTTCGCGTCTTTACGCAGTTCAAAGGTCAGGCTGCGGTTGTCGCTGCCGGGCTGCCACGAAGTTGCCAGCGTCGGTTTCAGATCGACCGGATTCTGCGGGTCAGACTGAACCAGGCGTTGATAAATATTGGTAAAGGCCTGCACGCTGGTGAGTTCAAACCCTTTGGCCGGATCGAAGCTATCGGCATCGTCGGTAGACTGCGCAATCACCAGTGTATCTTTGGGCGTCGCAGCCTGAGCTGAGAAGGCGGCAGCCAGCGTCAGCGCCAGCAGTGATGGAATTATAGTTTTCATGAAATTTCCTTGCCTTAAAAAAGTTACGCGAGTTTACGAAAGGGCTGATGCGAAGAATAGTCGAATATGGGCTAATCATATGCCAAAAAGGTATAAGCGAAAGGTTGTGGTTATAAGAAGGTAAAGTATTTGTTGTGTTATTTCCGGCAGTGCAGAAACGGAACATCAACGAAACGATAATTGCTATTATTAACCCTTTACCACGACCTTACGCTGTTTATAATAGCGGCAAATTATTTCAGGAGAATTCAGTTGGACAGTCACCCTCGATTTATCTTTATTCCGGCAAGCTGAATTCTTTTCGCTGCTTGCCACCCGGCGGGCAGCAATCCTCTCTGTTAGTGACGATTGCGCTCCTTATTTATCATCCTGTTATCTGAATGAGTGCGCGTTATGCTGCTGTTTATCTTAGCCCTTTTTCCTCCACCCCGACTGGCGTAGCCCAGGCTGCGCCCGATCTCTGCTTTCTGACACCTATTACGCAGCGCTAATTTCGCGTCGCGCGAAATTCTGCACGCCCTTATTTCTGAATACAGGAGGGATATATGGACGATCCCCGAAGGACACTTAATTAAATAACCCGGCAACGCCAGGTCTTCTCCGCATACCTTATTTGGGTGTGCAGGATAACTATTGCTTTAAATCAGGGAGATGTCGAAATGAGCGACATGAAACTGGAACAGGTTGTCATCAAATCTGACGACCACCGCACCATGAAGAAAACCAAAAAACTTTTTGCTATCGCCCGTGAAGCGGTCCAGCCAGTCGACGTCACGCTGGCCAACCTGCGCAGCGACCGCGATGGACTGACCCACGCCGAGGCTGCAGCCCGTCTGAAACAGTATGGCCCGAATGAGGTGGCGCATGAAAAAGCCCCTCCGGCGCTGATTCAGCTGCTGATGGCCTTCAACAATCCGTTTATCTACGTATTACTGGTGCTGGCGCTGGTCAGCCTGTTTACCGACTATCTGCTGCCGCTGCGCGCCGGTGAGGAAACCGATCTATCGGGTGTGATCATCATTTCCACTATGGTGCTGCTGAGCGGACTGCTGCGCTTCTGGCAGGAATTCCGCACCAATCGTGCGGCGCAGGCGCTGAAGTCACTGGTGCGCAGCCAGGTCACAGTGCTGCGGCGTGATAGCGCCAGTGAAACTGCACAGCGTCACGACGTTGATATGCGCGAACTGGTGCCGGGCGATGTCATTCTGCTGAGCACCGGCGATCAGGTGCCTGCCGATGTCCGGCTGCTGAGTTCACGCAATCTGTTTATCAGCGAAGCGGTGCTGACCGGGGAATCCCTGCCGGTGGAGAAACAGAGTGGCAATATCACCGTCGATCCGCACGGCAAATCTGCCCAGGAGCTGCTGGCGCTCAATAACATCTGCCTGATGGGTACCAGCGTCGCCAGCGGCACGGCGAGCGCAGTGGTAGTAGCGACGGGCGGCGATACCTGGTTTGGATCGCTGGCCGCCTCGCTGGTGGGAAGCCGGCCGCAGACCGCCTTTGATCGCGGGGTTAATAGCGTCAGCCGGCTGCTGATTCGCTTTATGCTGGTGATGGTGCCGGTGGTGCTGCTGATTAACGGCTTCAGTAAAGGCGACTGGATGGATGCCACCCTGTTTGCGCTGGCGGTGGCGGTCGGCTTAACCCCGGAAATGCTGCCGATGATTGTCAGTGCCAATCTGGCCAAAGGCGCGATTGCGATGTCGCGACGCAAAGTGATCGTTAAACGGCTGAACGCCATTCAGAACCTCGGCGCGATGGACGTGCTGTGCACCGATAAAACCGGCACCCTGACTCAGGATACCATCCTGCTGGCGCACCACCTCAACCCGATGGGACAGGAAGATGGGCAGGTTCTGCTGCTGGGCTGGTTAAACAGCGGCAGCCAGAGTGGCGCGAAAAACCTGATGGATCGGGCGGTACTGATGGCTGGCGACAAAGTGATCTCTCAGACCCGGCGCAGCCAGTTTCATCTGATTGATGAGTTGCCGTTCGACTTCACCCGCCGCCGGGTGTCGGTGCTGGTTGAAGATCTGGCGCATCATCGCTCGCTGCTGATTTGCAAAGGCGCGGTAGAGGAGATGCTGGCGGTGAGCAGTGCGATTCGTCAGGGCGAGACGGTGGTTCCGCTGGATGAACGGCAGCGGGCAGAACTGCTGGCGCTGACCCAACGCTACCATCAGCAGGGCTATCGGGTATTGCTGGTGGCGACGCGCGAAGGTGATTTGCACGCGCCGCTCAGTAACAGTGACGAGCGTGAGCTGACGCTGGAAGGGCTGCTGACCTTCCGCGATCCACCAAAAGCCAGTGCCGGCAAGGCGATTCGGGCACTGCGCGACAGCGGCGTGGCGGTTAAAGTGCTGACCGGCGATAACCCGCTGGTGACCCTGCGCGTCTGTCAGGATGTCGGGCTGAGCGATCCGGCAATGCTGACCGGTGATCAGATTGAGGCGATGGATGATGCGCAGCTGGCGCAGGAAGCGGAGCGTTGTAGCCTGTTTGCTCAGCTGACGCCGCAGCAGAAATCACGCGTGGTGCGCCTGCTGCAACACAACGGCCATACCGTGGGTTTCCTTGGCGATGGTATCAACGATGCGCCAGCGCTGCGGGCGGCCGACACCGGAATTTCTGTTGATAGCGCGGCGGATGTGGCGAAAGCCTCGTCCGATATTATCCTGCTGGAGAAAGATCTGCAGGTGCTGGGTGAGGGGGTGCTGAAAGGACGGGAGACCTTTGGCAATATCATCAAGTATCTCAACATGACCGCCAGCTCAAACTTTGGCAACGTGTTCTCGCTGCTGATCGCCAGCGCCTTTATTCCGTTTCTGCCGATGCTGTCGATTCATCTGCTGATTCAGAACCTGATGTATGACGTTTCCCAGCTGGCACTGCCGTGGGACAAAGTAGACCGTGATTTTCTGCGTAAGCCACGCAAATGGGATGCCGGCAACATTAAACGCTTTATGTTGTGGATGGGGCCAACTTCGTCGATTTTTGACGTCACCACCTTTGCGCTGATGTGGTTTATCTTCAGTGCCAACCACGCTGAGGTGCAATCGCTGTTCCAGTCAGGCTGGTTTATTGAAGGTCTGCTGTCTCAGACGCTGGTGGTGCACATGCTGCGGACCCAGAAGATTCCGTTCATCCAGAGTCGCGCCACCTTACCGGTGATGCTGACCACCCTGACAGTAATGGTGCTGGGCATTCTGATTCCGTTCTCGCCGCTGGGGGCGATGGTCGGGCTGGTGCCGCTGCCATGGCAGTACTTCCCGTGGCTGGTGCTGACGCTATTCAGCTACTGCCTGGTGGCGCAGGGAATGAAACGTTGGTATATCCGCCGTTTCGGCCAGTGGTTCTGAGGAGACGATGATGAAAAATGGCCGGATCGACAAGGTGTTCATCGGCGTGATGCTCATCGGTGTTGTGCTGATCATGTTGACGGTAATTCTGCGCTAAACAGCGGCCGCGGGAAGACTCGCGGCCTGCGGCAATAAAAAAGGCGGCTCAGAAGGCCGCCTTTACTGTTGGTTCACGCCGCTTTCAGCGCTTACTGCTCGTCGCGTTCCCGACTGGCGCGCTGGCGTTCGTAGTATTCATCTTCTGCGGTAATGATCTCATCCAGCAGCGAATCCATATCTACATTGTGCTCTTCTTCAACGAACAGACCGGTGAGCGGCGTTTCAGGGGTTAATTTCCCGTCTTCATACAGCAGCCAGATCTCTTTGGCATAGCGCGTCTGCAACAGCTGCGGGGCGAACTGGCCGTAATAGGCGGTGATATTGTTAACGTCACGCTCGAACATTGATTCGGCGTGGTTGTTCGCCGCGGCATCGACCGCCTGTGGCAGGTCGATAATCACCGGACCTTCGGCATCAAGCAGCACGTTAAATTCTGACAAATCGCCGTGCACGATACCGGCACAAAGCATGCGCACGATATTGCGGATCATGGTGTGGAAATCAGCGATGGCGTCCGCTTCTGACAGGGTGACATCACTCAGCCGTGGCGCAACTGCGCCGTCCGCATCGGTCACCAGCTCCATCAGTAATACACCGTCAATGCACAGATAAGGCTGCGGCACGCGGACACCGGCGTTGGCGAGGCGGAACAGCGCATCAACTTCTGCCGTCTGCCACGACTCTTCCTGCTGCTTGCGACCGAATTTGGTACCTTTCTGCATCGCACGCGCGTTACGGGTGTTACGGGTTTTACGTCCTTCCTGATACTGCACTGCCTGCTTAAAGCTACGCTGCGTCGCCTCTTTATAGACTTTGGCGCACTGGATCTTGTCACCGCATAACACAGTGTAGACGTCAGCTTCCTTGCCACTTTTCAGTCGCTGAAGCACGTCATCAATCAGGCCATCATCGACCAGAGGTTGGATTCTGTTTGGGATTTTCATGCGGCTTTATACCTTATTTCAGCCCCTTTTCGTATCAATAACACCAACGGCGATAATAGAAAAAAATTGGCAACGTCTGAAGGAAGTGACTAATTCTACCCTGGAAAAAGGTTTTAGGAAGGTGATCCTTTATTGACCGGCCAGCATCAGGCGGGTTTAAGCGGAGTCAGGCAATTTGACGGGCTGATTGATGACAATCGGTAAATCGCTTTACCGTCGGCGGGCAATCCTGACGCTATTGCTTTTTAATCAGAATCAGGCTTAGCGGAACGAGCAACAGAGTGCCCTGAAGAAAAGGCTATGACGAAATCCTGCGGCTGAATGGCAGGATTTCGACCAGCGTCATCGGGTTACTTCAGACCTTTGAGCAGTTTCACCGTGCTTTCGATGTCGATCTCATCTTCGGTGAAGATTAAGGTCGAACCCTGAAAGGTAGTGATTGCCAGCTTTTTCAGCGATCGCATTTCACCGGGCTTCACGTCTGATTTCGGTCGGATATTGCTTAACAGCACGCCTACCGACAGCACCGGATTCTCTTTATCGATGCGGGTGTCGACCGGCACTTCTTCGCTGTAGACCAGGTAAGATTTGATCGCGGTGATCTTGATGCGCTCGCCGGCGATAAAGATGTATTTGCTTTCCGGCACCACTTTCACCGCATAGGCCGACAGACCTTTGTTGTTGGTGGTGGGTTCAAAGGTGACGGCAGCGTCTTTCTTGATCAGATCAGGGTTGGCGACCTTAATCACATGAAAATAGCGGTTCTCACCGTTTTCATCTTTGATAAAACCAAAACCCTTATCTTTGAACCAGGTTGTGATTGTTCCGTTCATCGCCATTACCGCCTGTTTAATCGTTTATCTACTCAGTTTTTTACAGCGCGCAGTGTAAAGCACAATGCCTGCGCAGACTATATCAGTGTGGATGATAAATTTTGGTCTGTAAGAGAGCAAGCCGGTGAAGCGCTAAACGGTGCCGGGATAATCGCGGGTCAGGCGTTGTGAAAAAGTTCACCACGCAGTTGCAAAGAGAAGGGACGTTGGCCTGGTCTGGACAGTACGCGGATAAGCGCTGCAGATGATGATGCCGGTCGCATGATCCGGGCAGGTGAGGTCACCATCGTAACCTGCCGCCTGCCCGGCGCGTTCGGGTAAGGTTACTCGTTACCCCATTGGTTCAGGAAGGTCGCAATCTCATCGATACGCTCTGCATCGATGTCCGCTTCAGTGGCCATCTGCTGCTGCGATTCTTCACTGATCTCTTCATTGTTCATCAGACGGGTGATCAGTAACTGGAAATAGTGCGCCAGCGGTGTGCGTTCTGCGTCGCTCACCGGCTTAGCGGATTCGGTCGCATACTCATCTGCGACGTCATAGTACTTGAGGGGAATATCGTTAGTCATAAAGAGTCCGCTAAGTTGAGGTTCCGTTCAGGTGCTGCCTGCGCTCGGTGGTGCAGATAGCCGGGTTATTATTTCGTGTTTGGGTTGGGGCTGTAAAGGGATAGCTATAGCGGGCATTGTTGAATTTATCAGTAACAAAAGCCCGGTAAGCGACCTTACTTAAAGTCATGCGCGAATTAGTCTGGTTCCAGAATTGAAATTCTGTAGAGCAGAATAGCGCGATGAATTATGCGGATACGTTCTCAATCTGTTCCACTATACACTCCGGATGAGCCTGCAGTCGCGCTAAAGCCTCGGCATAAGAGGGCATCGAATCGGCGGCACCAGCGCGTTCAACGCAGAGTGAGGCAAATGCCGCAGCGAACCGCGCCGCCTGCGGCAGATCGTCGCCGGAAGCGAGCCTGGCGGCGAGCGCGCCATTGAACGCGTCGCCGGCGCCGGTGGTGTCGCGCGGCTGTGCCGGAAATAGCGGAATGCGCTGCTGTTGCGAGGGCGTTGATAGCAGGGCGCCGGCAATGCCTAGCGTAATGATTACCTGTCGCGCACCCTTACGATGCAACACCTCGGCGGCACGGCGCGCGCTGGCAAAATCCGTTACCGTTACGCCACTGAGTTGAGTCGCTTCGGTGCTGTTCGGCGTCAGCAGATCAATTTTTGCCAGCAGCGCATCGTTGATTTTCTGCCACGGTGCCGGATTGAGGATCACAAACGTGCCGCTGGCGCGGGCGCTATCAATCATGCGCTGAATAGCGTTGAGGTTATTCTCCAGTTGTACCAGCAGAATATCTGCTGCGGCTACCGTGGGCTGGCAGCGCGTAATCTCAGCGGCGGTCACGGTGGTATTGGCACCCGGATAGACTGAAATCATATTTTCGGCGTCGTCGCCTGCTACGTAAATCAGCGCGTTACCGGTGGGCTTCTCTTTACAGGTAAACAGCGTAATCGCGTCAAAGCCGGTTTTCTCCAGATGACGTCGCGCAAAGAGGCCAAAATCGTCATTGCCCACTTTACCGATGTAGTGCACCCGCGCACCGGCACGCAGTGCCGCCGTGGCCTGATTTGCACCTTTACCTCCCGCACCCATCATACTGTGGTGCGCCGTCAGCGACTCTCCCGGCAGCGGAAAGCGACGCATGACTGCAACAATATCGAGATTAAAGGAACCGAAAACACACACTTTTCCTTTCATCATAGGCTCCTGAACCGGCGTTCAGCGGCGAGACAGGCACCGCGACAGCCCGTATAGTCGGTTGAGTGGCTGAATATAATCTTCAGGTTTTCGCGCGTGACCGGTGGCCGCAAATGCTGTTGAATCTGGTTGCGCAGCAGCGCCAGCGGAAAATCAGCCATCGCCAGCACGCCGCCGCCGAGGATCAGATACTCCGGATCGAGAATATTCATCTCGGTGGCGATCAGCTGAGCCAGCCGCCGCACAAACGCCTGCAGATCCGGCTGTTCGCCGTGGCGGGTAAACAGCGCTGAGATGGGCGTGTCGGCGGCGTTCAGTGCCGCCCAGTGGCTCAGCCAGTGACCCGACGTCAGCGTTTCCGCACAGCCGTGGTTGCCGCACGGGCAGGGGAGATCGTTTCCCGCAACCGGCACATGCCCCAGTTCGCCCGCGCCGCCGTGCTCGCCGTGATAAAAGCGGCCATTCAGCCACAGACTGTTGCCCATCCCGGTGCCGGGGTAGAGGCCCACTGCGTTATCCGGCAGCTGCTCCAGCTGCAGCAGATCCCACAACATAAGATGGTTAACATCTTTGTCCATCGCCACTGGCATACTGAGTTGAGCTGCCAGGCGTGCCGCCACTGGCTGATGATCCAGCGCCTGAATAAAGGGCAGCGAGATCACCTGCTTTCTGTCGCGGCTGAGGATACCCGGCAGACCCAGCATAATGCCGCTGACCGGCTGCTGCTCCAGCGTCTCATCAATGAGCTGGCCAAGCGCCAGCAGCGCGTCGGGCTGCTGCGCCCAGCTGGCGGTAGGCACCTTGCGAAAGCTGTTCCAGACGCCTCCCTCTTCCATCAGCTGCAGTCGGGTACCGGTGCCGCCAATATCGATACCAAGCCAGCGTGATCTCATGCGGACACCTGCGCCAGCCCCTGGGCCTCATCAATGCTGTCGCGCATCATCTCCCACGCGGTGGCTAAATCGTCATGGATGTTAAACAGGCCGGAGGTGCCGACAATCAGCACTTCGGCGCCTGCGCCGATCAGCGGGTTATAGGTGCGGGTATTGCAGGAGCCGTCAATCTCAATCAGATAGTGATAGCTGTGCTGTTGCTTCAGCGCTTTCAGCTCGCGCACCTTTTCAACCATCTCCGGAATAAAGGGCTGGCCGGCGTAGCCAGGATCCACCGTCATCACGGTGATCTTATCGAGCAGATGAATATAATGCTGAATGTAGGAAACCGGCGTGGCAGGATTCAGCACCACGCCCACTTTTTTCCCGAAGCTACGGATCAGGTTAATGACGCGAAATGCATCGCGGTTAATGGTCTCAGCGTGCGGACAGATAAAGTCAGCCCCTGCTTTTGCGACCGCCTCGATAAAATCAGTCGGCTCTTCCACCATCAAATGCACATCGATCGCGACACGGGTATAAGGACGGATCTGCTCAATAAAGAAGGGGGAGAGCGTAATGTTTTTTACGTAGTGACCATCCATGATATCCACGTGAAGAAAGTCAGCGCGCGAGTCGAGAACCTGCAGCTGGTGCTTGATCTCCATCAGGTTCATACACATCAGTGACGGGGAGATTTGAGTACGCATCATACTTCCTTCTTTTCAGTCAGAGGATTAAGCACCGCGGCCAGCTTGCTGAGCTTTACTGCACGGTGTTCGTTGAATCGGGTTTTGAATTGTTTAAAAGCGAGTACCACAATCAGCACTGCCCCCCACATCGCCAGACTGACGTGCTGGCTGATGTTCATTAGATTGAAACCGGTGGAAAGCACCTGTAGCGCAATCAGTGCCAGCACCACGCCCGTGACGCGTCCGAAGCCGCCGTTGGGATCCGTGCCGCCAAGAATAATCGCCAGCACCGTCAGCAGCAGATAGGCGTCGCCGTAGCCCATGCGCGCGGAGTTAAAGCGCGCCATCATAATCAGGCCCGCCAGGACGCAAAGCAGGCTGGAGATCACGTAAACCAGCATCACCATGCGATGGGTATTGATGCCGCTAAACCAGGTAGCGTTGATGTTGCTGCCGCCCATGTAGATACATTTACCGGCGCGGGTTTTACCGAGAAACAGCGCCAGCAGCGCGGCGGCAATCAGGAACACCCAGAGCGGCAGCGGCATACCGAGCAACGTGTCCGCACCCAGTGCCTGCACCACCGGCGGCATACCGCTAATGGCGGCACCTTTGGTCAGCCAGATTCCGACGCCGTTTAGCGTCATCATCGTTGCCAGCGTTACCAGAATCGGGTGTGCGCCGATTCGCGTCACCATCAGACCCGTCACCACACCGATCGCGGCGGCGATCAGCATGGCGCCAATGATGGCGATAAACAGCCAGAGCAGCTGCAACGCCATGCCGGCATTGGCGGGCAGCGCGCTCATCAGCGTCCAGGCGACAAACAGTGCAGTGAGGTTAGCGGTAGCGATAATGGCAAGGTTCAGGCCGCCGCTGAGAATGGCGATAAACATCGCCAGCGTGAGTAAACCCAGTTCCGGCAGCTGAAACGCCATACTCATAAAGGTTGAGTCGGTCAGGAAGCGACCCGGTAACATCAGCGTAAAGGTGGCAAGCGCCAGCGCGATAAGCAGCATCAGGCCGATGTTGGTACCGTCTGGGCGCAGTGCAGTCAGTGATTTCATCATCAGTGCCCTCTGTCACACGAAACTGACATCAGTTTCTTTGCGTTTTTTGTAGTGCGTCACGGCGATCGCAATCATGATGGTGCCGCCTACCACGATATTCATGAAGTAGTTCGATACTCCCACCAGGTTGAGACCGTTCTTCAGAATGGCGATCAGGAAAACGCCCATCAGCGTGCCGCTGACTGTGCCTTTGCCACCCATCAGACTGGCTCCGCCCAGCACCGTAGCCGCCAGCACATCAAGTTCGCCGCCAACCAGCGCATTGGGAACGACTTCTCCCATACGATAGACTTGCACCAGCCCGCCAATCGCCGCCATTGCGCCCAGCCAGCCGTAGGCGAAAACGTGGATCAGGCCGACGCGGATACCAATACGGCGTGCAGACTCCGCATCCCCCCCCACGGCATAGAGCTGGCGTCCGAGGTTGGTTTTGTTCAGCAGTAAGGCAGTAATGGCGGCAATCAGCAGCATAGTGGCCAGCGGCAGGCCGACCTGAAAGCTCTCCCCCTGCCAGCTGAACGGCAGTACATTGCGCAGCGTGATCCACCACTCCGGCAGTGAGTAGAGGCTACGACCACCGGTGACCCACATCAGTAGCCCGAACAGCAGCGACTGCATGCTAATGGTGATGATGATGGAGACCACCCGCAGCGTGGTGATCAGTAACGCGTTTATCACCCCGAACAGCGTGCCGCACACCACTGCCAGCAAAATGCTGAGCAGTGCATTATCGAACTGGTACTGTACAAACAGTGATGCGAGCAGGTACTGCACCACTGAGGCGACTGCCGCGAAGGAGATATCGATACCGCCGGTAACCAGCACGACAAACAGACCTAGCGCAAAGATGCCGGTGACCGCGTAGCTCTCCGCCAGATCCAGCAGATTCTGCATGGTAAGAAACTGCTCGCTGGCAACCGAGAAAAACAGAATGAACGCCAGCAGCACCCAGGCGAGCCAACCCTGACTGGAGTGCGGACGAAAACGGGAAAAGTCAGGCATTGATCACCTCCGCCAGCTGCTGCTGCTCGACGCTATCGGGTTGATACTCGGCATGGATCGTGCCATTACGGAAATGCAGAATGCGGTCGCAGTTGTACCAGACCTCTGGCACCTCATCGGAAATCAGAATGATCGATAGCCCCTCTTTCGCCAGCTCGTGGATCAACTGGTAAATACTGGCTTTTGCACCTACATCTACGCCGACGGTGGGTGAGTCGAGGATCAGAATGCGCGGCTGCGTCAGCACCCATTTCGCCAGCACAATTTTCTGCTGATTACCGCCGGAAAGCGTGGAGATAGCGAGGTTTGGATCGGCGACGCGGACGCCAAACTGCTGAATCCACTGCAGGATCAGCTTGTTTTTACGGTATTCATCAATCAGGTGAAACCGGTTTTGCAGCTTGTCGAGGATGGGCAGCACCATGTTGTCTGCCACCGACTGCTGCTGCACCAGGCCCAGCGTCAGACGATCTTCCGACACGTAGCCGATACCCGCTTTGATCGCATCTTCATGACCACGAAAGCGCACCGGCTTACTGTCGAGCCAGATTTTACCGCTGTCGGGACGTGTCATGCCAAACAGCGATAGCGCCAGTTCAGTGCGCCCGGAACCGAGCAGGCCGCACAGCCCGAGCACCTCGCCTTCATACAGTTTAAAATTGACGTCGTGATACTGGCCGGCGCGGGTTAAATTTTCTATCTCCAGAATGGCGCGATTGCCGTTGCGCGTCGGCGCTTTCAGCTGGTAGTCGAGTTTCAGGCCGGTCATCAGCTCTGTCAGGTGGTGCGGTGTCATCTCGCGCGCGGGCCAGCAGCCCATTTTGTGTCCGTCGCGAATCACCGTAACGCGGTCAGAAATCTCCAGCACCTCATCCAACCGGTGGCTGACAAATACCACGCAGATATTTTTATCTTTAAGGTAGCGCACGGTTCGCAGCAGTTGATTCACCTCGGTGCGGGTCAGGGAGGCGGTCGGCTCATCCATGATCACCAGTCGTGCATCGGCGACCAGCGCACGGCAGATCGCCACCTGCTGACGCTGAGCAATAGAGAGCGCCGCGACCTTCTCATCCAGATCGAGATCAAACTTCAGTTCGGTAACAATGCTGTGCGCGCTTTCACGCAGGCGTGCGCTGTGGTGCCATCGCAGCAGGCCATTGAGGTTATGCTCGAAGGCGATATTCTCTGCCACACTGAGATTGGGAAACAGCGACAGATCCTGATAAATCACCTGGATACCGAAGTCACGCGCCTGCCGGGTAGTAAGGCGTGGCTGCGGCAGGCCGTCGCCCAGTGTGATGCAACTGCCACTGTCCGGGGCGTGTACCCCTGAGATAACCTTGATCAGCGTGCTCTTGCCGCAGCCGTTGGTACCAGCGAGACAGTGCACTTCGCCTGCCAGTAAGGTCAGTGAGATATCGCTCAGTGCGCGGTTGCCACCAAATGTTTTCGACAGATTCTCGAGCACAAGCAGTGTCTGTGGAGTGACCTCTTGCATATCAGAGCCCCATTTTTACCAGTTTTGGCAGATTTTCTTTATCCAGGCTCTCTGTGTTGTTACCGAGAATGGTGTGCGTGGCTTCATCCACTTTTACTTTGCCCAGCCCTTCAATCGTTATGCCGTCAGTAATGGGCTCTTTCTTATGCATCATGTCTGCGATACGCACAAAGACTTCGCCCGCAGTCTGCGGATTCCAGATGTAGCCGCCTTTAATGGCGTTACGCTGCACCAGGGAGGCACCTTGTCCCGGACTGAATGAGCCAATCACGCACACCTGGTCGATTTTTTTACGGTTCATGACCGCACGCCCGGCGCCAATCGGTCCCTGTGAACCAAACGCCATGATCCCTTTCAGATCGGGATATTTGGACATCAGCTCATTGGTGGTGCGAATGGAATCATCCAGCGATTCGCCGACGCCAAATTTGTCGATGACCAGCTGCATTTTGGGGTAGTGCTCTTTCTGATAATTGAGTGCAGCGTCGGTCCACTGTTGATGCAGTGGCACCGTCAGGCTGCCAACATACATGGCGTATTTGCCTTCTTCGTTCATGCACTTCGCCAGCGCTTTCATATGGTTAATGCCATGCGTAGCCGCATCGACCAGTTCGAAATCCCAGTTGGCGCCCTGCTGGCCGGGTGACTCATGGGTGATGACTTCGATACCGGCATTGCGCGCCCGTTTCAATACCGGCTCCAGCACTTTTGGATCGTTCGGTACGACGCCGATGATATCGACTTTCTGCGCAATCAAATCTTCGATGGCGCGTACCTGTAGTGCCGGATCAGCCGCGGTGGGCCCTACCATCCACGCATCAATTCCGCGCTTCGCTGCTTCACTTTTAATTCCTGCTTCCATGGCATTAAACCAGGGAATACCGCCAATTTTGACCACAATACCCATACGCAATTTGTCAGCGGCTTGCGCACCGGTGGCGGCAAAGAGGGCAAGCAGAGAGCAGGCGATAAGATGCTTTTTCATACAGACTCCTGATTAGTTTTTAATTAGCTGCATGGACTGAAAACGCTGAGAACAGACGATAACGTTAACGCCATTCCACGCCAGTTCCTGTTCAAGTTCTTTATCTTTTAATTGGTCAGTAATAAGAAAATCGACGTCGCGGTAGTGGCATATACGGGCAAAAGAGGGCCGCAGAAATTTACTGCCATCCATTAAAAGATGTTTTCTTTCAGCGGCCAGCAGCATCTGCTGTTTCAGGTGTGCATTATTTTCATTACCTTCGCGCAAATATCCGTCGTTACCCAGACTGCTACAGGAAAAAAATATTTTATTAATCTGAAATTCGCGCAGCGGCTGCTCAGCCACCACGCCGTGAAAATCTTCATCCCGATCGGAATATTCACCGCCCAGACAGATAGTGCGAATACTGCCGCGTGCCGCCAGCGTCTGCACGATGCGCAGAGAATTGGTTAATACCGTTAATTCAATGTCGGGCAGCTGTCGCGCCAGATACCAGCAGGAAGTACTGCTATCCAGCAAAATACAGTCACCGGGACTGATAAAGTCGAGCGCGCGTTTGGCAATCATCATCTTGGCATCAACGTGCTCATTAATACGCTGACGAAAAGATAATTCGTTATGGTCTTCATTAGCCGTTCTGCTATTTCCCTGAATGCTGGCGCTCTGTCTTTTTATCAGAACGGCGCCGCCGTGGCTGCGTTGCAATAATCCGCGTTTTTCCAGATGGTTTAAATCACGGCGAATAGTTTCCTGCGAAACCTGACATAATGTGACCAGCTCTGAAGCAATTACACGACCATTTGTATTAAGTTCATTAATAATTCTTTGCTGTCTTTCAATCGGCAACATACTTATCCTCCGATGACTATAAATTACTGGAAGCGAACACGGGAAAATGTGGGCTGGGCAGGAGTCCACGTGGGTAAATAGGGCTGGCTTTTATTAAGTGATATAGTCGAAATATTTTATGCAAAGTAGTGCAATAAATTGCATGTAAAAGTGATGTTCCTCACGTATTTTGCTTCTCCAGGCTGGTGGCGATTACAAACAGGGTTAACAGACTATATAGGCATCGTTGCTGTGACGTGACTGTTTATGACCGTTTGTGTGGATTTGACCGTTTAAACTCAGCCTTTGACTCTCCAGGGCATCGGAGTAAGCCACTTCAGGTGGCGAACAGTTTCTGATGCGACTCTGGCCTGAACTGGTTGAATTGCTTTAACCAGGTGTGAGCCTTGATCTCAGTAACACTGATATCACCTATTGCCGGAAATACATCTTTCTCAAGCGAGCGCCAGATATCCTCTGCGTAGTCTTCGGTCACGCTGGCTTTCTTGACATTCCACCAACGCTCGGCAACTAACAGGAAAGTGTTGGTTTTGGCCTCTTGAGAATTTCTAACCTGCTCTTTCTGATGTTCCTGAGGATCAATGTCTTTCGTCAGGAGTGCTCGGGATTCCGCTCTGAGTTTACGCACATCAGAAAGTGAGACGGCAGGGTAAGTACCCAAACTCTGTTTGGTTCGCTGCCTGGTTAGAGGTCGATATGTAGTGGCACACTGAATTTGGCTACCTGAACAGAGGTGATATCATCACCTCATAGTCAAAACAGGTGACATTATGACCGGACGTAACAGATGCAATTTTAGCCCCGAGTTTCGCCTCGAAGCTGCTCAGCTTGTACTCGATCAGCACTACACCGTTGCCGCCGCTGCCACTGCGATGAATGTCGGCAAATCCACGATGGACAAATGGGTTCGACAACTGAAAGATGAGCGAGCGGGAAAATCACCCATAGCTTCACCCATGACACCTGAGCAGATTGAGATACGTGAGCTAAAGAAAAGACTTCAACACGTTGAAATGGAAAGAGATATATTAAAAAAGGCTACCGCGCTCCTGATGTCAGACTCCCTGAACAGTTCTCATTAGTTGAGAAACTCAGGGCGCGGTTTCCCGTTGCCGTTGTGTGCAATGTGCTGGGGGGTCATCGCAGCAGCTATAAATACTGGCGGCAACCAAAAAAGCCTGATGCCACGCGAGTGACATTACTCAGTCTTGTTCGTGAAAGTTATCGCGAAAGTAACGGCTCCGCAGGCGCACGTAATATTGCAGCGATGGTCACGAACAAAGGTGTAAAACTTAGCCGCTGGCGGGCAACAAAGCTGATGAAAGAGCTTCGTCTCATCAGTTGTCAGCAGCCTGGCCATAGGTATAAGAAGGCGTCTAAGGAACACGTTGAGATCCCCAATTATCCGGAACGCCAGTTTGCTGTAACCGAGCCTAATCAGGTTTGGTGCGGTGATGTCACTTATATCTGGACGGGTAAACGCTGGGCTTATCTGGCCGTAGTGCTTGATCTTTTTTCCCGTAAACCGGCTGGCTGGGCTATGTCATTTTTCCCGGATTCTGCACTGACAGCTAAAGCGCTGTCCATGGCCTGGGAAGCGCGAGGAAAGCCGGCTAATTTACTGTATCACCCGGATCAAGGCAGCCACTATACCAGCAGGAATTTCAGACAATTACTGTGGAGATATCAGATAAAGCAAAGCCTGAGTCGCCGGGGAAATTGCTGGGATAACAGCCCAATGGAACGGTTCT
Organism: Pantoea sp. AN62; assembly: GCF_050432985.1. NCBI lineage: Bacteria > Pseudomonadati > Pseudomonadota > Gammaproteobacteria > Enterobacterales > Erwiniaceae > Pantoea > Pantoea sp. AN62. Next base: position 11,823 of record NZ_JBNPYB010000023.1, on the reverse strand, counting down.
TCAGAAGCCTGAAAACAGAGTGGGTACCGGATAATGGCTACGCGAATTTTAGCCAGGCCAGCACGGCAATAACGAATGACATCACAGGATATTACAGCCAGCTCAGACCCCATCAATATAATGGTGGTTTGACGCCGAATGAATCAGAAAGATTGTTCTGGAAAAACTCTAAAGCCGTGGCAAGTTTTTGTTGACCACTACACCCGTCACCATCATATAGCTGGTAATCGACATCTTTAGGTTTGGCGGCTTTGATTTCCGTATCGGTTAACGGCTTGGTTTTTCTTGCCATGGGGAGTCTCCATGCGTTTAGGCCCAACGAAAACAATAGAGCTTTTCGTTGGGCCTATCAATGGGCCTAAAAGGTTCGGATTTAATTAGTTCTCTTCGGACTTCGCGGGACAAATTGAGGGCACAAAAAAGCCCGCAAGGCTTGCGCCGTGCGGGCTTTCAGGACTTCAGCGGACAATTCTTGTATCGCCGCGAAAGAATTTTGGAGGGCTGGCGGAATCTGAACAAAACTCGCAAACTCATGTATTTAGGCTTTTTTATCTAATTCAACTTTGTTCCGTGTACCTAAACGTGTACCAATTATTGGATCTCATACCCCGGAACGGCAGGGCAATGCTAACGAATGCCTGGCACTAAATCCAAAATAAAATGATTTCAGGGAAAAGTGTTCACACTGTTCACTTTTGGTTTTTATGCATTAAATTCATTGCTTTAGGTGGTGAATGGTTTTTAAGTGGAATGTACACTAGTGTGCACTGAGGGTGATCACATTAGCCAAGATGACGAAAGCTACCTGAGCCACTATGCTTAACATGAAGTTTTAAGGCGCTAATGTTGTCAATAATTAATTTTACAGCACATTCATCATATGAACTGGTTCTACTTATGGCTACCGTTAAAATGGTGCGATTACCATTTGATCTATTTCTTCTTTTCTTTCATTGTACATACTAATTAATTTCAGTTTTGTGAGGTCAGGGAAATGTCGTTAGAGGAAACAAGGGCTAGGTTGCTAACTGCATGTGAAACGGAAGGAGATCTGCTTGCTCTGATAAGCGATTTATATGTTCAAGAAATAAACTCTAAAGAAAAATATTTAGCAGCAGCGCTAACTGAACTAAATAACTCTAATATAATTGATATCGTGAAAATAGTTAAAGGCGTTGATAAAAACTCCTGTGGAAGAAATTTATTTACTATTTTAATTGCCTTTGAAAAAACGCTTCCTGAACTAGATTCAAGAGTTGAAGATGTTTTAGATTGCTTGGTTCATCTCACACAACAGCTTGGAGCGGATGCAGCTATCTCTGGAATCTATACAGCATTTCAGCGTTACTGTAGCGCGGGAGTGCAGCGCCCTAGAGAAAGCATTAGATTTATCCTTGCTCAAAGTGAAATGAATGCCTATGCCCCATTTCTATCCAACTCGATTCTCGCTTATAACTCAGATTCTGTTTTGGAAGCTATCCAAGCAACAGAGGATTTAATTTCCAATAGTAATGAAATTATCAGAAACCAAGCCTATCTAACGTTGGGGTGGCTTGATGTCAATGAAACAAAAGCTAATGATATTTGGGCGTTAATCAGTAGCAATGCCATTAGTGAGAATGATAATGGTTGTCGTACATCGATATTAAGGGCAATATTTCATTTCGGAAAAAAATTCCCCACTTACTGGCCGATGATAGAATCGTTGTTAAATACTGTTCTTGAGAAGATATCCGTCGACAATCTTTATATGCTCTCGGCTGATGTCGCCTTTCAAAGGTTCGGTCTTCCGAAAAGCATTCTGCACCTCATAGTTAAGCAGCTAACCAACGTATCCCCTGAGCACAAAAATCTTATAGATAATATTGATCATTTATTAGTTATGCTAGTTGAAATAGAAGAGTCCTGCCTTGCTATAGAGTTATTGGAATCAATTCTGGTTAAAGGAATTAAATTTAAATCTCTGGGCTATTTCTCTAACGAGTTAATAACTAAGTACCATGAACTACGTAATCATATTATTACAAAATGGCTTCTGGATGGGGACGTTCAACTTTGTCGTAGTATCATGAATTTACTCCATGATTCCGCGGGAAAGGTCGTTGAGTTAAAAGCAGAAATGGCACTGCTAGATAATGACGTGAAGCAAGTATTTGTAAGTCACAAGGTCATAGGATGGTTATTTACAACACCTGTAGCGGCGGCAAGTTTCATTATTTCCATCTCAGAAATTGCCTCAGTAGACACAATCAAAAAGCTTGAGGGTATATTGTACTATCCTTTGCTCATAAGTTATCCTGGAGAACTTGGTGAATTTCTTCAGTCATTGATTGATAAAGGAGTTCAAAAGAATCTATGTGAGAGGTTGCTAGAAAAAAATAAATCTTACAATGCTAATATTGAAAAAGTTTTTAAAGTTAATGAATTGAAAGCTCCGAGCGAAAATTTAAATGCTTATTGGAGGAATGTCGAAAAAGGTATGCAAGAAGCTCACGATGAAGCATCAAGGTCTTCTTTTATACAAATGATTGCAAAAACCAATGTCTTATTGTACGGAAATAGTTCGGTCTATTATATGCATCAAGATGAAGGCAACTCCATACGGCAAGAAATGCAAATGCATAGTTTTTCTCATTCTACTGAAATGCCAAGATTGAATGTCTTAGATCCCGTGTCGCTAGAATATTTTTTGATGACATGCCGTTGTGAGAAAATGAAAAAATGAAGTTAATTCTTAAGCAGTACCTAGCCTCACTTAAAGAACGAGCGGAATTAGATGCTGTGCTTCCTGATTTATTGAGCAGCATGGGGATGAATGTTTTTATTTCACCAACTCGCGGAGTTAAAGAATATGGAGTGGATATGGCTGCTATAGGTAAAGTAAATGGTGAGGAAAAAAAAGTCTATTTGTTCTCTGTTAAATCTGGAAACCTTACTCGTGAGACTTGGAATGGAAACGCAGATCAAGCTCTAAGACCTTCGTTAGATGAAATTCAGGATTCATTTATCCCCAGTCGTCTTCCACCTGAACACAGAGATAAGAAAATAGTTATTTGCTTATGCTTTGGTGGGGATGTTAATTCAGGGATCAGGCAAGAGGTCTCTGGATATGAGAGGAAAAATACTCAAGATAATATTTCTTTTGAGGAATGGAATGGAGATAAGTTATCAGAGCTTATTCAACAGTATTTGTTAAAAGAAGAATTGTTACCTAGCTCCAGCCAAGCTCTATTAAGGAAATCTTTGGCCCTACTCGAACAACCCGAAAGCTCAAACAAGTACTTCTTACTTTTGATCAATAGGGTTTTCTCAAACGCAACTGATCCAGATTCTGTCGCATCGTCGATAATACGTATTAACGTCTGTTTATGGGTCTTGTTTTCTTGGTGTCGTGATGGCGGGAACTTAGAAGCAGCATATCTTTCATCTGAGAGAGCATTGCTGTTGGCTTGGGATAAGGTCAAAAACTACTACACAGGAAAAAACAGGCCATCAAAAGCATTTGATAGTATTTTAGATACCTATCATCAAATCACTGATTGCTATATTGAACGTTGTTTAATTCCATATGTTGAATATAAATATGCTCTGTCTCATGCGGTTCAATCTCCATGCTCTATTGATGTAAATATTAAACTTTTTGACGTGTTAGGGCGTTTATCAATTAAAGGGCACTGGGTTTTAGATTCATTATCAAGGAGTTATGCTGAAAATCCACCAGTCGATGGTGAGAGCAAAGAACAAGTAACTTTATGTCTGCGTCTTCAGGAAATAACAAAATCGATTAGACTATTGGTTAATAATAACCCGACGCTGATGTCACCACGAAAGGATTCGCAAGCAATTGATATTGGTTTGGCTCTGTCGCTGCTCTCAAATAACTCAGATTTCGATGGGTTTGTGCAAGGGTGGCTCTCTGAAATTATTAATAGATGTATTTTCTCTTTCATTAGCGATAATATGTATCCAATTATCTATGACTCTTACGAAAAACTGCTTGAAAATTGCAGCTTAGATAAGGCAGGTGATCTTTATAAAAATAAAGTTACGGGAGCTAGTGTTTTATATCCGCTATTGGCGGTTTTTTGCTCTCTGTATAAGTTGGATTCTTTAAGCAAAGAATTAGAAGATTTTTCTAAAGAAAAACTCTCACATAGCACGTTACAATATTGGTACCCAAATCAACACAGTGAACAGAACATGTACTCGAACTCAGATACGCATGGCTCTGCCTCAACAGACTTCCCAATGAATGGAGATTTGGCAAAAAAATTTGTTGCACGAGAGTGTCAAAATGCAGATTCATTTAGAAATATGTCAGCTGTGATTAAAGGGAAAGCACCAATAGTACTATTGGCATGTCGTTGTTATCGATATCCAGTTCCTTTCCATTATATCGAAGATTGGCTGCTTGATACCCTAAACTAAAAAATGTCTGTTTTTCGAAGCATAGAAGCTCTTGGCTGACATGGATAATTATATCAAATATAAATAAACCGGCCTAAGCCGGTTTATTTAAGATGATTTATTAGGCCCTGCATGCGGGCAGCCAATCTGTCTCGCTGTCTTCATGTAGTGTGAGGTTGGTCTGTATGCCGTTATTCGTGCGACGCTTAAGCAACACGCGTTCATACTCTTTTAACGTCTGCGGCACAGCTTGCCCGAAAGCCGTCAGGCTGAGCGGGTGCTGATGGCCACGCGATTCCATAAAGGACAAATACGCATGATAGAGATAGCGCTTTGGGTTAATCGGGCGAATATTGGCATTACCGATAAACAGCCCATTCGGCGCGCTCAGCGGCATCAGGTAGCCACAGAAATCGACCAGCGGGTCGGCCTGTCGCTTTATTTCCAGTGCTTCGCCGGATGATTGCTGCGCCTGCAACAGCTCTCGCGCTTCGTCCGGTGACGCGAAGCGCTGCATCAGGTTACGAACAATCACGGACAGCTCGATGCTGATTTTATCCATTAGCTGCGGATCACGCTCTTTCGCCGGTATCACTTCCGGGAAGGTCAGGATTACCCGGCGACGCGACACGCCGCCGCTGCGATCGCTGAAACGCATCGGATTGTTGTTTACCGCCAGAATCACCGCCGGTATATGCGTTGAGTAAGGATCGCGATATTTGGGATCGATGGCTACCGCATCACCGCCAGTAATTGCCTTAATACCTGCACCGTCGCCGCTCCATTTCTCCTGATCGGGCAGAATAATCAGTGAGAATCCGACCACGCTGGCGCGTTCGCGTGATGATTCCAGCGTGTCGATGGTGGCAGACGTGGTGTTATCGCGGCCAGCGAGCAGCGTGGCGATCGAGGCTAGCACGCTTTTTCCGCTTCCACCTGGACCGGTCACTTCAAGGAACATCTGCCAGTCGTAGCGGTTTGCCAGGACCATAAATAACGCCGCGAGGATTCGCTCCTGCTTCTCGTCATTATGTCCGGCCGCCTGCGTTAACCAGCGGTAGAAGCTAGGCGCGTGGTCTGCAAGATTTTCACCGGGACGCGGCGCGGAGTAGTCAACGCTGTTTACCGTGCGTAACCAGTTTTCACGGCGATGCGGGCTGAATGTGCCGTTCGTCGTATCAAAAACGCCGTTACGGAAACCAATCAGGCGGCGCGCCGGTTCGCCCATTTGCGGCACCATCAGCTTAAGCGTATCGAGTACGCTGCCAATCCCGGCCGCTGAAAACGGTGCGCGTACCTTCTGAAACAGGGCAGCGATTTCACGACGCAGCGTCTGTACCGGCATCACCTGCCACGCGCCGTTCTCATAACGGCAGATTTCCTCCCCGACAGGCGGCACGGCCAGCGCCTGCCCGTAGTGATCGACCAGCAATTCCGCTTTTTCGCTGGCGCTCATGGCTTTAAGGTCGGCCTCGCTTACGGACTCAAACGGACTTGGCTTATGAGGTTGAGTGAGGGCAGTCAGTAGCGCTTGGGTTGGGATGTCGCCCTTTTTCAGCCAAAAGTCGTTCCAGTCGCCGGTTTCCGGCGGCAAAGCGGCTTTACCTTTGCAGGCTTTCGCGGCTTCATCTGCTTTTAACTGACCGGTGCCGTTGTCGTCGCGATCGGCGGCAATCAGCATCAGCGCATCAGGGTTGGTTCTGCGCAGTTGCGCGGCAAGCGCTGGCAGATTATTGGCGCTGAGCGCCACATAAACAGGTTGCCCGGTCAGGCGCTGCACCGTCAGACCGGTTGCATATCCTTCGGTGAGCCACAGCGTTTTGCTGTCAGGTTCGCCTGCAAGGTGATAAGCGCCTTTCACCTGTCCGCCGGGCAGGGTGCGCTTGTCTCCAGCGGTGCTGATTAGCTGAATGTTAACGGCGTTGCCGGTTTCGTCGGTTAGCGGCACAACTAGATCGCCAGCCGCAAAACTGATACCGCCACAGCGCAGACCGGCAGCTAGCGTTAACGCCTGAGTGCTGTGCAGCCCTTTCGATAAAAGGTAGGCGTTATACGTGCGGCTGACGGCGGCGGCGAGCAGCTTCTGCGCCCGCGCGGCAGCCTCAGATTGTTCGACGGCTTTATCAACTGTGTTCACCGGTGCTTTTGATACCGGTGGCAACCCGCCGAGCATATCAGCGATTTTGATTGCCGCCTCTTTAGCGCTGACGTCGAGCGCCTTTTCGACCAGATTCAGGCCGTCACCGGCTCCGCATTGATTACAGTGCCACGTCCCGCGACCGTCCTGATTGTCAAAACGGAAGCGATCTTTACCGCCGCAAACCGGGCATGCGCAGTGTCTGCCGCTGGCGTGAATGCTGATACCCAGCGCGGGCAGCAGCTGCGGCCAGAATCCGGCGGCCGCTTTTACCGTGTCAGAGACAATGTGTTTCATCTGCTGAATCTCCCTCAGTGCAACGTGGCGCGGCGAGTCGCGGCAAGCTGGCTGCAGAACAGCTCATCCATCATGGTCGCGCCAAGGCAAGTCAGGCGCGGCGGCGCGGTCAGCAGGTCAGGCTCAACCATATCTCCCAGCATGGTGCAGGCCATCTCCATTCCGGCCTCTACGCCGTGGCGACGCACGTAGAATCCTTCCAGCTCAAGCGCGATAGTCATCTGTAGTTCGTCGAGTGTTGCCGAAACGGTGATGCCCAGCGTTTTGCAGGCGTTCAGATAACCCTGCGCCAGTGCGCGACGGTAAACGGCAGTGCGGACTTCAACAGGTAAGCAGGAATTATTAGCGGTCATCATGGCGAGCCTCCGTGGCAAGAATCAGGGAATCACAGGTTTCAACGACTTTACCGAGCTGGTCAGTAAGAAGGGCAACGACCGACGCCAGCGCGGCGCTGTCTGGTACGCAGCTTTGAGCGCTGAGGCAATGAACAGAATCGAACATATCAAGCACTGTTACGCCGACGGAATGAGCATGCAGAAGGCGCAGATAATCGGCGTGTGGAATTGAATAGGTGCTGTTGCTGTTGGTGCGAGCGGCAAGAGTATTCATGCAGCCACCGCCTGTACCGGCACGCGGCCAGCGAAGCACAAAACATAATCACGAACGAAGTTTGCACGAGCCGTGCGCTCGTCTTTAGCCGCAAAACGCAGCATGCAGGGACGGGCAGCACGATCGGTGCGGCGCACGGCAGCGAAAATAAAGGTGAATTCGAGATGAGTGGCAGTAATAACCGTAGCCATTAAGGCAATCTCCAAGGTTAACTTTAAGAAGCTACCACTGGAGTTCCTACGCTCATGGGTGGTAGCCCGGACGGGGGTAGGAATACCGGCAACCTTGGAAACCGGCCAGCCCGAAAGCTGCCCCGCCCGGGCCACCATTATTTTGACGGCAAAATGGCTTAAGAACCATTGCCCAAAAAATGGGTGCACAGAGGCGAAGACACAAAAAAACACGCGTGGCGCGTGCTGTGTCGCCAAGATTAAGCTCGGGTTCCTACGCCCGGCTACCGATTTTGCGGCAGCGCGAAAACTGTATAACGGCCGCTCGTCAGAGAAAAGCCTTTTTTTAAACATCCGGGCGATTTCCTCAGCAACCGGTCAGGACGTGATCGGATTGCGGTGGATTTGATCGGAATTCCCCATTCTCTTTCTTCGCCCGCTGCCTGGCAGGCTTCTCTTTTTTACTCATAACAGAGATGTGACCATGCATTCCGCTGGTAAAGGCCGGTGCCGTGGCGGGTTTGCCGCTGACGGCTGCCGTCAGGCTTTCTGCGACAAAGGCGGCTTCTTCGCGGGTAAGCGGATAGGTTTTCGTGTCGAAATTCAGCGTGATCATGCTGCACCTCCGGTGCGCTGTGCGATGCGGGCCTGCATCCAGCCGTCAATTTCTGACGCCAGCCAGGCGACGTTTTTACCGCCAAGAGAAATCTGCGAGGGGAACTGCTCACGGCTAATTAAGTCGTAAATGGTTGAGCGTGACAGGCCACAGGTACTGATGACTTCCGGCAGGCGCATGAAGCGGTCGCGCGGGTAAACGGCATCGCGCATTACGGGAACGGCAGGGGCTGGTACGGATGAAACTGCGTGCATGGTGTTACCTCATTATGAGTCCGGCCGATACTGTCCGGTTCCGGTGGTGTCTTCAGGTAACCCCCTATTCTGGTTATATTTCTGATGAAGTAAACAACCCCCTGATTGCTGAAAAATGAGCAAAAACCACTTCTCTTACCTCCTGTTTGCCTTTGTTTGCCAACGTTTGCCAGCGTTTGCCTTTTAAGAGCTTTCAGCGATTAAAAAGGTTTTATTAATAGAATTAAAATCTGAAAAAGGCTCGCCAGAAAAAAGCTGTTATCTGAGACTGTGTGAACACCTGTGAATACTCAGTGAAGACTTAATTTTAAAGTGTTCCCTACTTTAGTTATTGTATTTATTATCTTTTTTATCTTAATGAATACCAGTGAACAGTTATATAAAAAATATCGTTAGTTAAGGGGCTATCCCGTACCGGTTTTGCCCTTGTTTGTTCATCGACAGGCGGAAAGCATTGAAATGCGCTGTCCTGTGGTACACGACAGAATGACCTCATCCTTTACAGACGATGAGAGACAATCATGACCACTCCGGAACAGAAACCTGCATCACTGGAACGCTTCGAGAAAGCCCACGCTGAACATACCGAAAGGATGAAAGCCTATAACGGCATCTGCGCCGATATCGCCCGCTGTGAAAAGAACAGCAGGCAGCCATCGAGGCAGGGAAAGAAGCCGAGAGCAACTGGCGCACGAGCTTTCGCAACCTGCGAGGCAATCTCACCGACGAGCTGCGCGCCGAACATTCTCAGCGCATCGCCAGCCGTGAACTGGCCGATGAGTTCGGCGGGCTGCTTAAAGAGCTGGCGCTGGATAAGCAGGAGGCGATGCTGAAATGCTGCGGCAGTGGTAAAGAGTATGTTGAATCGCACCAGGAGGCTTTTACCGGGTTCGCGGATGCGCACTGGCAGTCAGCCCTGCGTAACGTAAGTCCGTCGCTGCTGTGGGCCATTAAGCTGCGTCTCCGTCGTGAAGAGCTTTCCCCGACGTTTGCCGGAGACGACCGGGATAGTATTAAGGACGTGGCTTATCTGGTCGGTGAAGCGCTGACGCGGGCAGCTGCTGCTCTGCCAGACAGCATACTAAATGAGGCTCCGCTGCTGGAGAGTATTGGTCTATATCGCCCGCCGCTTACCGGTATTGATATGGAGCTTTACCGCCATCCTATGCGCCGCCAGAAGCTGGCTGAATCAATCCGGGCGCAGCGTGCAAAACTTAAGGAGGGCTGCCAGAAATGATGCACTGTCCCTACTGCAAAAGCGCGGCACATACCAAATCGAGCCGCTATATGTCAGAGCAGGTAAAAGAGCGTTATCACCAGTGCACTAACCTCGACTGCTCCTGTACTTTCAAGACGAATGAGAGCATCACAAAGGTGATCACCGCACCGCCACAGCCGGAAAAAGTACCGGCACCACCACCATCCGAACCAGCAAGAGAACGCCAGACGCTGGGCCGTTATGGTTCTGCATTCCGCCAGGTTCATTAATCCCGCACAGCCGCTGCCACACCAGCGGCTTTTTTGCGCCCATATTCTTTCTTCCCAAAGCCTTTTTTCTGGCCAGCCGCTTTGTAAAGAGACGTGCATGCATAGCGCGCATGGATCTGCATGCAAAAAAATGCACCGCTTTGCCTCGCTCAGGCCATACCGGGCGCGGCTCTGCCCGTATCATGCACCTGCATGAAAAGCGGCGCATAAAGCGGGCAGGCGTGGCGAGGATAGCATTGCGCGCGGAGTAGATTCTATTACTTATTTCTACAAATTTTCGTTAGGTAATGATTTCTTAAATTTTATTTTGTCCTTAACTTTGAGTTCAATCGGTGAAGAAAGATCTAATTCCTTAAGATGTAGGTTTGCTTTTTTATAATGAGAGAAAATATCGTAAAATAATTCATTATTAGATATTTGTATATCAATGTTTGCATCTAACTTACACATTGGAATTGGATAAATAAACATTAAACCGCAAAATGAAAACTCCGCAATAACATGAGCCAGTTCTAGTTTGCTATCCCTCTTAATATATAACGTTAATCGAGTTTCAGTTTGCCTCGTAATGCAAGTTAGGATTTTTGGGATATCTGAAGTAGGCGTAGCATTAAACCGTAACCATTTTATTGTATTCTCGTAATTAAATAATTCTTGCCTTGGTATGATTGAAAGTGCAATTTTACACAAAAGTTTATAATCATATTCTGGAACGTACGAGCGAGTTTTTTCTGTACTTGTAGCTAAGAATTCATCATCCTGCTGATTTGTATTTATTTTTTGAGACTGAATTCTGACTTCACCATTAATGTTTTTCATTGAGAAGCTTCCTGCTTTAATTTCTATATTTCCATTCCTACCTTTGAGGCCAAAAAAAGATCTCAGTATATCGTGATGGTATATGAAATTAGGCTCTATAGTTGATCCAAAATACTCGTTGCAAGAGTCGCACTCCTCCGCAAGGATTAAATATTTATTGCCAAGGCCGTAGGGGATTGCATGTGCAACTTTCCTAAAAGTTGCACCCATTGATTGTGTTCTCCCGCAAAACCTGCAACTACGAATATCTTTTCTCTTTTCACCAATTGTCAATTTACTATTTAAGTTAGGTTGAATTATGTTGAAAGTATCGATTACTTTCGGAAATATGCTTTCAAGTTCATCTTTTTTTTCATTAAAATATTTTTGTTGGATTTCTGTATTTGGTGATATGTTTAATGCCTCTATATATATTGTGTGGAGAAATTCATCCTTTGATGAATTGAACTTTTCGGTTCGGACTATAAATATTTCATCGTTAGGTATTTTGCTGATAAAGGAAATTATTTTATTTATTTCGGGGTGGGTTTTTAAAAGGGTTGAATATTGGTTTTGCAACGCTTCCTGTAACTCTGTGCTTTTTTTATGTAATAATTGAAGTGTGTATTCCTCACCATTCGAGGAAGAGAATGGTGCTATTATATGAATGTAGAGGCTATTGTCTCCGTTAGAAGGAGGGGTGAACTCCATCAAAAATTGCCCAGAACTTTTAGTCAAAATATATAATGAATTGTTCATTCCACATCCTCGTTAAATTTATTTGTATACACAAATCTTCCCCAGCACGACATAAGTTCAACCCGTTTATTTAGGTAGGTTGAACGATTGTATGCTTTACGCACTTCGTTTTTATCGATATGTGCAAGGGCAGCTTCAATTACATCTGAATTAAAATCTGCTTCATTAAGTGCTGTACTTGCTATAGAGCGAATGACCTGCTCCCCGTTGATTAGTACACCCCGATGTTAGTAATGTCTTCATAAGCCACATGAGGACATCCCCATGAAGAAGCGTTTTTCCGACCAA
>NZ_JBNPYB010000022.1:0-63769 GCF_050432985.1 Pantoea sp. AN62 | reverse complement strand
GTCGCTGTCGTTCTCAAAATCGGTGGAGCTGCATGACAAAGTCATCGGGCATTATCTGAACATAAAACACTATCAATAAGTTGGAGTCATTACCCGCGATTGATACCGTGGCACCGGGCTGGCGCTGGTTTACCCTGCACCCGGACGGCCAGCTTGAAACCGAGGTTAACCGTCTTGATACCGACATCTTCCGCCCCGATTTAGACTCTGAAGGATACTGACCGATGGCGGCGCTGCTTTATCTGCACGGTTTCAACAGCTCACCCCAGTCGGCCAAGGCGACGCAGTTCCGTCAGTGGCTACAGGTAACGCATCCGGCGATCGAGATGATCGTGCCGCAGCTGCCGACCTTTCCGGCGGATGCCGCCGCGATGCTGGAAGAGTTAGTGCTGAGCCGCAGCGGCGAAACTCTGGGTCTGGTTGGCTCTTCTCTCGGCGGGTATTACGCCACCTGGCTGTCGCAATGTTTTATGCTGCCGGCCGTGGTGGTCAATCCTGCGGTACGGCCTTTTGAGTTGCTGGCGGATTACCTCGGCGACAATCAGAATCCCTACACCGGCCAGCAATATGTGTTAGAGTCACGCCACATTTACGATCTGAAAGTAATGCAGATTGAACCGCTGGAAGCGCCCGATTTACTCTGGCTGCTGCAACAAACCGGCGATGAAGTTCTCGATTACCGTCAGGCGCTCGACTATTACAGCGCGTGCCGCCATACGGTTGAAGAGGGCGGAAACCATACATTTACTGGATTCGAGCGCCATTTCCCGCAGATTCTGGACTTTCTCGGTCTGAATCATCCCTGAGTAATGCGGAAATCGCACCCCATTTCACCCTTCTAATCAGACATTTACGATGAGTCAATCAAACTATAACGCGGATGCCATTGAGGTCCTGACTGGCCTTGAGCCTGTTCGCCGTCGCCCGGGAATGTACACCGACACGACGCGGCCCAACCATTTGGGTCAGGAAGTGATTGATAACAGCGTCGATGAGGCGCTGGGCGGCCACGCGAAGCGGGTTGAAGTGATTCTGCACGCCGATCAATCACTGGAAGTTATTGATGATGGTCGCGGCATGCCGGTGGATATTCATCCGGAAGAGGGCGTGCCCGCGGTGGAGCTGATCCTCTGTCGCCTGCACGCCGGCGGCAAGTTCTCCAATAAAAACTATCAGTTCTCGGGCGGCCTGCACGGCGTCGGCATTTCGGTGGTGAACGCCCTGTCAAAACGGGTGGAAGTCACGGTACGCCGTAATGGCGAAGTGTATGACATCGCCTTTGAAAATGGCGAAAAAGTGCAGGAACTGACGGTCACCGGCACGGTGGCGAAGCGCAACACCGGTACCCGCGTACACTTCTGGCCTGATGAAAGTTTCTTCGACAGCCCGCGCTTCTCGGTATCGCGTCTGTCGCACCTGCTGAAAGCCAAAGCGGTGCTCTGTCCGGGCGTCGAAATCGTCTTTAAAGACAAGCTGAATAACACCGAGCAGCGCTGGTGCTACGAAGATGGCCTGACCGACTACCTGTGCGAAGCGGTTAACGGGCTGCCAACGCTGCCGGAAAAACCGTTCGTCGGCAGTTTTGCCGGTGACGTTGAAGCGGTCGACTGGGCGCTGTTATGGCTGCCGGAAGGCGGCGAACTGCTCACCGAAAGCTACGTTAACCTGATCCCGACCATGCAGGGCGGTACCCACGTTAACGGTCTGCGTCAGGGCCTGCTGGATGCGATGCGTGAATTCTGTGAATACCGCAACATCCTGCCGCGCGGCGTAAAACTCTCTGCGGAAGATATCTGGGATCGCTGCGCCTACGTGCTGTCAGTGAAGATGCAGGATCCGCAGTTTGCCGGACAAACCAAAGAGCGCCTCTCTTCACGTCAGTGCGCGGCCTTTGTGTCGGGCGTGGTAAAAGATGCCTTCAGCCTGTGGCTCAACCAGAACGTACAGGCGGCTGAGCAACTGGCCGAACTGGCAATCTCCAGCGCCCAGCGTCGCCTGCGTGCGGCGAAGAAAGTGGTGCGTAAAAAGCTCACCAGCGGCCCGGCGTTGCCTGGCAAACTGGCGGACTGTACCGCGCAGGATCTGAATAAGACCGAACTGTTCCTGGTCGAAGGGGATTCAGCCGGTGGATCGGCTAAGCAGGCGCGCGATCGTGAATATCAGGCGATCATGCCGTTGAAAGGCAAGATCCTTAACACCTGGGAAGTCTCTTCGGATGAGGTGCTGGCCTCGCAGGAAGTGCACGATATTTCCGTGGCGATCGGTATCGATCCCGACAGCGAAGATCTTTCGCAGCTGCGCTACGGCAAAGTCTGCATTCTGGCGGATGCGGACTCCGATGGTCTGCATATCGCGACCTTACTCTGCGCGCTGTTTGTGAAGCATTTCCGTTCGCTGGTTAAAGGCGGCCACGTCTATGTGGCGATGCCACCGCTCTACCGCATCGATCTGGGCAAAGAGGTTTACTACGCGCTGGATGAAGATGAGAAAGAGGGCGTGCTGGAGCAGCTGAAGCGTAAAAAGGGCAAACCTAACGTTCAGCGCTTTAAAGGGCTGGGTGAGATGAACCCGCTGCAGCTGCGCGAAACCACCCTTGATCCTAATACCCGTCGGCTGGTGCAGCTGACCATCAGTGATGAAGACGTGGACCAGACGTTACGCATGATGGACATGCTGCTGGCGAAAAAACGTTCCGAAGACCGGCGAAACTGGTTGCAGGAAAAAGGCGACATGGCCGACATCGAAGTATAAAAAACAGGACGCGCCAGCGTCCTGTTTTACAGGTTGCGCACGTCAAAAATGACCGCCGGGCCATAAGTCGCCCGGGCTGGTCCACACAGCAGAGACAGCAGCGATTGTGAAAATTACACTGGAAGAGTTACGCGCCTGGGTTGCCGTGGTGGATAGCGGATCGATTACCGCCGCGGCCGACCAGCTGGCGCAGACCAGTTCAGGCATCAGTCGCGCCTTAAGCCGGCTGGAGAGCAAACTGCAGACTACCCTGCTGCATCGCACCACCCGCCGGCTGGCACTGACAGAGGAAGGGCAGGTGTTTCTGGAGCATGCGCGTCAGATTCTGGCGTCGGTAGAGCAGGCGGAAGAGCAGATTGCCCAGCGTCGTGAAATGCCTTCAGGGCGATTACGGGTCAATGCCGCGACCCCGTTTATGCTGCACGTGATTGTGCCGCTGGTGGATGCGTTCCGCGCGCAATATCCGCTGATTCAGCTGGAACTCAATACCGACGATATCCTGATCGATCTGCTGGAGCAGCAAACCGACGTCGCCATTCGCATTGGTGAACTGCGCGATTCTACGCTGCGGGCGCGGATGCTGGGCAGCAGTGCCATTCGTCTGATGGCCAGCCCGGCCTATCTGGCGAAAGCCGGCACGCCGCAAACCGTCGCCGATCTTGAACAGCATCAGATCATCGGTTTCAGCCATCTTGATAATCACAACGTCTGGCCGGTCTGGCAGCCCGACGGCGAGTTTATGCGGATCAAGCCGACGCTCTCCGCCTCCAGTGGTGAAACCATCCGGCAACTGGCGCTGGCCGGGCAGGGCATTGCGCGCCTCTCCGACTTTGTCAGCCGGGAAGATTGCGCCGCTGGACGGCTGGTACCGGTATTGCCCGATGAAACCCGCGAACTGCGGCTGCCGGTTCACGCGGTCTACTATCGCAACACCACGCTCTCCTCACGTATTGGCTGCTTTCTCGATTTTCTTCGCACCGAGATCGACCGTCGCCAGCTGCTGTGAGCTTTGATGACATAATAAAAAACCCCTGCCACGGGGCAGAGGTTGGAGGATGCTGACAATATCTGGCTGGATTGGCTGTGGGAGGGTGCATGCGCAGGGAACAGGGTCAGATCGGAAAGGCGCAACAACTACCATCTATGGCACGTTCGTCCCGCGCCGTCTCCGGCGCGGGACGCTTCCTCTTCTGACCTTATTTCCTGCGCGTTGAGCTAATTTATCGCTGCGAGAGGCACCCTGCTTCAGGCTTATCACCAGACTCTGCCCCGGTTACAGAACAGAGGGCAGGGCTTCAGCGATCATCAGGCGCTGGGTTCCAGCACCAGAATTTTCACATCCAGCACATCATCTTTAATGATGGCGCGATGCGCATCCATGTGCGGCATCTGCTGATGCTGCTCCAGATGACGCAGCGTTTCCCACTGTTCCAGCATAAAAATGGAGTCCGGCGAGTTCTGTTTCCACGGCACCTGTGCCTGATGGTCCAGCAGCGCATCATACTGGTGGCATCCCTCTTCCTGCAGCACGGTCGGGATCAGCGCTTTTACGGCCTCAAGCACCGCCTGACGGCGGCCGGGTTTTACACAAATTTCAGCAACGACTGTTAACATTCGCGGATTCCTCTTTCGCGGGGGAGTGAAGCTTAACGGCAGCCTGGCTTAGCCAAAAACGCGCGTCAGGTGGGCACGATAGGCCGCAATGTCACGCGGCACGTCAGGCTGCTTGATCACGTCATTACAGATAAAGGTCGGCAGGGCTTCCATACCCAGGAACTGGTTGGCTTTATGGAAGTGCAGGTAAAGCCCATCCACGCCGACGCCTTCAAAGAACTGCTCCGGATCGGTAAAGGCCTGCAGCGGCGCGTTCCAGGTCAGTGACAGCATATATTTTTTGCCCTGCAGCAGACCGCCGGAACCATATTTTTTGGCGGCGTCAGAGCGGGTGCGACCATCACTGGCGTACAGCGAACCGTGACCTTCGGTAAAGACTTCATCAATGTAGCGCTTAACGGTCCAGGGTTCACCCATCCACCAGCCTGGCATCTGATAAATGACCACATCGCTGTCGACATATTTTTGTACTTCGTCAGCCACCACGTAGTCGCTGTCCGCCACGGTGACAGAGACTTCGTGGCCCATATCGCGCAGCTGGCTGGCGGCGACGTCGGTCAGGGTGTGGTTCAGTTCGCCTTTCGAGTGGGCAAACGTTTTGCCGCCGTCGATAATTAAGATCTTACTCATTCGAATATGTGCTCCGTTTTCTGTGTATGACGCTCAGCTTACGCGCGAAGCGGCGACAGAGAAATGGGAGGCTGATCACAACACTTTTGCTGTAGCGGCAACAATACGCCGATTTATGGCACCATTCAGTACGTAAACCAACCTGCCAAAGAAAACACAATAATGAAAAAAACCGTCATCCTTGCTTTGTTGCTGGCCACCGGTGCCGCTCAGGCACAGTCGCGTCTGGATAGTGTTCTCAGCAGTAAAGTGCTGAAAGTCTGTACCACCGGTGACTACAAGCCTTACAGCTTTCTGCGTCCCGACGGCCAGTATGAAGGGCTGGATATCAGCATGGCGAAGGCGCTGGCCGCCTCACTGGGCGCGAAAGTAGAATGGGTTGCCACCAGCTGGAAAACCCTGATGCCCGATTTTCTGGCGAAGCAGTGTGATATCGCGCTGGGTGGCGTATCCGTTACCCTGAAGCGGCAGCAGACCGCCTGGTTCGCTCAGCCGCTGGGCGTAGACGGCAAAATCCCGCTGGTGCGCTGTGCCGATAAAGACCGCTATCAGACGCTGGAGCAGCTCAATCGCCCGCAGGTCCGTCTGGTGGAGCCGGCGGGCGGCACTAACGAAGCCTTCATTCACAGCCATCTGCCGCAGGCCTCGCTAACCCTGTTCCACGATAACGTCACCATCTTCCAGCAACTGGTCGATAACCACGCCGATGTGATGATTACCGATGCCTCTGAGGCGCGCTATCAGCAGCAGCGCTTCCCGACGCTGTGTGCGATCAATGCCGATCGGCCGCTACAATATGGTGAAAAGGCCTACATGATCCCGCGCGATGACATCAGCTGGAAACTCTATGTCGATCAGTGGTTACACCTCAGCACCGCCACCGGTGAGTACCGTGAGATCGCCCGGCAGTGGATAGGTGCACAGCCGTAATGCAATCCGCCTGATCTTCGCGCTGCTGACGGCGTAATCAGCGCCAGCTGACCGCCCGTCACCGCGCGCTTCCCCTGTGACTAACACCGGCGAATAAGGTACTATCCTCGCCAAACCACCGCCGGGTGTCCCGCCGTTGTGGGCCACGATGTGAGGATGAGAAATTAATGAGTGAACTGACGCAGGATGGTGCAGAGCGTCTTGCCCTGCACACATTTACTGAGAATGCGTACTTAAACTATTCGATGTACGTCATCATGGACCGCGCGTTGCCCTACATTGGTGACGGGTTAAAGCCGGTACAGCGACGCATTATCTACGCAATGTCCGAACTGGGCCTCACCGCCAGCGCCAAATTTAAAAAATCGGCGCGTACCGTGGGTGACGTGCTGGGTAAATACCATCCGCACGGCGACAGCGCCTGCTATGAAGCGATGGTATTAATGGCGCAGCCGTTCTCTTATCGCTATCCGCTGGTGGATGGACAGGGTAACTGGGGTGCACCGGACGATCCTAAGTCCTTCGCCGCGATGCGTTACACCGAATCACGCCTGTCAAAATATGCTGAACTGCTGCTGGGTGAGTTGGGTCAGGGAACGGTCGATTACCAGCCGAACTTTGATGGCACCCTGCAGGAGCCGAAGATGCTGCCGGCGCGGTTGCCGAACATTCTGCTGAACGGCACCACCGGTATCGCGGTCGGTATGGCGACCGATATTCCACCGCATAACCTGCGTGAAGTGGCGCAGGCGGCGATCACCCTGATCGACCATCCCAAAACCACGCTGGATGCGCTGCTGGATATCGTGCAGGGCCCGGATTATCCGACCGAGGCGGAGATCATTACGCCACGCGACGAGATCCGCAAAATCTATCAGAACGGGCGTGGCTCTATTCGCCAGCGCGCGGTATGGAAGAAGGAAGAGGGCGAAGTGGTGATCACCGCGCTGCCGCATCAGGTGTCAGGTGCGCGGGTTCTGGAACAGATCGCCAACCAGATGCGCAACAAAAAGTTGCCGATGGTCGAGGATCTGCGTGACGAATCGGATCATGAGAATCCGACCCGTCTGGTGATCGTGCCACGCTCTAACCGGGTCGATCTGGATCAGGTGATGAACCACCTGTTCGCCACCACCGATCTGGAAAAAAGCTACCGGGTTAACCTCAACATGATTGGCCTGGACAACCGTCCGGCGGTTAAAAACCTGCACGAAATCCTGTCGGAATGGCTGGTGTTCCGCCGTGATACGGTAAAACGTCGCCTTAATCACCGGCTCGACCGCGTGCTGCGTCGTCTGCATATCCTCGACGGTTTGCTGGTGGCCTTCCTCAATATTGATGAAGTGATCCACATCATCCGTACCGAAGATGAGCCGAAGCCGGTACTGATGTCACGTTTTGAGCTGAGTGAAACCCAGGCCGAATCGATCCTCGAACTGAAGTTACGCCACCTGGCGAAGCTGGAAGAGGTGAAGATCCGCGCTGAGCAGGCCGAGCTGGAGAAAGAACGCGATCAGCTGCAGGCAACGCTGGCTTCTGAACGCAAGATGAACACCCTGCTGAAGAAAGAGTTACAGGCCGACAGCGCCAGCTATGGTGACGAGCGCCGTTCTCCGCTGCGCGAACGTGAAGAAGCGAAAGCGCTGAGCGAAACCGAGCTGATTCCGTCTGAGCCGGTGACCATTGTGCTGTCGCAGATGGGCTGGGTACGCAGCGCCAAAGGGCATGATATCGATCCTGCCGGGCTGAGCTATAAAGCGGGCGACAGTTATCTGGCGGCCGCACGCGGTAAGAGCAACCAGCCGGTGGCCTTTATCGACTCCACCGGCCGCAGCTACACGCTGGATCCGACCTCGCTGCCGTCGGCACGCGGGCAGGGCGAGCCGCTGACCGGTAAGCTGACGCCGCCGCCGGGTGCGGTGGTTGAGCAGGTGCTGATGGAGCCGGATGAACAGCGATTACTGATGGCCTCTGATGCGGGCTATGGCTTTATCTGCACCTTTGCCGATCTGGTCTCCCGTAACCGCGCCGGTAAAGCGCTGCTGACGCTGCCGGAAAACGCCCATGTGATGACGCCGATGGCGGTGCATCATGAAGATGACATGCTGCTGGCGATTACGCAGGCGGGACGGATGCTGATGTTCCCGGTAGGCGAACTGCCGCAAATGTCGAAAGGCAAAGGCAACAAGATTATCTCGATCCCCGCCGCTGAAGCTGCCGCCGGTCAGGATAAACTGGCGTGGCTGATGATTCTGCCGCCAGGCAGCGCCATCACCCTGCATGTTGGCAAGCGTAAGATGCTGCTGCGCAGTGAAGAGCTGCAGAAATTCCGCGCCGACCGTGGACGCCGTGGCACACTGCTGCCGCGCGGCCTGCAAAAAATTGATCGTGTTGAACTGGATGCCCCTGCGCGTCCGGCCAGCCCGGACAGCGACGCGTAAACTACCCGGCTGACGCTGTGTCAGCCGTGGCTCAATGAGGGAACTATGTTACTGATACTGCGTACCATTATCGTGGTAATTTATTCGATATTAGTCT
Organism: Pantoea sp. AN62; assembly: GCF_050432985.1. Lineage (NCBI taxonomy): Bacteria > Pseudomonadati > Pseudomonadota > Gammaproteobacteria > Enterobacterales > Erwiniaceae > Pantoea > Pantoea sp. AN62. Next base: position 55,306 of record NZ_JBNPYB010000022.1, on the reverse strand, counting down.
CTGTGTTTGGCTGTATCTGGTGTCTTTTTTCACCGCGCAATCCGCGCCACGTCGCCACTTTTGGTCGTCTGTTCGGTAAATTGTCGACGGTATTAGGCCTTAAAGTAGAACTGCGCCGTCCGGAAGGCGCTGACAACTACGGCAATGCGATCTATATCGCTAACCACCAGAACAACTATGACATGGTGACCGCCGCCAAAATCGTGCAGCCAACCACGGTGACGGTCGGCAAAAAGAGCCTGTTGTGGGTACCGTTTTTTGGTCTGCTCTACTGGCTGACCGGCAATCTGCTGATCGACCGGGATAACCGGGCTAAAGCGCACGGCACGATTGGCCAGCTGGTCGATCAGTTTAACCGTAAGCGCATCTCGTTCTGGATGTTTCCGGAAGGCACCCGCAGTCGCGGCCGCGGTTTACTGCCGTTTAAAACCGGTGCGTTCCATGCTGCGGTTGCGGCTGGCGTTCCGATCATCCCGATTGTGGTGTCCAATACCCACGGTAAGATCAAACTGAACCGCTGGAACAATGGGCTGGTCATCGTTGAGATGCTGCCACCGGTTGACGTTAAACAATTCGAGTCCTCCTCGGTGCGTAAGCTGGCAACCCATTGCCGTGAAATGATGGCGGCGAAGCTGGAAGAGCTCAACGCCGAAGTCGAAGAACGCGAAAAAAACGGTAAAATCTGACCGGCGATCGCTTCGCCGAATTCGCCTGCAGGGATGCCGTCCGGCGAGCGGTGATTAACCGCTCGCCGTGAACGCAGCACAGCACATAACAGCAATAAAAACAGGGTTGGCGCGTCAGCGCCACGCGTAAAAGGTCAGAAGTTTTATGTCTTTCAGCAGACGTCAGTTTATCCAGCTTTCTGCTGGAGTGGCGCTTAGCGCCGGTGTTATGCCTCATACGGCCCGTGCCGCGTCCGCCGCCAATGGTGATACGCCACTTCCGATTCCGCCCTTGCTGGAATCCCGTCGCGGTCAGCCGCTGTTTTTGACCATGCAGCGCAGCCACTGGTCATTCAATGGCGACAACAACAAAGTGCCGGTGTGGGGCATCAATGGCCTCTATCTCGGCCCGACGGTGCGCGTCTACAGCGGCGACGATGTGAAGCTGATCTACAGCAATCGCCTCAATGAGCCGGTTTCAATGACCGTCAGCGGCCTGCAGTTACCGGGCGCGCTGATGGGCGGCGCACCGCGCATGATGTCAGCCGGCGTCGACTGGGCGCCGGTCCTGCCGATTCGTCAGGCCGCCTCGACCTGCTGGTATCACGCCAATACGCCAAACCGCATGGCGCCGCATATCTACAACGGGCTGGCGGGCATGTGGCTGATTGAAGATGAGGTCAGCAAGCAGTTGCCGCTGCCAAAACATTACGGCGTCGATGACTTCCCGATCATCATTCAGGACAAGCGGCTCGATAACTTCGCTACCCCGGTTTACGATCCACCGCAGGATGGCGGCTTTCTCGGTGATACGCTGCTGGTCAATGGCGTGCGTAACCCGTTTGTTGAGGTCTCGCGTGGCTGGGTGCGTCTGCGTCTGCTGAACGCCTCAAATGCGCGACGTTATGAGATGGTGCTGAGCGATAACCGGCCGTTTATGGTGATAGCCAGCGATCAGGGCTATCTGCCTGCGCCGGTTGCGGTGCAGCGTCTGTCACTGGCGCCGGGCGAACGACGCGAAGTGCTGATCGATATGTCGCAGGGCGATGAAGTGTCGATTACTGCGGGTACCGCGGCGGGCATTATGGATCGGCTGCGCGGCTTCTTTGAGCCATCCTCCATCCTGACCTCCACCCTGATCCTGACCTTACGACCCACCGGCCTGCTGCCGCTGGTCACCGATAATCTGCCGATGCGGCTGCTGGCCGATCAGATTCTGGATGGGGTGGCGGTACGCACGCGTGAATTCCGCATCGGCGACAGTATGCCGGGCATCAACGGGGCGATCTGGGATATGAACCGTATTGATACCACCGCGCAGCAGGGCACCTTTGAGCGCTGGATCGTGCATGCCGATCGGCCCCAGGCGCTGCATATTCAGGGCGTGATGTTCCTGATTAAGAGCGTCAATGGCGCACAGCCGATGGGCGAGGATCGTGGCTGGAAAGATACGGTGTGGGTCGACGGTGATGTGGAACTGATGGTCAGCTTCCCGCAGAGTTCGTCAGACCATTTCCCGTTTGTCTATTACAGCCAGACGCTGGAACTGGCCGACCGCGGAACTGCCGGTCAACTGGTGGTGCAGCCGACGCAGTAAGCCGTACGGCGTAACGAAAAAGGGCAACGTGACGTTGCCCTTTTTTTTAGTGCGACAACAGCAATGAACCGCGTCACGCCGCGCCGTAAACGGTATTACCGCTTAGCCGTTAAAGGTTTCCGGATCCGGCCCCAGACGGTTGCCGCTATCCAGCTTAGTGATGTCGCTGACTTCATGCTTATCCAGCCGGAAATCAAACACCTTAAAGTTCTCTTCGATACGCGCCGGCGTCACTGACTTCGGAATCACCACCAGGCCGCTATCCAGATGCCAGCGAATGACGATCTGCGCCGGGGTTTTGCCATATTTCTTGGCCAGCGATTTAATCACCTCCTGATCAAACACGCCTTTACCGCCCTGTGCCAGCGGGCTCCAGGATTCGGTCTGAATCTGGTGCATCGCATTCCAGGCATGCAGCGTGCGCTGCTGCAGCATCGGATGCAGCTCAATCTGGTTAACCACCGGCGTCACGCCGGTTTCATCCAGCAGCCGCTTAAGGTGGGATTCATGGAAGTTACAGACGCCAATACTTTTGGTCAGCCCCTGCTGCTGCAGCTCAATCATCTTCTTCCAGGCGTCAACGTAGTGATCCTTTTCCGGGCATGGCCAGTGCATCAGATAGAGGTCAACCTGCTCCAGCTGCAGTTTCTGCAGGCTGGTTTCCATCGCCTGCTGAACGTTCTGCTGATCGTCATTCCACAGCTTGGTGGTGACGAAAATCTCGTCGCGCGGCACGTCGGTTTCCTGCAGCGCCTGACCAATCGCTTCCTCATTCTTATATGCGGCGGCGGTATCAATCGAGCGATAGCCGACCTGTAAGGCTTTCAGTACCGCCTGACGCGCTTCTTCAATACTGGCCTGCCACACGCCCAGTCCCAGTTGCGGCATCATGTTGCCATCGTGCAGTTTGATAATGGGTTGGTCTGCCATAGTTGCTCCTTTCCGTTGCAGTTAACCAGTGAGATTTCACTGTGCTTAAGTCTAGCCAACAATTCACACCCTGCCTGTCGGGCTGAACGAGGGCGACGGCATGGCCATGCCCGATCCGGCAAACTTCTTGCCTGATTCTCCAATTTGCTGGCGGTTCAGGCAGTGTCACGGCACACTGAATTTTTGTCCTGATAAGGAGTCTGGATGGCACATGATGCTCTGTGTCACCGCCTGGCGCAGCAGGTTGTGACCTTAATGACCCACGGCCGCGATCGCCTCTATCCGGTCAGTAATGTTTCGCTGATTTATGCCAATCAGTATCGTCCGCGCACGCCGATGATGTATCAGCCCGGCATTGTGATCCTGTTTCAGGGCAGCAAAACCGGCTATCTCGGCAGTACGGTATTCCAGTACGACGCCAGCAAGTACCTGATGCTCACGGTGCCGCTGCCGGTTGAGTGTGAAACCTGGGCCTCGCCGGAGGTGCCGATCGCCGGTTTGTGTCTGAATGTCGATACCGCCAGCCTGCAGGATCTGCTGATTGAGATTGGTGACGATGAACAGTTTCAGCCACAGCCGCTGACTTCCGGCATCCACTCGGCGTGGCTGACCGAACCGATGCTGTGTGCGGCGGAACGCCTGCTGGATGTGATGACGCAGCCGCGCGATGCCCGGGTACTGGGGCCGCATATTGTGCGTGAGATAATCTATTACGTGCTGACCGGCCCGATTGGTGGCGCGCTGCTGTCGCTGGTGAGTCGCCAGACCCAGTTCAGTCAGATTGCCCGTGCGCTGCGGCGTATTGAAAACCACTTCGCCGATAATCTCAGCGTCGACGCGCTGGCGGCGGAGGTGAACATGAGCGTCTCCGCGTTTCACCACAACTTTAAGGCAGTGACCCAGACTTCCCCGCTGCAATATCTCAAACGCTACCGCCTGCATCAGGCGCGGCTGCTGATGCTGCATGATGGATTGAAAGCGAGTGCGGCGGCGGTGCGGGTTGGCTATGAAAGCCCGTCGCAGTTTTCGCGCGAGTTTAAGCGCTATTTTGGCGTCACGCCGGGCGAGGAAGTGAGTCGGGTACGTCAGACGGTGGCGGACCCTTCCGCCTGACAGGCGGCGGGTCCTCACCAGAGAGGGAACGTCAGGCCTGTTTCTGGCGACGTTTCTTCCAGATCACGATAATGCTGCCGAACAGGCCGAGAAACAGTAATACCATCGGCAGCACCATCAGAATCGCCATCACCTGATCTTCATGACGCTTGATGAACGGTACCTGGCTGATGCCATAGCCAAACGCCACCACGATGCCGACCCATAAGACGCCGCTCAGCCAGTTAAACAGCTGGAAGCGGCCATTCTGTAAGCCCGCAATGCCAGCCATGGTCGGCAGAATAGTGCGGATGAAGGCGAGAAAACGACCCACCAGCAGCGCCATCAGGCCATGGCGGTTAAACATATTCCAGGCGCGCTGATGGTATTGCGCGGGCAGGTGCATCAGCCAGCTTTTGACCAGCCGGGTATTGCCCAGCCAGCGCCCCTGCAGATAACTCAGCCAGCAGCCGAGACTGGCGGCGGTGGTAAGGATCACCATCGTCGGAATGAAATCCATCACCCCTTTGGCGACCATGGCACCCGCCAGCAGCAGCAGACTGTCGCCCGGCAGAAAAGAGGCCGGCAACAGTCCGTTTTCCAGAAACAGCGTCAGGAACATTACGCCGTACACCACCCACACTACATCCGGATTCGCCAGCGCGGCAAAATCCTGATGCCAGAGCGCGTGGACAATCTCGTGTAAAACACCCATTAGCTATTCCATCACGTCACAAGGAAAACCCGCCTGTCAGGCTGCCGCGACGGAAAAGTGCTGAACCTGCTTATTCTGCGGAAGCTCAGCGCTTCACCTTCGGCCTGCCGCCTGAACGGTCCGGGACAAATTTTAACAATAATCTTGCCGCCGCCTGGCAATCTCTGCTGGCGGCGGCCACCGCGTTTATCTTCTGTTTAGCTTACTCAGCGCGTCAGGCGCGCAAAACCCGCCTCAAGGTCGTTGAGCAGATCCTCAACATGTTCAAGGCCAATATGCAGTCGTACCAGCGTGCCCGTGAAATCGACCCCACCGGCCGGCCGAATCGCCGCCAGCTCCTCCGGCTGATTCGCCAGGATCAGCGATTCATAACCGCCCCACGAGTAGGCCATGCTGAAATGATGGAAGTGATCGAGATATTCCGCCAGTTGCGCTGGGCTAAGTTTCTGTTTCAGGATAAAGGAGAACAGCCCGCTGCTGCCGTTGAAGTCACGCTGCCAGAAGGCGTGGCCCTTACTTTGCGCCAGCGCCGGATGGTTAACCCGTTCGACTTCAGGACGCGCCGCCAGCCACTCCGCCACCTGAAGCGCGCTCTCTTCGTGCTGACGCAGTCGGGTGCCAAGCGTGCGCAAACCCCGGCTCGCCATATAGGCGGTATCCGCATCAACCATCTGGCCCATCAGATAGGAGTTCTCACGCAGCTGATCGATGCAGCGCGCATTGGCGACGGCGGTACCGATCATCGCGTCGCTGTGCCCAATCAGATATTTGGTGCCGGCCTGAATTGAGATATCGATTCCATGTGCCAGGGCATTAAACAGAATCCCGGCGGCCCAGGTGTTATCGATCATGATGATCGCGTCGGGTGCTTTGGCGCGAACCGCCGCAACGATGGCCGGAATATCCTGCACTTCCATAGTGATTGAGGCGGGCGACTCCAGAAACACCACCCGGGTGTTGGGCTGAACCAGCGCACCAATTTCGCTGCCAATGCAGTGATCGAACCAGCCGATCGAGACCTGCATCTTTTGCAGAATTTTATGGCAGAAGTCCTGTGTCGGCTCATAGACCGCGCCGCTCATCAATACGTGATCGCCAGCGCTGACAAACGCCAGAATCGCGTTAGCGACCGCAGCCGCGCCGCACGGGTAGAGCACACAGCCCGCGCCGCCTTCCAGCTCGGTCATGGCGTCCTGCAGGGCAAAGTGGGTCAGGGTGCCGCGGCGGCCATAAAACAGTTCGCCTTTTGCCCGACCGGCGGTGGCGCGTTTTTTGTCCGCAACCGTGTCAAAAACCAGCGAGGAGGCACGCTGAATCACGCTGTTTACCGAGCCCTGAGTATAACGCTTGCTGCGTCCTGCACTGACGAGTGTGGTATCAATTTTTTTGGTGGTCATGAGTCGCCTTTGCCGCTTCTGCCTAAGCCTTCACGTTATCACGAAACGGCCAGCAGGGTTGAGACTCAATGGCGATTATCAGAGTGCGTCGCAGGATAAAAATCGGGCCCGCTAACGGACCCGATTTGGTTGACGCTACATCACGCCCATCAGGCGCGGTAACCAGAGGGAGATGGCCGGAATATAGGTAATCAGCATCAGCACAATAAACAGCATGCCGTAAAACGGCAGCATCGCGCTGACCACCTGCTCGATTTTCTGCTTGCTGACCGCACTGGCGACAAACAGTACCGTACCAACCGGCGGGGTGATCAGGCCGATCCCGAGGTTGGTCAGCATGATCATGCCGAAGTGAACCGGATCGATGCCCAGTGTCGTCGCGACCGGCAGCAGCACCGGCGTGAGGATCAGAATCAGCGGTGCCATATCCATCAGCGTACCGACCACCAGCAACAGAATGTTGATGCACATCAGAATCACATACTTGTTGTCCGACAGGCTGGTAAACGCTTCAGTGATCAGGGTCGGCAATTGCATAAAGGTCATCACCGCGCCAAACCCGGCGGCGAAGGCGATCAGCACCATCACGATGGTGACGGTTTTAATGGTGCGGAACAGCAGGATATGCAGCTGGTTCCATTTAAAGTCACGATAGATAAACATCGTTACGAAGAAGGCCCAGATACAGGCAATCGCCGCAGACTCCGACGCGGTGAAAATACCGGACAGAATCCCGCCCATAATGATCACCACGGTGAACAGGCCCCAGAACGCATCAAAGAAGATCTTCAGCGCCTGACGAAATGGGATCCGCTCGCCTTTCGGGTAGCCGCGTTTACGGGCAAAACCGAGGCACATTATCATCAGACAGCCACCCAGCATCAGGCCAGGTAAGATACCGGCGACAAACAGCGAAGAGATGGTGACCAGCCCGCCGGTGGCCAGCGAGTAGATTACTGAGTTATGACTGGGCGGGGTTAATACCGCCTGCACCGAACCGCTGGCGGTAACGGCGGCGGCGAAGTCACGCGGATAGCCTTTCTCTTCCATCTGCGGAATCATCACCGAGCCGATCGAGGCGGTATCGGCCACCGATGAGCCGGAAATCGCGCCGAAGAAGGTTGAGGCGACGATATTCACCAGCGACAGGCCGCCGCGGATGAAGCCGACAAAGATGTAGGCGAAATTGACCAGCCGTCGGGCGATGCCGCCTTCAGCCATGATCGCCCCGGCGAGAATGAAGAACGGAATGGTCAACAGCGAGAATTTGTTAATGCCGTTGGTAATCTGAATCACCACCGCTTCCAGCGGCAGATCGATCCACCAGGCGCCGATAAAGGCGCTCAGGCCGACCGCAAACGCCACCGGAAAACCCACCAGCAGCAACGCCAGCAAACTGCCTAATAAAATCAATGCGTCCATCTTCTGCTCCGGATTAGTGGGTGCCGCCCAGCGTGACAATCGGCCGCTGGCTTTGATCGCCGGTCAGCAATCGCTCAACAACAAACAGCAGGGTAAAGAGCGCGCCAATCGGGATCGGCAGATACATCTCGCCATAGGTAACGGCGGGTAGCGAAGCCAGCGACTGCACCCACATCGCTTCACACAGGCTGTAGCTGGCCTGAAAGATTACCAGGCAGGTAATAATCATCAGCAGATCGCAGACCCGCAGCAGCAGACGCTGCAGGGCAGGTGACAGCCGATCGGTCATCATTGAGACGCAGATATGGGTCCCGGCGCGTAAGCCGACCGGCGCGCCGATAAAGGTAAAAATGATCATGCAGATAATGGCGACCGGTTCCGGCCAGGAGAGCGCCCCGTTCATCACGTAGTGGGCAAAAATCCCAATCGGGATCACCGTTACCATGATCATCAGCGCCACGGCGGCAACCAGCATGCACAGCAGATAGAGCCCATCCATCAGACGCGTATAAGCAGCCATAATTGATACCTGATTAAGCACGCCACACGGCAATGTGGCGCGGGAAGGGTTATTTCACGTCAGCGATCCGGGTCATCAGATCCTGATATTTGCCGCCAAACTGATCGCGCACCGGCTGGGTGGCTTTGACGAAATAGTCGCGGTCAGTTTGCTGGAAGGTGACGCCGCCGGCTTTCATCTTCGCGATCGACTGTTCGGTATAGGTTGCCCACAGCTGACGCTCTTCATCCTGCGCCTCTTTACCGAGTTTCTTCAGCAGTGCCTGATCGTCAGGCTTGAGACGATCCCAGGCGCGTTTCGAGAACAGAATCATCTCTGGCTGAATGAAGTGGCCGCTCAGGGTGTAGTACTTCGCGACTGGCATATAGTTATGGGCGACAAAGGTCGGTGGGTTATTCTCGGTGCCGTCAACCACGCCGGTCTGCATGGCGCTGAACACTTCGCTGACGCCCATCGCCACCGGGTTGGCACCCATCGCTTTCAGCGTGGCCAGGGAGATGGCGCTGTTCTGTACCCGGATCTTCATGCCTTTCAGATCTTCGGGCTTCGCCAGCGGTTTTTTGGTGATCATGTTGCGTTCACCGGCGTCGGTCCAGCCGAGAAACACCATCCGGGCGTTGGGATCTTTATCGAATTTGTCGGCAATCTCTTTGCCGATTTCGCCATCCAGTACTTTGTGCATATGGTCGACGTCGCGGAAAACATAGGGCAGCGTCAATACGCTGGTTTCCGGCGCAATGCTGGTGACCGGTGCCAGCGATACGCGGATCATATCGATTGCGCCCAGCTGCACCTGCTGCAGGGTCTGATCTTCATCGCCCAACACGCCGCCGGCATAAAGCTTCATCTCCAGCCGTCCATCAGTTGCCTGCTTCAGTTTGTCGCCCATGTGTTGCAAAGCCACCACGGTGGGGTAGCCAGCCGGCTGCACTTCTGCCACTTTAATCACCTGTGCCGAGGCGGTGGCGCTCACCATCATTGCCGCCAGGGCACATGCCAGGCGTGTTTGGGTCATTCTCATTATGTTGTCTCCAGCAGAAGAAGGGCGGCGCTCAGGAATCCGGCGTGTGTAGCAAGGGGCCGCGTGCAGCCAGCATAGTGAAAACTGCCGCCGGAGAAATGCGCCGATGCTGATTGAATGAGATCACATTTTGAAACGTTGTTTTAATAAATTTTCATGCAACATCACATTTTCGAAACGAACCTGCAACCTCTGGTGATATTGACGGCGTGGCAGGGCACAGCGAGTGCCAGAGTTTGTAAATACTAATGAGAACGACTATCAATTCGCCGTTATTTTGCTATTATTCGCGCTTGTCTCGCATCCCTGTAGATGAAGTTGGAGAAGCAGCGTGGTAGCCAGTGATTTGATGCAAACGGACCTCTCCGTTTGGGGCATGTATCAACATGCCGATATCGTGGTAAAGGTGGTCATGATTGGCCTGTTATTGGCCTCAGTCGTGACCTGGGCGATCTTCTTTGGCAAATATGCCGAACTGAGCGCCGCTAAACGTCGCCTGAAGCGTGAGCAACTGGCGCTGGGTGAAGCCCGCAATCTGAATGACGCCGCCCGCATTGCCCGGGAGTTCACCGCACACAGTCACAGCAGCGTGCTGCTGAATGACGCGCAGAACGAACTTGAACTCTCCGCTGGCGTTGAAGACACCAACGGCATTAAAGATCGTACCAGCTTCCGCCTTGAGCGCCGCGTTGCCGCCTTTAGCCGCCATGCCGGCCGGGGCAACGGCTTCCTGGCGACCATCGGATCGGTCGCGCCGTTTATCGGTCTGTTCGGCACCGTGTGGGGCATCATGAACAGCTTCATCGGCATCGCCAAAACCCAGACCACCAATCTCGCTGTCGTTGCACCGGGTATCGCGGAAGCGCTGCTGGCAACGGCAATTGGCCTGGTGGCCGCAATTCCGGCGGTGGTGATCTATAACGTCTTTGCCCGCATGATCGCTAACTACAAAGCCTCGCTCGGTGATGTGGCGGCGCAGGTGCTGCTGTTGCAGAGCCGTGATATTGACCTGGGAAACGTCGCCACTGACGTTCCGCGTCCTGCGGCGACCCAGAAACTGCGCTTAGGGTAAGCTGTTATGGCCATGCGATTAAACGACGACCTGGAAACAGATGGCGAAATGCATGAGATCAACGTGACGCCGTTTATCGACGTGATGTTGGTTCTGCTGATCATCTTCATGGTGGCGGCGCCGCTGGCAACTGTCGACGTGCGCGTTAATCTGCCTGCTTCCACCAGCGCCCCGCAGCCGCGTCCGGAAAAACCGGTTTACCTGTCGATCAAGGCCGATAAACAGCTTTATGTCGGTAACGATCAGGTGACGCCGGAATCGCTGGTCAGCGTGCTGACCGGTCAGACCGGCGGCAACAAAGAGACCACCATTTTCTTCCAGGCGGACAAGTCGGTGGATTACGAAACGCTGATGAGCGTGATGGATCAACTGCGTACCGCAGGCTATCTGAAAATTGGTCTGATGGGCATGGAAACCGTGAAGAAATAGCGGGTTAACCGGCACAAAGAGAAGGCGGCTGATTCAGCCGCCTTTTTTATTGCCTCAGCCAGACCAGACGAAATCAGGCGAACCGGCTGTTACACCGATCGGTTATGCTGGTGAAACAGTCATGTTAATTATTTGTTACCACTCAACACAGTTTTGTCAAGTGCAATGGTGAGCCAGCTCACATTATTGCCGCATCAGGCAGGCTAAAACGGCTAAAAACCTTCAGGAAGCCGTTATGAGTCACACCCCGTCTTTACAAAAGTCGCCCAAAAGCGCGGCCAGAACCATCTTCAACGTTACCAGCGGTAACTTTCTCGAAATGTACGACTTTATGGTGTTTGGTTATTACGCCACCGCCATTGCCAAAACCTTTTTCCCGGGCGACGACCCGTTCGCCTCACTGATGTTAACGCTAATGACCTTTGGTGCCGGCTTCCTGATGCGTCCGCTCGGGGCGATCATTCTGGGGGCGTACATTGACCATCATGGCCGCCGCAAAGGTCTGCTGCTGACGCTGGGTCTGATGGCGATCGGTACGCTGACGATTGCGCTGGTGCCTGGCTACGCCACGCTGGGCGCAGCGGCACCGATACTGATCCTGCTCGGCCGCTTACTGCAGGGCTTCTCGGCAGGCGTTGAGCTGGGCGGCGTCTCGGTCTATCTGGCGGAAGTGGCGCCAGAAGGACGCAAAGGGTTCTTTGTCAGCTGGCAATCCGGCAGTCAGCAGATTGCGGTCATTTTTGCCGCGTTGCTCGGCCTGGCGCTGAATCATCTGCTGGCGAAAGAGGCGGTCACCGAGTGGGGCTGGCGCATTCCGTTTGTGGTCGGCTGCCTGATCGTGCCGTTCCTGTTCTATATCCGCCGGATGCTGGAAGAGACCGAAGCGTTCAGCAAGCGTAAACACCATCCGCGGATGACCGAGATTATGCGTTCGGTGGCCAGTAACTGGGCGCTGGTGCTGGCGGGGATGCTGATGGTAGTCACCACCACCGTGATGTTCTACATGATCACCGCGTTTACGCCGACCTTCGGCAAAACGGTGCTGATGATGAGTGATAAGCAGGCGTTCCTGGTGACGCTGTGCGTCGGCATCTCTAACCTGATCTGGCTGCCGCTGATGGGATCGCTGTCAGACCGCATCGGCCGTCGCCCGCTACTGATCGTCTTTACCCTGCTGATGATTGCCACCACCTGGCCGGTGCTGCACTGGCTGGTGGGATCGGCCAGCTTCGCTCACCTGCTGGAAGCGGAATTGTGGCTGTCGTTTCTCTATGCCAGCTATAACGGAGCGATGGTGGTGTATCTGGCGGAAATCATGCCCGCCGAGGTGCGCGCTGCCGGTTTCTCTATGGCTTACAGCCTGGCGACTGCGCTGTTTGGCGGCTTTACCCCGGCGATTTCCAGCTACCTGATCCACGCCACCGGCGACAAAGCGATGCCGGGTGTCTGGCTGACCTTCGCCGCCGTCTGTGGCTTAATCGGCACGCTGCTGATTGGCCGGATGGTGAAGCAGTATCAGGCGCGCCACAGCGGTGCACCGGTCAGCGCCTCGCTCTAAAATGACAAATCCACCACCACGCTGTCGCTGTAGTTTCCGGCTGGCGGCGTGTTCTGGCTGGTCAGGACCCGCGCGGTGTAGTTAAAGCCGCGCGTCAGTCCATCTGCCGAAACCGCCGACGAGGTGGTGCTGCTCCAGCGCTCAGTCCCGCCTGGTCCCCAGCGGTTGCTGGTGGTCCCCTGATAGATCTCATAGCTCAGACGATTCGCGCCACTCGCCATGTTCCTGACGCTGCCGACCGGATAGCTGCCGTTGCTCAGGCCGACGGTATAGGTGCTGCCTTTGCTGCACAGTACGTTAATGGTCTGTGACACGCTGGAGAAGCTGCCGACCAGCGGCGCACTGCCAAAGCTGATATTCGGCGCGGTAATGGTGGTGCAGTCATTAGTCAGGATCGCCGTGACGGTAATCGGAATCACCCCGCTGCCGGTCTGTTCGCTTAAGCAGAGGCTACCGATGCCAATACTGGTACAGATGCGGTAAGTGACAGCCATATTCAGCGTCACCTGATATGTGCCCGCCGCGACCACCTGACCGGGCACGGTGCGCAGATAGATCGGAATCGTGAAGTTCAGGCTGCCGAGCAGGCCAGCCAGGTTGATCAGGGTTTGCGAACCATAGACAAACGGGGTGCCACCGACCGTCAGCTCAGTAGCGCAGGCGCTGTCGGTACAGAGCCGGACCGGTACATTGTCGCTGCCGGTATCGCCGCTGCGCTTGAGGATGCCGCGGGTGCCGTTACTGTTGGTGGCACCGGTCAGCTGAAAGGTGATCTGGTTATTGCCCAGCAGCGACAGCGCCGCACCGGCGCCACAGTTGACGTTGGCGTTGGTAGTGACAGCGCTGACGGTGCTGTTGGCGACAAAGGTGGTGACGGAGCCGAAGCTGGCCGTAGAGGCGGGCAGGGCGCAGGCGGCGTAGCCGAATGACGGCAGCAGCAACAACAGGCCGGCGAATAGCAGACGATTTATCATGGTGAGTTTCCGGTAGTAAAAGCATCAGCAGGATGGGCGGCGCTGCCAGCCGCCACTGCCGGCAGCGCGCAGGTCAATGGCCCATAGGTTCTCAGCGCCTGCGGCTGACCGCCGGCAATTTGCAGTTCGGTATCACAGTGGCGGCCATCCGGCGTCACGACCTGTATCGGATTGCTGGCGGTCAGATCTTCCATCCAGACAATGCCATCCCAGCCGACATATTCGGTGGCGTGATTGGGGCGCTGCACCAGGCTCGACACCGGCAACGGCTGGCCCTGCGCATCGTGCAGGATCACGCTGGCGGAGCGCAGTTTTTCCACCGGGAAGTTGAGCAGATAACCGCTCTGACGTTTCACGGCAAAACGCTGCTCTACCCGCGGTGTGGTCATATCCGCGGGTAGGTCGAGGGTATCGATATCATATTTGGCCGGATAGTAGCTGCTGATCGACGGCACCAGCAGATAGCCCTGCTGATTGGTGCGGCCCATCGACTGGTTCTCGTAACGGACCGTGACGTCGGGATAGTTGGTTTTGACCAGCACAAAGGCGTCGTTAATCTCATTGGCGATAAACAGACTGTTGTCCATCAACACCAGCGCGCCGGAGAGGTCAGCCCACTGGGTGGTATTGTCATCATCGCCATAAAAGCCCGCCGAGGTATCGATCTGGTTGTTGCGATAGCGCAGACTGCCCTGACGATAATCCCCGCTGTCGCCGCTCTGATTGGCCCACGAGGCGTCCCAGGCGATGCCGCCGTCGCTGGGCATAGCGCGCGAGACATAGAGCCGCTGATTATCGCGCCCCAGCTGGTCGCGTTCGGTGCTGATGGCGGCACTGCCCTGTTCGCCGAATGGGATCACCAGCGAAATAGCACCGGTCCAGCTTTTTTCCTGCTGATCGCGGCTGGCTGAAACATAGAGGCTGCTGTTACCCCACAGATTTTTACTCCACGAGAGGTTCCATAACCGGGTGCGATCGCCGCGGCCACCGGTGATGTCGATATAGGCCGCGCCGACGCTGCCGAAGCGGTTGAGCGACACGCTGGCGCTGTACTGGGCGCTGCGGCGCGACAGCGCATAGCTGCTGCCGGCGTCGGTGCCGGCGCGGCTGCCGACCAGCGCCAGATTGCCAAAGTCGCGGCTGCGCTGTGTTTGCTGGGTACCGAGGTTAAACCAGCGGTTGTTGTACTGATAACCCCAGCTGTACTGCGTGCCGGTCTGGCCGTCGAGCTGGCTTTGCGCCACCGCGCCATTCACCACGCCCCAGCTGCCGACGCGCAGCAGGCCGCCGACGCCGCCCATTGCCAGACTGTCGCTTCCTTCAGCGTGGCTCTCCAGCGTCAGCCAGTCGGTCATACCGTAACGATAAGACCCGCTGGCCGCCGCCGCGCCATAATCAAAATTCTTTATCCCGTAGTTCTGACGGATCGCCCCGGCTGAAAACGCGTAGTCGGACAGTCCCGACTTCAGCAGGCTGCTGGAAACGTAGAATGGCAGGGTGGTGGTGATGCGCCGGCCAACCGCATCGGTGGTGGTGATCACCGCATCACCTGCGCCATTCACGAACGGTACGTTGGTCAGTGACCACGGCCCCGGCTGCACATTCGCCTGGCTGGAGCGATAGCCGTTAATAAACAGATCGACGGTCGAGGGCACAGCGGCCTGGCCGGAAAAGGCGGGCAGCGGATAGGTCACCAGATCGGGACGGACACCAAAGTCACGGCCAATCCGGACGCCGCCCAGCCGCACGCTGTTACTCCAGGCCAGTGAGTCGGTCACCAGGTCGCCGACCTGCCAGCTGATCGCCGCATTTTCGTTTTCATTGCTCCACCAACTGTCGTAGCGGATATAGCCGTCATCCTGATAGCTGTTGCTGCCCTCCAGCTGCTGCTGCCAGACGCCGTTGCTGGAGAACTGTCCGGCCGCGCCAAACAGCCGCAGCTCGTTCCAGGCGGAAAGGCGGGTGCCGCTGTTATCGGTCCGGCTGGCGTAGAGGTCATAATTGATCAGCGCTCCATTGCTGGTGCGTCCGGGGTAGCGCGGTCCGTTTTGCGCCTCGCCAATCACCTGACCCGGCAGCCAGCCCGGCGGTACGGTGAGCAGCAGGCGCTGCCGCGCATCGTCATACTCTACTTTGACCTGCGGCAGCGCGCTGACGTCGATTTGTGGCTGCTGGCCCAGCTTATCCAACGGCAGACCGGCGCGCTGCAGGTCGCCACTGCGCAGCCAGAAGTGGCCGTCACGCTGCTCGACCGTCACGATGTCACCGCGCGCCTGCTGGTTAACCACCAGCTCCAGCATATATTGCTGACCGTTTCCCTGGTTTTGCAGACTGGGCGGCGGCGGCAGGGATGAGTAGGTCTCCGCCAGCGTGGTGCCCGGCGTCAGACAGCAGAAGACGCTGGCAACCGCCAGCGTACAGCGATGGAGGGGAAAAGGTTTCATCTGGCGCTTACTTTAGGGCAGCGCTGCGCCACGAATTCTTATTCACCTCTGCCACCAGTTCACCGCTTACCGCCGCGTTCAGCGGCCAGCGATAGGTGCTGTTAGCCAGCACGTAACCGTATAAGCCTTCGCCCAGCTTGCGGCCACCGACGGTGACGTTACTGAGGCGGGCATGCCTGTTGCCGCGGTTGGTTAGCTGTAACCAGCGTTTGCCGCCTTCGCTGAGCGTCTGCCAGCTGAGATCGGGGCGGGCGCTGTCGGTGTTCAGGCCGTCGCCATAGACAAACAGCGGCACCGAATAGCGCATCTGGAAGGTAAGGCCGGCCTGGTTTTCACCCGGCTGGCGTGGCGTCGGGATCTCATCCAGCACCACCCGATAGGCCAGTTCATGACCGGCAGCCGGTGGGGTCTGCTTGATCAGCCGGACTAACTGCTTTTGGCCGGGCTCCATCCGTACCATCGGTGGACTGGCAACCACCTGCTGCTGCGTCTGGTACTGCTCCTGGCCATTGACCTGCTGCCAGCTGAAGACCCGAACCTGCATCATGGTGGTGGTGTTGCCGCGATTCTCCAGCCACAGCTCGCTAGCCTTCTCCGTCGGGTTGATGGCCGGATCGATCGGCCAGATCATCACCGAGTTGGCGGCAAAGGCCGGCGGCAGCAATGTGGTGCCGATCAGTAATAGCAGGGCGCGCAGTGACTTCATCGTCGTTTCCTTGTTGTTAATCTCGCCTCACCAGCTCAGGGTGACGGTCAGGGTGTCGGTATAGACGCCGGCGCGCGCGGTACCCGGCAGTTTTAGCTGGCCATAAATCGGCAGCGTAATGTTATTGGCATTGCTGTAGCTCAGCGGCACCGCCTGATTCACCGGAATGACCGTGGTGCGGCTGGCGTTGCTGTAGAGCGTATAGGGAACGGAATTGCTGAAGTTCGGCAGTTTCAGGTTGCGCGTCGTGGTGTAATTGTTGCCCTGGTTAATGCTCATGCTCAGCGTGGTGCCCGGCGTGCAGGCGAGGTTGAGGGTAGTGCTTTGCACATAGCTGGCGCTGACAACGCTGGTTGACACTCCCGACTGGGAGCCAAAATTGAGCGTGCCAAAAACGCCGGTATTGGTACCGGATATCACGCAGCCTGCCACAATCGAAGCGGTTACCTGGAAAGTGCTGGTCGGCAGACTCCAGGCGCTAACACTCCATATCAGCAGGGACAGACCGCGTGCAATTGTCAGGCAGGACCGCGTGACAGCCACCCACATTCACCCGTGAATGCAGTTAATAGTTCACGGCGACGTTGATGGTATCGGTGTAGGTGCCAGCCGGGATCAGCGGATTGAAACCGCCGCCGATGACCCGACCGTAAATGGCATAGTTAGTGCCTAAGGTCGGATCGGTAGTGCCGCTGGCCGCAATCGGCGTGTTATTGGCAATCGCCGTGGTAAATGAGGCATCGCTATACAGCGTATAGGCGATTCCCTGAGCGTTATCTGAGCCCAGAACCAGATAGCGCGGTGAAGTGGAGGCCGTACCATAGACGGTGGCGGGCGCAGTATTACTGCTGGTGACCACCACGTTATAGTCCTGACCGGTGGTACAACGGACAAAAATACCGTTACCCGCCGCGCCGACCAGCGTGGCGTTGAGGGTATCGAAGGTTGCCGCACTGCTACCGAAGTTTAAGGTACCGAAATTAACCCCGGCGGTGGCTGACTGACCGTTGACCAGACAACCGGTGGTCAGCGTCAGCGTCGCGTTGATGGTTCCCGAGGTGGTCGCCGCCAGCGTTAATGACGGAAGTGCTGTGGAGATGCCCGCAGCGGCCAAAAGAAAAAGCTTGAATTTCATAATCATTCCTTACCGATTATCCAGAGTCAGTGCTTTTTCACCCGGTGTTAATTTAACGGTTCAACCCAAAAATAGAGAAAATAATCACAACGATGTAAGTAATGCCGGAGTCCTGAGAAATATCCTGGACTTAAGCTAAATGATTTATATCAGTTTTATTTACTATAGAACAGTTAAAGCGTCACGCTAATTACGCCCGGCTATTTTTCATTAATCAAATTGCCTGAAGCGCCGATAACCCAGTAACGGCAAGGCATTACAGGGAGACAGGAAAGCGAAAATCATAATTTTCTTCCCCTCTATCGTCCTTTCTGCTTCGGTGATATGTTCTTGCACCAATCAGACAAAATAACGTTTTACTGCTCAGCAGCGGCCAGCGATAAAAGTCACCCTGCACAGATAGCGGGTTGCCAGGACGGCAGGACAACATCAACCCTGGCGCTAAATAACTTTCACCCGCGGGTGTTTTCAGAGTGTTTTTTCAGGCTTTACACAGCGCCCGTTCACCGGCGGGTGGTGAGGAGTTACACATGCTACTGGTCTCGTGGGATAGCGTTCTGGTCTGCGTTTCGCTAATCGTCGCGTTTATTGCCTCTTTCACTGCGCTGGACACGGCGGGGCGGGTGGCGGTTTCCCGTGGCTGGATCGCCCGGCTCTGGCTGCTGGTGAGCGGTACCGCGATGGGCATTGGCGTCTGGGCGATGCACTTCATTGGCATGCTGGCGATGATGATGCCGATGACCCTGCGTTACGACGTCCGGCTGACTATTGTCTCGCTGCTGGTGGCGATTCTGGCGTCGATGCTGGCGTTTGGTCAGACGGTCGGTGGCGCCGACCTGACCCGGCGTCGTCTGCTGCGCGGCAGCCTGATCCTCGGCGCGGGCGTGGTGGTGATGCACTACCTGGGCATGTATGCGTTGCTGATCTCGCCGCAGCCTGAGTGGAACCGGCCGCTGGTGGCGCTGTCGATGCTGATTGCCTTTGTCGCGTCAGGCGTCGCGCTGTGGCTGGCGTTTCATCTGCGCCAGGGAGAATACAACCTGCTGATTATGCGCGGGCTGGCGTCGCTGGTGATGGGGATTGCCATCGCCGGGATGCACTATGTCGGCATGGCCGCGGCGGAGTTCAGCCACGTCAGCGCAATGCAGCATAACGGAGTCAGCACTCAGGGGCTGGCGGTGTGGGTCACCATTATTACGCTCATCATTCTTGGCGTCACCCTGCTGAGTTCCATGCTGGATGCACAACTGCGCGCCGCGCGGCTGACCGCCAGGCTCAACCGGGCCAATCAGGAGCTGCGCCAGCTGGCGATGCATGACAACCTGACGGCGCTGCCCAACCGGGTGATGCTGGAGCAGCAGCTGGATCTGGCGATCAAGCAGGCCACGCTGACTGACAGCCGCTTTGCGGTGATGTACATGGATCTCGACGGCTTCAAGGCGGTCAACGATACCTGGGGACATCACGTCGGCGATCGGTTGCTGATTGCCGTGGCGGAACGGCTGCGCAATCAGCTCAGCGAGGCAATACTGCTGGTACGCCTCGGCGGCGACGAGTTTGTGCTGATGGCCGAGGGTTACGATATCAGCGCCGCCAGCCAGCTGGCGCAACAGCTGGTGCGGGTGATTGATGTCGCCTTTGAACTTGATCGCTACTCGCTGCACGTGTCGCTCAGCGCCGGCATTGCTATCTTCCCGCTGCATGGCCGAAACAGGCAGGAGCTGCTGTTGAATGCCGACTCGGCGATGTACCACACCAAACATAACGGGCGTAACGGCTGGTGCCTGTTTGAACCGGCGATGAGTGCCGCAACCCAGCATCAGCTTGAGCTGGCGAACGATCTGTGGAAAGCGATCGAACGCCAGGAGATGCGGCTGTTCTATCAGCCTAAATTTCGCTCCAGCGGCCGCCTGCTGATGGGCTTTGAAGCGCTGCTGCGCTGGCAGCATCCGGTGCGCGGCTTGCTGATGCCGGACCTGTTTTTGCCGCGGGCGGAAAAGACCGGCCAGATTGTTGCGCTCGGTAACTGGGTGATTAATGAAGCCTGTCGCCAGCTGAAGATCTGGCATAATCAGGGACACAGCGACTGGACCGTCTCGGTGAATCTGTCAGCCTTACAGTTTCATCAGCGCGATCTGCTGACGACCCTCAGCCAAACGCTGGCGCGCCATCAGCTGCCGGCGGGCGCGCTGATGCTGGAAATTACCGAGGCCATCGCCATGCGCGATCCGCTCTTCAGCCAGCAGCGTATTGGTGAGTTGCAGCAGGCTGGCGTCAGTGTGGCGATCGATAACTTTGGTATCGGCTACGCTAACCTGCTGCATCTGAAACATCTGGATGCCAGTGAGCTGAAAATTGACCGCAGCTTTATCAACTGTCTGCGACCCGACAGCGAGGATGCCACGGTAGTGACCGCGATGCTGACGCTGGCTCAGAGCCTGAATCTGCGGATGGTGGCAGAAGGGGTCGAGACGGAGGAACAGCAGCGGTTGCTGACCGGCCTCGGTTTTGACGCGCTGCAGGGATATTTGCTGGGCAGGCCGACGCCAGCCGATCGGGTCGGCGAATTCAGCCTGCCGACGCCGGTGCCCCAGCTGACCGGCGTCTGACGATAGGTTTTAACGCTTGAACACATTGGAAACATGTATCGTGACAGGTTAATTATCCCGCAGATATTGCCGATAACCTGAACAACAAGACAATCCCTGATCCTTACTCACACCACCCAGCTGCTGGCACGGCTTTTCTCGGGAATGCACTATGTTAGTGACCTCATACGACTCTTTTATCGTCATCGTTTCGATTCTTGTTGCGATGCTGGCTTCGTTTACCGCGTTAGATATGGCGGGACGGGTGGTGCATTCAACCGGCAAGGTGGCGCTGGTGTGGCTGTTCGGCGGCGGTTTTGCCATGGGGATCGGCATCTGGGCGATGCATTTCATCGGCATGCTGTCGATGAACATGGAAATGGTGATGAGCTACAACGCCGGACTCACCGCGTTTTCAGCCGGCATCGCGGTCTGCGCCTCCATCTTTGCGCTGTGGCTGGTGTGCAACGGCGATTTGCCGTTACGGCGGCTGGCGGGTGGCGCGCTGATCCTCGGCAGCGGCGTGGTCGCCATGCACTATACCGGCATGGCTGCGTTGATGTTCTCACCGGGTATCGTCTGGAACTGGCGCTGGATCGCCGTGTCGGTGATCATCGCGCTGGCGGCTTCCGGCGCGGCGCTGTGGCTGGCTTTTAACCTGCGCGAAGGCCAGACCGGCCGGGTGACGCTGTTGCGTATCGGTGCCTCGGTGGTGATGGGCGCGGCTATCGCCGGCATGCACTACACCGGCATGATGGCGGCAGAGTTTCCGCTGCACAGCCACCCGACCACCCACGGCGTCAACAGCAACTGGCTGGCGATTCTGGTCACGGTGGTTACCATCTCAATCCTCGGCATCACGCTGCTGGTGTCGATGCTGGATGCCCGCATGCAGGCGCGCACCTCGATTCTGGCCAGTTCGCTGGCCGAGGCGAACCGTGAACTGGCCCAACTGGCGCTGCACGATAACCTGACGCGCCTGCCGAACCGCATTTTTCTGGAAGACCGGCTGGAGCAGGCGATCAACAAGGCGAACCGGGAGCAGACCCAGTTTGCGCTGATGTTCATGGATCTGGATGGCTTTAAGGCGGTTAACGACGCCTTTGGTCACCATATTGGCGACAATCTGCTGATTGGCGTCACCGAGCGGATGAGCCAGCAAATGACCGGCTACTACACGCTGGCGCGGCTGGGCGGCGATGAGTTTGTGCTGCTGATTGAGATTGACGATCCTAATGATGCGGCTGCGGTCGCCGATAAGCTGGTGAAAGCGGTCGATCGTCCGTTTGATATTTCGCGTTATGAACTGGTGGTGTCGCTCAGTATCGGGATTGCGGTCTATCCGGGCGACGGCGAGGATGAGCGTGAACTGATGTTCAACGCCGATGCAGCGATGTACCACACCAAAAACAACGGACGTAACGGCTACACCTTTTTCCAGCCGTCGATGAACCTGCTGGCGCAGAGCCAGCTACAGCTCAATAACGATCTCTGGCAGGCGCTGGATAACAACGAGCTGCGCCTGTTCTATCAACCTAAATATTGTGCGCCACGCGGGCCGATCCTCGGTTTTGAGGCGCTGCTGCGCTGGCAGCATCCGCAGCGCGGTCTGCTGACGCCGGACCAGTTTTTACCGATGGCGGAGAAAACCGGGATGATCGTCGGCATCGGCAACTGGGTGATCAACGAAGCCTGCCGCCAGCTGCGACAGTGGCACCTGCAGGGCCATCCGCACTGGTCGGTGGCGGTGAATCTCTCGGCGCTGCAGTTTGAACAGAGCAACCTGGTGGAGACCGTCACCCGGGCGCTGGCGCAGCATGAGATCCCACCCGAGCTGCTGACGCTGGAGGTGACCGAAACCACCGCTATGCGCGATCCAGATGAGAGCGTTCGTATCCTGACCGAGCTGACTAAGCTTGGCGTGAAAGCCTCGATTGATGATTTTGGCACCGGCTATTCCAGCCTGCTTTATCTGAAACGTTTACCGGCCAGCGAGCTGAAGATCGATCGGGCATTCGTCAATGAACTGCAGCATCACAGCGAAGATGCCACCATCGTCTCGGCGATAGTGGCGCTGGCGCAGTCGCTGCAGCTCAAAGTGGTGGCAGAAGGGGTGGAAACGCCTGAGCAGCAGGCTTTTCTGACCAGCCTCGGTTGTAACACCCTACAGGGCTATCTGCTGGGTAAACCGATCCCGCCTGACCGGGTCAACGAACTGGCTAATTTTGTCGGCGATGAAAAAGTGGACATCAGCGCGGCGCTGAAGCCTGGTGAACCGCCGTTAGCGGCACAGGTTGCGCCAGCCTGACCCCTGCGGGCAAGATAAGTGGCAAGCCCGGCCTGTCATTAGCCGTCGTGCATGGTAAAGTCTCGCGGGTGAAAAAGGAGAGGCGACCCGTGGCGAAATACCAGCGATTGATGGATGAAATTCAGCAGCAGATAGAGGCAGGCATCTGGTTGCCGGGCACCCGTTTACCCTCGTTGCGCCAGCAGGTTGCGCAGCAGGGGCTTAGCCTGATGACGGTGCTGCACGCCTACGAGCTGCTGGAGAGTCAGGGCTGGATCGTCTCCCGGCCGCAGTCTGGCTACTACGTCGCGCCGCGTGCCTTAGCACCGGCACCGCTCAGCGTCACCATCAGCGAGCAGGTCGATATCAACGACTTTGTGTTTGATGTGCTGCAGGCGACCCGCGATCCGGCCATCGTTCCCTTTGGTTCCGCCTTTCCCGATCCCGCACTGTTTCCGCAACGCCAGTTGATGCGCTCGCTGGCAAACGTCTCCCATCAGCTGACGCCAACCGATGCGCTGCACAATCTGCCGCCCGGCAATGCCACTCTGCGGCAGCTGCTGGCGCAACGCTATGCGCGTCAGGGCATTACCCTGTCGCCGGATGAGATCGTCATTACCAGCGGCGCGCTGGAGGCGCTTAATCTCAGCCTGCAGTCGTTAACCGAGCCGGGCGATTATGTGGTGATTGAGCAGCCGAGCTTTTATGGCGCATTACAGGCGATTGAGCGGCTGAAGCTCAAGGCGCTGGCGATTCCGGTTGATGCCCAGAACGGTATCGATCTGGTGCAGCTGGAAGAGGCGCTGCAGCGCTGGCCGGTCAAAGCGTGCTGGCTGATGACAACGCTACACAACCCGCTGGGCGTCACCTTATCAGCCGAGCGTAAGCAGCAGCTGGTGGCGCTGCTGGCGCGTTACCAGGTGCCGATGATTGAAGATGATGTTTATGCTGAACTCTGGTCAGGCGACACGCCACCGCTGCCCGCTAAAGCCTGGGATCGGCAGGGTCACGTGCTGCACTGTGGCTCGTTCTCAAAGTCGCTGGTGGCCGGATTCCGCGTTGGCTGGGTAGCGGCCGGCCAGCATGCGCAGCGTATTCAGCGTCTGCAACTGATGAGCACCCTGTCAACCAGCGCGCCGATGCAGCTGGCGCTGGCCGATTTTCTCGCCACCCGACGTTACGACACCCACCTGAAGCGGCTGCGACAGATTCTGGCGAAGCGCCAGCAGATGGTGCGTCAGGCATTGCTGAAAGTGCTGCCGCCGCAGGCGACGCTGAGCGAAGCGCGCGGTGGCTATTTCCTGTGGGTAACGCTGCCAGACAACATCAACACCACGCAGTTGTATCAGCAGGCGCTGGCGCAGGGGATCAGTATTGCACCGGGGCAGTTATTTTCGGCGGGGGAGCAGTTCAGTCACTGCTTTCGACTCAATACCGCCTGGCCGTGGGATACGCGGGCCGAGGCGGCAATTGAAACGCTGGGTAAGCTGATGGCGCAGGGTCAGACGCGCGCCGCTTCCTGATGTCCCCAGGTCAGGTAGTAGACATCATAAAAATCGACTTCGCCTTTTTGCGTCAGCAGGCGCTGGATACCGCTTTTAACCCGCTCTGGCGTCTCCGGCAGCGACAGGATACGTGACACCGCCTGCTCGGGAACCGGCTGGACGTAATACCATTCGCCGTTGTAGCAGACGCGCAGATCGAGCGCATCAATATCTTCGAAACGGTATTTAGGGTTGATATCCAGCAGCATTAAAAAGCTCATCACCAGCACGAACGCGGTGGCAAACCAGAAGGCTGGCCAGCCGAGCATTTCAGTCGTGAAGATCAGCGCGACGCACAGACCGTAGCACAGGTACATCACCGCCCACAGGCCGGGATGGTTTTTCAGAAATGAGAGGCTAAAGCGCGGCCGATTGTCGCGACGTTCTTCGCGGTTGAGCGTGGCGATCTCGTCGATCAGGATTTGTTTAATGGCTTCCATTTTTTTACCTCACTGTCATCTGTTAGCGATTAGAACAGATAACAGTCAAGAATATCAGAAACAGATTTGTGCACTTTTTATATAACAGTTGCCCTCATCACTGCGCCCGCCGCCTGACATTTTGCAACAATTTCGTGCAGTGATAACCACCATCCTCAACCGCTGCGCTATGGCGTCGCAACATTGTTAACGACACATTTGGCTTTAGTTAGCAATATCAGTTAATTATGTTAATTGTGCTGGCTGGCGCACATTGCATTGTGGCCGGGCTTTGCCACACTTAGAAAAAAACCGGAGAACCTGTATGACTGTTCAATCCTCCAGTCTGATGTTGCTGATGTCGTTCGCCGCGGGCACCTTCTCTGCCGGGGCTTCTGACAATCCCCAGCACCTGATGCTCGCCAGCCCGTCGGGCGGCGTGCCAAATAACCCGTTACCCCTGATTATCTGGCCGCGCGTGGCGCCGGATGAAGAAGAGGATATCGCTGCGTGGTTTGAAACCACCTTCGGACAACACGGCTGGCCGCCAGCCTGGCGCTATCCGATCTTTCCCTATACCCATTATCACCCGAATACCCACGAACTGCTGGGTGTGGCGGCGGGCTGGGCGGAAGTGCTGTTTGGCGGCGACAGCGGCCGGATGGTGACGCTGCGCGCCGGTGATGCGGTACTGATCCCGGCGGGCGTCGGCCACAGGCAGGTCAGCGCCAGCGAAGATTTTCTGGTCGTCGGCGCTTATCCGCAGGGCATGTCACCGGAAACGCTACGTGACGAACCCGCTAAGCTGAAAACGTCGCAGGCGCAGGTCAAAAACGTTCCGCTGCCGCATCAGGACCCGTTTACCGGCAAAGAGGGTGCCATGACCGATATCTGGCAGCCGATTGCCGCGCTGACCGCACAGCAATAAGCCAGAAACGGCGGCGAGTGCCTGCCAGGGCGTAGCCGCCCGATCGGCTGTCGCCACTCTGAAGCCAGGCTGTCACCGGGCTGTCATCAAACTGTCGTAGCGTTTTGCCCACAACGTTAACGGCAGGGGCAGAATGAGATGGCGGCAATTTCGTTAACCGGACTGCACAAAGCATTCGGGGCGCAGCCGGTACTGGACGCGATTTCGTTACAGATTCACCAGGGCGAGTTTGTTGCCGTTCTGGGACCGTCGGGCTGTGGCAAAACCACGCTGCTGCGGCTGCTGGCGGGTTTTGAAACCCTCGACAGCGGTGAAATCAGCATCGGTGAGCGGCGGGTCGCGGCTGACGGACTGCATCTGCCACCGGAAGCGCGCAATCTCGGCGTGGTGTTTCAGAACTACGCTTTATGGCCGCACATGACGGTGGCGGAAAACGTCGCCTACAGCCTGAAGGTCAACGGCGTGGCACGCGCCGAACGCGAGTTGCGCACCACTCAGGCGCTGACGCTGGTCGGGCTGGAGCGCTTCGCTGCTCGCCGGCCGGCCGATCTCTCTGGCGGCCAGCGTCAGCGCGTGGCACTGGCCCGCTGCCTGGTCGCGCGGCCTACGCTGGTGCTGCTGGATGAGCCGCTGGCCAATCTGGATGTCCACCTGCGCGCCACCATGGAAGAGGAGTTCCGCCGCTTCCATCGTCACAGTGGCGCCACCTTACTCTATATCACCCACGATCAACGCGAAGCGATGGCCTTAGCCGATCGCATCGTGGTGCTCGATCACGGCAAAGTGATGCAGTTCGCCACGCCGCAGACCCTGTGGCGCGAACCGGCTAACGAGATGGTCGCCACCTTTATTGATGAAGGACGGGTACTGCCGGTCAGCGATATTGAACCGCTCGATCCAGGCAAGGCGACCGCCACGCTGTGCGGGCTGCGGGTATTGCTGCGCTGCTCGCCTCAGCAGCGTCCGCTACCGCACGGCAAAGCCAGCTTCCACAACGTCAGTTTCCGCCTGGCGGATAGCGATGAACGTCAGTTTGCCGCCCGCGTCGAGCGGATTATCTTCCGCGGCGGCTATCATCAACTCAATCTGCGCCCACTCAATCAACCGGATGTCAGCCTGTCGCTGACGCTTAACGATGCTGCATTACTGGCGGTGGATGACACCGTCGGCGTCGCCGTCGATGACGGCTGGATTCTTCCTGCATAAAGGGTTTCAGACACCATGAAAAGGGCTTTTCGCACCTCGTTTCACGCGCTGTTGTTGTTATCGGGCCTCACGGCCTCCTCTCTTTCGCTGGCGGCGGACGCGCCCGGCGGCAAGCTGGTGATCTACACCTCTCAGGCACCTGAAATTGCGCAACAGACCATCGACGCGTTTAAGGCCGCTTACCCGACAGTGGAGGTGGAGTGGACCCGCAACGGCACCACCCAGCTGATGAACGTGTTGCACACCGAGATGATGAGCGGCCAGGTCAAACCTGATGTGCTGCTGGTGGCCGACGCGATCAATCTTGGCGCGCTCAAGAAAGAGGGCCAGCTTTATGCCTGGCAGGATGCGCCGGTCAGCCAGCTTAATCCCGCCTATTACGATGCGGATAAAACCTTCTTCGGCACCAAGATTATCGCCACGGTAATCGCTTATAACACCCAGCGCGCCAAACCGGTCACGAGCTGGAAAGCGCTGGCAGTGGCGGAAAACAAAGGCCAGATTGCGGTGCCGAGTCCACTCTACTCCGGCGCGGCGCTGTACAAGCTGCACACTGACATCAACACGCCGTCCATTGGCTGGGAATTCTATCAGCAGCTGGCCGCCATCGGCATCGCGCCGCAGGGCGGCAACGGACCGGCGCTGAAGGCGGTCGCCAGCGGCATGGATAAGTATGGCGTGATCACCGACGCCGATATTATCCGCGCCAGAAAACAGGGCTCGCCGATCGATCTGGTCTATCCGCAGGAGGGCGTTTCCTACGTCACCGAACCGGTGGCGATCATGAAGTCAGTGCATAACCTGCCAGCCGCCAAAGCGTTTGTTACCTTTATGCTGTCGGAAGCGGGTCAGCAGCTGGTGGCGAAGCAGGGCAACCGGCCGATCGATTCGCGCGTGGCGGCTCCTGAAGGTTTTGCGCCAATTGATCAGATCAAACTGCTGACGCCGGACGTGGCGAAAGCGGTGGCCGATGACGCTGCGGTACGCGAAACCTTTACCGAACTGTTTGGTGGCTGACGATGAGCGTGCTGGGCAATGAATGGCGTAGCAGCCTGGCCGCCAGGCGCGGCAGATGGCGGGCGGAACCGCTGGTACTGGCACTGCTGGTGCTGGCGATCGGCCTGCTGTCGGTGGCGCCGTTTGCCCGGCTGATCGTCACCGCGCTGGCACCCGATGGCGTGGTGGACAGCCATCGCCTGCTGAGATTGCTGGTCAGCCAGCGCGTGCTCAGCGCCACGCTGAATACGCTGGCGATCGGCATCAGCGCAACCCTGCTGGCGCTGCTGCTGGGAACGGTGGCGGCGTGGCTGGTGGCGCTGACCGATCTGCGCGCCAAAGCGGCCTGGGTATTCGCCTTTATCCTGCCGCTGATGATCCCGCCGCAGGTGACCGCGCTGGCCTGGATACAGGCGCTGGCACCGGGAAGCTGGCTGGCCGCACTGGTCAGCGCGCTGGGGGGAACCTGGCTGGCTGCTGGCGAACAGCCGCTCTATTCGGCAACCGGCATGGTGCTGCTGCTGGGCCTGCACAATGCGCCGCTGGTGTTTCTGACGGTGCGTGCCGGGCTGCGCCGTTTGCCCGCTGAGCTGGTGGAGGCGGCGCGCATCAGCGGTGCATCGCCCTGGCAAATTCTGTTCACGGTGATCCTGCCGCTGGCACGACCCGCAATCTTCGCCGGGGCGGCGCTGGCGTTTGTCGCCGCCGTTGGTAACTTCGGCATTCAGGCGATGCTGGGGATTCCGGCGCGGGTGCCGACGCTGATTACGCTGGTTTATCAGCAACTCAATACGCTCGGGCCGGGGGCGCTGCCCAATACGGCGGTCTATTCGATGCTGATTGCGCTGATTACGCTTGCCGGCATGCTGATCAGCAACTGGCTTGGCGGACGGCGTGACGTGCGGGTCAGCGGCTCGCCGCGTCCCTGGCACCAGCCGCTGCGGCGCGCCCGGCTGCCGGGTGAAATCCTTGCCTGGCTGTGGATGGTGATCACTCTGCTGCTGCCGCTCAGCGCCTTGCTGGTCACCGCCTTAACCCGCGGTTTTGGTCAGGCGCTGAATTGGCAAACCCTGACGCTGGAGAATTTTCAGCAGGCGCTGTGGGGCTATCCGGCGATCCGCCAGGCGTTCGTGACCAGCCTGTGGCTCACCGGCCTCAGCGCGATAGTGCTCAGCGTTATGGCGCTGTTTCTGGCGTTCTTTCTCAGCTGGCGTCGCAGCCGACTGGTGCGCGGGCTGGGGTTCGCCAGTGAGCTGACCTATGCACTGCCCGGCATTGTCACTGGCGTGGCGGCGATGCTGTTTTTCCTGCGGCCGCTGCCGCTGCTGGGGGTTTCCCTCTACGGCACGGTGTGGATCATTCTCGCGGCCTATCTGGCCAATTTCCTGGCGCTGGTGCTCAGGCCGACGCTGGCCGGATTCGCGCAAATCGAACCCTCACTGGATGAGGCGGCGCGCCTGTGCGGGGCGGGGCTGATACGGCGGATGACTGATATCCTGTTGCCGCTGGCGGCACCCTCGGTGCTGGCTGGTGCGCTGCTGGTGTTCCTCACTGCGCTGAATGAAATACAGGTTTCGGTGCTGCTGGTGACTGCGCAAACCCAGACGCTTGGCCCGACCATTATCTTCCTTGATGAAGGCGGATCGGCACCGCTGGCGGCGGCGGTTGGCTGCCTGATGATTGGCGTGGTGCTGGGCTTAATGTTGCTGGCCAGCCGGCTGACGCGCCGTCTGCCGCAGGGGGTGCTGCCATGGCAAGCCTGACGGTAATCAGCGGCGTCGGCGGTAAACTGCCGGCCGCTTTCCTGCTGGAGGTCGAGGGCTACCGGCTGCTGTGGGATTTGGGCGCCGGGCCGGAGCCTGGCGTCCGGCCCGACGTCGCCGCCATCGGCCAGGTTGATGCGCTCTGCCTGACCCATTCCCACGTTGATCATGCGGCCGCGCTGGATAGCTGGGCCGGGATTGGTTCACCGCCGGTCTATGCCAGTGACATCACCTGGCAGCAGCTGGGCGAGTGCGGCGTACCGCCTGAGGCGCGACGCATCCTGCCGCTGCGTGGCCAGTGCGCGCTGGGGCCGCTGAATTTGTTTACCGGACGCAGCGGGCATTCGCCGGGATCGATCTGGTTTCATCTGCCGATAGCAGGTGGCATCACCTATATGGGCGACTGGAGCCGCGAATCGCTGCTGTTGCCGTTTGATTGCCCGCCGCGCGCCTGGCTGCTGATCACCGATGGCTCCTATGGCGACCGCACCCAACGGCTGGCGCAGCAGGTCGACGCGCTGGCGCTGGCAGCACGCTCGGGCGCGGTGGTCACGGCGCCGCTGCACGGACGCGGACCGGAGATGGCGTTGCAGCTCAGCGCGCGCGGGCTGCCGGTGGTGATGTGCCCGCAGGTGCGGGAAGAGGTGGCGCAGCTGCTGGCGCTCAACAGCCTGCCGGTTGCCGCCACGCTGGCACTGGCCAGATTGCTGCGCGTCGCCACCCCGGACTGCTGGCGACCGGACGCGGTAATCGTCGCGGCGGATGCGGTCGCCGACAGTGGCCTGGCGGCGCAGCTCAGCCAGCAAGCCGGGTTTCGCCTGATCTTCAGCAGCCACGTCTCCGCCGGAACCCGTGCCTTTGAGATGCTGCAAACCGGTACGGCACGCTGGTTGCCGTGGAACGTCCATCCACCGCTCGACGACCAGCTGACGCTGATCAGACAGACGGCCGCCCGGCAAGTGATCGCGGCGTTCGTCGCGCCGGAACAGTGTCAGCAGCTGATAAGACAAAGTCCGGCAACGCTCTGCTGGCAGCCTCATTATCCGCTCTGCTCGCGCTGGGAAAGCGTCGCCTGACGCATCGCCATTGCCGCGTCTCTCCTCTGGCTGACGCGGCGGCACGATTGAATATTTACCCGCTGCTGCCGATAAACCTCCTACTAAGTTTGGTGATTCTTCTTATTGCGCTTGTGATCCCGGCCCATTTCGGCTGTAGTCTGCGCACATTATTAAGAACATTCCTAAGCCACTATCCGGCTACACAGCAGCAGGCTAAAAACAATGGATAATAACGCTGATGTCATCTATCGCATGCTGGTACAAAGCGTGATGGATTACGCCATCACTATGCTAAAACCGGACGGCACCGTCGCCAGCTGGAACCCCGGAGGCCAGCGCACTCTGGGCTATACGGCAGACGAAATTATCGGCCGCAGCGTCATCCTGCTTTACAGCGAAGAGGATCGTCGCCGGGGCCTGCCGCAGCGCGGACTGGATCTCGCCGCCACCGCCGGACAGTATGAAACCGAAGGCTGGCGCTATCGCAAAGATGGCAGCGCGTTCTGGGCGCATGAAGTGATCAATCCGATGCGCAGCGATGCCGGTCAGCTGGTGGGATACGCCCAAATCATCCGCGACTGTACCCGGCAGCAGGAGCATCAGCGCAAAGAACGTGAGCAGGAGGCGCGCTTTCGCCTGCTGGTCGAAGGCGTCACCGATTACGCTATCTATATGCTCGATCACGACGGCAACGTAGTGAACTGGAATGCCGGTGCCCAGCGCGCCAAAGGCTACGTTGCCGAAGAGATTGTCGGCCAGCACTTCTCGCGCTTCTACAGCGCGCAGGATCGGCTCAATCATCTGCCGGCTCAGAACCTGCAAACCGCTTATCGCACCGGCCGTTTCGAAGATGAGGGCTGGCGCTATCGCAAAGATGGCAGCGCGTTCTGGGCGCACGTGGTGATCGATGCGATCCGCGACGATCAGGGCAAACTGATCGGCTACGCCAAAATCACCCGCGACTGCAGCGAGCAGCAGCGCATCCGTAACCTGCAGCGTGACCAGGAGCAGCGTTTCCGCCTGCTGGTCGAAGGCGTAACCGATTACGCTATCTATATGCTGGATATTGAGGGGCGGGTGGTGAACTGGAATGCCGGTGCCCAGCGCGCCAAAGGCTACAAGGCGGACGAGATCGTCGGCCAGCATTTCTCCCTGTTCTACAGCGCGCAGGAACGGCTGAACCGCACGCCGGAAGCCAACCTCGGTATTGCACTGAAGACCGGTCGCTTTGAAGATGAGGGCTGGCGTTACCGCAAAGATGGCAGCGCGTTCTGGGCGCATGTGGTGATCGACGCGATCCACGATGATGACGGCAAGCTGGTGGGCTTTGCTAAAATCACCCGCGATCGCACCGAACGACGTGAACAGGAGCAGCAGGTGCTGCGCGCCCGCGATCTGGCTGAGGCGCAGAGTGCGCAGAAAACCGCGTTGTCGAAGTTCCTCGACAACATCATCGCCAATATTCCCTCCTGCGTGATCGTCGAAGATGCGATCACCCGCGAGATCCTGCTGGTCAACGATCGTTCGCAGCAGCTGTTTGGCCTGTCGAAATCGCTGATCGTCAACAAACGGCCACACGAGTGTATGTCGCCCGAGCTGAGCGACTATTTCAACAACCTTGCCGATGTGGCGCTGCGCAGTGAAGGCATCCATCAGCGTGAGCAACTGCTGATGACCGCCAGCGGCGAACGCATTCTGCATACCCGCGCGACCGCGATCAATGGCCAGGATGCGCGACGTAATTACCTGATGCTGATTGTTGAAGATGTCACCGATCAGCGTGCCGCCGACGCCCGCATTCACCATATGGCGCACCATGACAATCTTACCAGCCTGCCCAACCGCATCCTGTTTCGCCAGCGTCTGAGCGAGGCGTTGCGCACCGCCAGCCAGACTGAGCGTCAGACGGCGGCACTCTGCCTCGACCTGGATAACTTCAAGAACGTCAATGACGCGCTGGGCCACCAGATTGGCGATGAGCTGTTACGCTCGGTGGCAAAACGTCTGCGTAGTACCCTGCGCGATCAGGATACGCTGGCGCGCATTGGCGGCGATGAGTTTGCCATTGTGCTGCCTTCAGTGACCAGCAGCGAGGAAGCCAGCATCGTGGCGCAGCGCCTGATCGAGGCGATTCGGCCGCCGGTTAATATTGAAGGTCATAACCTGTCGGTCGGACTGAGCGTCGGCATCGCGCTCAGCACCACCATCACCAATACGCCGGAACAGCTGCTGCGCTGCGCCGATATGGCGCTGTATGAAGCCAAACGCAATGGCCGTAATCGCTTCGAGCATTTCACCCTGGCGATGGATGACGTGGCGCGCAGCCGGCGCGTGATTGAGAATGATTTGCGCGATGCGATCAGCGGTGGGCACCTCAAGCTCTACTATCAGCCGATCACCAACGGCGACAACAAAACCATCATTGGCTATGAAGCGCTGATGCGCTGGCATCATCCGATCCGCGGGCTGATCATGCCGAACGACTTTATACCGATCGCGGAAGAGACCGGGCTGATCCACATGCTGGGGGCTTTCGCCTTGTATGAAGCCTGCCGTGAAGCATCAAGCTGGGAAGGGGTGCAGTCGGTGTCGGTTAACCTGTCACCGCTGCAGTTCAAAAACAGCTCGCTGGTCTCCGTGGTGGAAGGCGCGCTGACGGAATCGGGGCTCGACCCGGCCCGGCTGGAAGTGGAGATCACCGAGTCGGTATTGCTGGATGACTCGCTCGGCAATATCCGTACCCTGCAAAACCTCAAGGCGCTGGGGGTTCAGATTGCGCTGGATGATTTCGGCACCGGCTACTCTTCACTGAGTTATCTGCGATCCTTCCCGTTCGATAAGATCAAAATTGATAAGTCGTTCATTAATGATATGGGTGACAGCCGCGAGGCGCTGGCGATTATCCGGGCGATTACCGGCATGAGCCGCAGCCTGGACATTCAGATCACCGCAGAAGGCGTGGAGAGCAACGAACAGTTCGCTAAGCTGCGTGATGAGGGCTGTACGCTGTTCCAGGGCTTCCTGTTCGGACGTCCGCAGCCCTCGGAGCTGCGGCTGAAAACGCTGGATTAATCATACAGGCCATGCTGCTGGACCGGCGCATGGCTGAGATTATCGCGGATGCGGCGCACCGAATCGCGCACCACCAGTTTGCCATTCAGCAGCAGCGTGCCGGGCGGTGCGCCCGGATGCAGCCGCAGTTCCTGCAGCATTCTGACGGCCGCCGCGCCCAGTTCATCACGCGGCACCTGGACTGAGGTCAGCGGAATATCGTGGATGGCGGCCAGATTAAAGCCATCCATGCTCATCACCGAAATATCCTGCGGCACCCGCAGTCCGGCCTGCTCCAGCGCGCTGACCGCACCGGCCGCGATGTAGTCACCGCTGGCCAGAATCGCCGTCGGGCGCAGCGCTTCAGGGCAGTGGCGCAGATATTCACTCAGCCGTTCCGCCGCTTCATTGCTGCTGAAGCTGTTGAGGGTCAGCAGATGCTGACGACTGTCAAAACGCAGATTCATTGCGTGCCAGGCGTCGCGCACGCCCTGCAACCGCTGCTCCATGGTGTAACGGCGCAGGCAGTGCAGCGACAGAATCTGCCGGTGTCCCTGCTCAAACAGGTAGCGTGCCGAAAATTCACCAATCAGCTGATGATGCGGCGAGACCGAAGGTAAACGCATCCGGCGATCCCGGGCGTTAATCAGCACGCAGGGCTTGTTCATCTCTGCCGCCAGCTGGTGGATATGCTCATCATCAATGCCGATCAGCAGTGCGGCCTCGGTCTGCTGCATCTTATCGATAAACAGCGCCGCATCACTCTCAATCTCCTCCAGCGCGCAGTAGCGCAGCCTGACCTCATGCGGTTCCACCGCCTGACTGATGCCCTGAATCACCTTGTAGTAGAAAATGTCGCTGCGCACGTCAAACGCGCGTGGCGGCGCAAACACCATCAGATTATTCAGCAGCAGGCGACCACTGTGCAGGTTGTCCAGCACGCCCTGCTGCTGAGCAATGGCCAGCACCTTGTCACGGGTGGCGGGGCGGGTATTCGCTTTGCCCGCCAGCACCCGCGATACGGTGCTGATCGAGACGCCACTTAACGCCGCAATTTCACTCACTTTCAGCCTTTGTTTCATTCTGTGATCGCCTTCAAATCTGCTGATGAAAAATTTTTCATAGCGTGCTGAATCGCGTCAGATAAGCGATTGACCACACTTTTTGCGCTGGCGTTAGCCTGCCATGAAAAGAGTTGCAAAAAAGAGGCTGTACCCACGTTTCACACTTTTCTAACGTCGTTGCACAGACACGCGGTACGCCTGCCGGCGGTGTGAGTCATCAATGCATATCAGGAGTGGCACTATGAGCCTCGATTCAACAACCAAGCCGATCAGCGCCTCGCGCACGGTGCGCGTGATTAAAAATTTACGCTGGTGGATGCTGGGGATGTTTCTGCTGGGGGTGACGGTTAACTACATCACCCGCAACTCGCTCGGTATCCTGGCACCGGAGCTAAAAAACAGCCTCAACATGAGTACCGAACAGTATTCGTGGGTAGTGGCGGGATTCCAGCTGGCCTACACCCTGTTCCAGCCGGTCTGCGGCTGGCTGATCGATGTGATTGGCCTGAAGATGGGGTTCCTGATTTGTGCGCTGATCTGGTCGGTGACCTGTCTGCTGCATGCGGGTGCCGGCAGCTGGCTGCATCTGGCGCTGCTGCGTTTCGTGATGGGCGCGTCAGAAGCGGCCGCGACACCGGCCAATGCCAAAGCGATTGGTGACTGGTTCCCGAAACAAGAACGTCCGGTGGCCGCCGGCTGGGCAGGTGTTGGCTTCTCGGTCGGCGCGATGCTGGCCCCGCCGATCATCTACCTTGCCCACATCTCTTTTGGCTGGCAGGGCGCGTTTCTGCTGACCGGCGGGCTGGGTCTGCTGTGGGTCGGGCTGTGGTGGTGGGGCTATCACGCACCCGACCGCCATCCGCGTCTTTCCGATGAAGAGCGCGCCTTTATTAATCAGGATAACGAAGCGGTGGGTGAGAAGCTGCCGTTCTTTACCGCGTTAAAAGTGATCGGCAAAGAGAAGAAATTTTACGGTATCGCCATTCCGGCCTTCCTGGCGGAACCGGCCTGGGCGGTGCTGAGTTTCTGGGTGCCGCTCTATCTGGCGAACGAACGCGGCATGGATCTGAAACAGATTGTGATGTTCGCCTGGCTGCCGTTCCTCGCCGCCGATCTCGGCAGCGTCGCCAGCGGCTATCTGACCAAACTTTATGTGCGCTGGTTCGGCCTGACCCGGGTCAATTCAATCGTCGCCAGTTCCGTCACCGGCGCGCTGCTGATGGTCTCGCTGGCGCTGATGACGCTGGTTGACGATCCCTGGCTGGCGATTGCGCTGATTTCAGTCGGCGGCTTCGGTCACCAGGTGATCTCCTGCATGCTGAGCGCGCTGGTGGTGGAACGCTTTGATCGCCGCCAGATGGCGACGGTTAACGGTATGCGCGGCTCCTGCGCGTGGATCGCCAGCTTTATTTTCTCGCTGATTATCGGTGTCACCGCCGATACCATCGGCTTCAATCCGCTGTTTGTGGCGATGGGCTTTTTTGACCTGATTGGCGCGGTTTTCCTGGTGATGTTGATCGCCGAACGCCGCCAGCGCCCGGTAAACCATTAAGGATATCCCGATGAAAACCCTGAAGAACTGGACACTGCATCAGCAGGCTGCGCATTTCGTTGAGCTGAAGGTAGAGGATCGTCATTTTCTGCGCATCTATGTGCTCGAAGAGGGACTGATGCGGGTGCTGCTGAAGCGCGACGGCCAGCTGGCGCTGAACCGCACCTGGAGCATTGCGCCCGGTCAGGATGTGCCGTGGCAGGGCCGCGATCGCGAAGCGCTGGACGGTTTTGCGCTGCCCGGCTTTACGCTGGTGCATGATGCGCAGCAGGTACAGATCGGCACCGGACGGCTGCGAGTCACGGTACATCAGCCGCTCTGCCTGAGCTGGGAGCAGTTCGATGGTACAAACTGGCAACCGCTGGCGGCTGACCGTCATACCGGTGCCTATTTGCTGAACGTCCACGGCGACGGCGTCGAACACTATCAGCGCCGTCAGCCGCAGGATCGGGTTTATGGCCTGGGTGAAAAGAGCGGCGATCTGAATCGCGCCAACCGTCGCTTCGAGATGCGTAATCTGGATGCGATGGGCTACAACGCCGCCAGCACCGATCCGCTCTACAAACATATCCCGTTTACCCTGACGCAGCGCGACGGCGTCAGTTTCGGCCTGTTTTATGACAATCTCAGCAGCAGCTGGCTCGACCTCGGTAACGAACTGGATAACTACCATCTGCCTTATCGCCGTTATCGCGCCGAGGCTGGCGATCTTGATTACTACATGATGCTGGGGCCGACGCTGCTGGAGGTCACTAAAGCCTTTGTGCGACTGACTGGCCGCACGCTGTTTCAGCCGAAATGGAGCCTCGGCTACAGCGGTTCGACCATGCACTACACCGATGCGCCCGACGCGCAACAGCAGCTGCAATCGTTTATTCGCCTGTGCCGTGAGCATGAAATTCCCTGCGACTCGTTCCAGCTGTCGTCGGGCTATACCTCAATTAACAATAAACGTTACGTCTTCAACTGGAACTACGACAAAGTCCCTGACCCCAATGCGCTGAGCGAGGCGTTTCATCGTGCCGGCATGAAGCTGGCGGCCAATATCAAACCCTGCCTGTTGCAGGATCATCCGCGCTATCAGGAAGTGGCCGCGCAGGGGCTGTTTATTCGTGATTCCGAACAGGACCGTCCCGAGCGTTCGGTGTTCTGGGACGATGAAGGGTCACACCTCGACTTTACCCATCCGCAGGCGGTGCGCTGGTGGCAGGAGAATGTCACCCGTCAGCTGCTGGAAAAGGGCATTGATGCCACCTGGAACGACAACAATGAGTATGAGGTGTGGGATGGTGAAGCACGCTGCCACGGCTTCGGTCAGCCGATCGCCATCAAGCATATCCGGCCGGTGATGCCGTTGCTGATGATGCGTGCCTCAATGGAAGCGCAGCAGCAGTTTGCGCCCGACAAACGGCCCTACCTGATATCGCGATCCGGCTGTGCCGGGATGCAGCGCTATGTGCAAACCTGGAGCGGCGACAACCGGACCAGCTGGCAAACCCTGCGCTACAACATCCGCATGGGGCTGGGAATGAGCCTCTCCGGACTGTACAACGTCGGCCATGACGTCGGCGGTTTTTCTGGCGACAAGCCCGATGCCGAGCTGTTTGTGCGTTGGGTACAGAACGGCGTGATGCATCCGCGCTTTACCATTCACTCCTGGAATGACGATCACACGGTCAACGAACCCTGGATGTATCCGGAGGTGACGCCGATGATCCGCGAGGCGATCCGGCTGCGCTATCGCCTGATGCCGTATCTCTATACCCTGGCGTGGCAGGCCAGTGAGCAGGATGAGCCGATGCTGCGTCCGACCTTTCTCGATCATGAACAGGACCCGCGCAGCTGGCAGGAGAATGATGACTTTATGCTGGGACGCGATCTGCTGGTCGCCAGCGTGGTTGAGCAGGGCGCGCGGCAGCGTGAAGTTTATCTGCCGCATAACGGCCAGGGCTGGTATGACTGGCACAGCGGCCAGTGGTTTGTCGGTGGTCAGCAGATCACGCTGGATGCGCCGCTCGATCGGCTGCCGTTGCTGGTTCGTGCCGGGGCGGTGATTCCGCTGGGCGAGTGTGAAAGCACCACCGATGCGCAGCGGGATACGGTCCGTCAGTGGCAGTTATGGCCGGCGCCCGCTGATGCGGTATCGCACGGAGAGGTGTTCGACGATGACGGTGAGAGTTATGGCTGGCAACAGGGAAATGCGCTGTGGCTGAACTGGACGCTGAGCAGCAGCGCCACGCGGATCGATTTGACGATTGAAAAACGCGGTGATTACCAGCCAGCATGGCGTGAAATCAGCCTGCGACTGCCCGCGGGTGAAACCCGGCCGCTGTGGGTTAACGGCGAGCCAGCAGACGTTTACCGGCTGGACTAAACAGCGCAGCCGGTGGAAACACCGGCGCAGCAGAAAAAGGTCGGCCCATTTACCGGGCCGATAGTATTACGCGGAGTGGTTTTCGGTGCTCATCCGGCCAAGATCTTTATCGACCAGGAACAGACCGTTACCGCTGTTGCTCACCATTGCCAGTTTATCCAGCACGGTTTTGAACAGCTTCTCTTCTTCGTGCTGCTCAGCCACGTACCACTGCAGGAAATTGAAGGTCGGGTAGTCCTGTGAGGTCATCGCCGCATGCACCAGCTCGTTGATTTTGGTGGTGATCAGCTGCTCGTGCTCCAGCGCCTGCTGCAGGATTTCATTCAGTGAGGTGAAAGAGACCGGCGGCGCGGCAATGGTGCCCAGCACCGGCATCGCGCCAGTGTCGCTCAGATAATCGAACAGGCGCTGCATGTGTTCCATCTCTTCACGTGAGTGCATTTTCAGGAATGAGGCGGCGCCTTCAAATCCTTTGTCGCTGCACCAGGCACTCATTTGCAGATAAAGATTAGCGGAGAAAAATTCCAGGTTCAGCTGGTCGTTCAGACGCCCAGTCATTTCAGCAGTCAGCATGGCCGAGTCCTTATAAGAATATGTTAAATAAACAGGTGAGAGGCGATGAATTATGCATCAAACATGTTAGCAATGTGAAGCCTTTTCGGCAAAACAGGCTAATTTATCTGGTTGATTTAAATAGAATTATTTCACAAATTGAATGCGACGGATTCTCATTTTTCATCAACCTTATGGCTTCACCCACTGGCACCATTATAGTGCGAAACCGGACGGTCTGACTGAATCATGCTGGTGCAGGCTGTTTTCCGTTGATTTAAATTCCAGCAATCAGATTTCAGCCGGCAAATATTATTTTGCTGGTTATCCCTCACCTGCTAATTAATTTCAGCCCGTGCGCACCGAATATTGCTCCGTCAGGCTGGCGATGGCGATAAATAATCAGTCTGCTGGCCGCTCTGGCATAAATCCTGCTAAGAACTTAGTTCCATATATTGAAACTTACCGCGCCGCGAAACCGCCGGCGGGTCAGCCTTATCGGGAGAAAATAATGTCGGAACAGAGTGTGGTTAAGGCGGAAAAGGTCAGTGCCGGAAAAGGCAGTTATGTGGCGTTAATTTTTGCCATTCTTTTTTTCTCCGGGCTGTTTTATCAGGTTGATGGGCTGAAATGGCTGGGGGCATTTGACTTCACCACGCTGGGCGGCAGTTTTGGCACCATGAAAGATCCTGCCAGCAACACCTTTCTGGGGGCTGGCGGACTCAGCGCCAAAGCAGGCTTCCTGTTTGCGTTATCCCTTACGCCGACCGTGATGCTGGCGCTCGGCGTACTGGAAATCTTCACCCACTACGGGGCGATACGCGCGGCGCACCGGCTGCTGACGCCGTTACTGAAACCCTTAATGGGTCTGCCGGGACGCTGCGGGCTGGCATTAATTACCGACCTGCAAAGTACCGATGCGGGTGCGGCGTTAACCAAAGAGATGTATGACCAGAGGCAGATCGGTAAAAAAGAGGTGGTGGTAATGAGCGCCTGGCAATATTCCGGCGCCGGTTTAATCAACAACTATTTTGCTATCGGTTCGGCGCTGTTTGCCTCAATGACGCTGCCAATCATCATCCCGCTGATTTTAATGCTGGTGCTGAAATTTGTCGGTGCGGCGATTACCCGCTTCGTGTTAAACAGTGTTTATAAAAAGGATTTCAGCGATGGAAACCAATAAAGTCGTCAGCGTCAGTAATAACCCGTTTGATGTGTTTGTCACCGGCGCGCGTAAAGGCTTTCATATTGCCATTCATAATCTGATGCCCAATGTGGTGATGGCGTATGTGCTGGCGGAAGTGCTCAATCTGCTCGGTATTATGCAGTTTCTCGGCCAGCTGTTTGCACCGGTGATGGGCGTATTCGGCTTGCCGGGCGAAGCAATTACCGTGCTGCTGACTGCCTGGCTCTCCTCGTCTGCCGGGACCGGTGTGGCGGTCAGCCTGCTGACCAAAGGGCTGCTGACCGGCGCTGATGTGACCGTACTGGCGCCAGCGATCTTTCTGATGGGATCGCAACTGCAATATATGGGACGGCTGCTGGGCGTGGCCGATGTGCCAAAAAAATACTGGCCGCTGCTGATGCTGGTGAGCATCATCAATGCGCTGATCGCGATGTTTGTTATGCGTCTGTTTATTCAGGAGTGAAGCCGTGTCTGAGGTATTAGAGCATTACCATTTTCTGCATGAGATCCCGGAACTGGGATTCCAGGAGGTAAAAACCTCCGCTTACATCGCCGGGCAACTGGAGCAGGCGGGTCTGAAGGTGACACGCAATATTAATAACACCACCGGCATTGTGGCGGAGATCGACAGCGGAGTGCCCGGCCCGGTGCTGGCGCTGCGCGCCGATATGGATGCGCTGGGGCACATCATCGATGGCGTGCCCTGCGCGCGTCACACCTGCGGCCATGACGGTCACTCCTCGGTGGTGCTGACGGCGGCGACGGCGCTGCTGAAAGAGGGCGCTGTGAAGCGCGGCCGGCTGAAAATTCTGTTCCAGCCGGCGGAGGAGCTGGGCGCGGGCGCGCTGGCGATGGTAGAAGGCGGCGCGCTGGATGACGTGGAGATGATTCTGGGTTTTCACCTGCGGCCGCTGGAGGAGTGCGTGGTCGGGCAGGCGGTGCCTGCGGTACTTTATTCGGCCTGCAGTACGCTGGAAGCGACCATTAAAGGTCAGCCGGCTCACGCGGCGCGCCCGCATCTCGGTATCAACGCGCTGGATGCGGCAGTGCAGGCGGTGAATGCGGTCAACGCACTGCACCTTTCGCCGGGCCTTAACTGGAGCGTTAAAGCGACGCGTTTCCTGTGTGACGCGGGCGTGACCAACTCGGTGCCGGACGAAGCGCGGGTGGTGTGGGATCTGCGCTCGCAGGAAAATGCTCCGATGGAGCTGCTGAAAGAGCAGGTCACGCGCGCCATCGTTAACAGCGTGGCGGCGCTGGGGGCCACGGCGCAGGTCAGGGTATTGAAAGAGATGCCTGCGGCAGAGATCGATGATGAGGCGACGGCGGTGATCCGCGCAGCGATTGTCGAGGTGCTGGGAGAAGAGGGGCTGCTGCCGACTAAAACCACCCCAGGCAGCGAGGACTTTTTCTACTACCCGGTAAAACGCCCCGGCGTGAAGGCGGGCTTCTGGGGATTGGGCACCAACCTGACGCCAGGTCTGCATCATCCCGATATGCGCTTCGATCTCGATTCGCTGGAGATTGGCGTGCAGATCTTTAAAGCCTGCGTCCGCAAGGTACTGGGCTGATGATGTCGGGACGGGCGCTGGCCTGTCCCGGCCGTTTGTCGGGTTCAGCGACCTGAGCCACTGACCAAATCCCCCGCCTTCCCCTGTAGGCCGCGCGCGCAAAATATTGTATGCTATGCCGCCTTAAAGCTGACCAGGTAACCGGAATTCACGCCAATGTAACTTCGCGCTGACCCGCCGACGACGTAATGTCGCCTTCGGCACCGTTTACCCGCCGGTAAGGTTCTGCCGGCCACCGTGATTTATCAGCAGCGCCAGACAGAGAGCGCTGCTCCATTGAGAAGAATTCACTCATGTCTAATCCCTTTTTAGAAGAGGTGGCACGCCGCCGCACCTTCGCGATCATTTCGCACCCGGATGCCGGTAAAACCACCATTACCGAAAAAGTCCTGCTGTTCGGACAGGCTATCCAGACCGCCGGTACGGTAAAAGGCCGTGGCTCGAATCAGCACGCCAAATCCGACTGGATGGAAATGGAGAAACAACGTGGTATCTCCATCACCACCTCGGTGATGCAGTTCCCTTACCGTGAAAGCCTGGTCAACCTGCTGGATACCCCGGGCCACGAAGATTTCTCGGAAGATACCTACCGCACCCTGACGGCGGTTGACTGCTGTCTGATGGTGATCGACGCCGCCAAAGGCGTTGAGGATCGTACCCGTAAGCTGATGGAAGTAACCCGTCTGCGCGATACGCCGATCCTGACCTTTATGAACAAACTAGACCGTGACATCCGCGATCCGATGGAGCTGCTGGATGAGGTCGAAAGCGAACTCAAAATCGCCTGTGCGCCGATTACCTGGCCCATCGGCTGCGGCAAATTGTTTAAAGGGGTTTACCACCTTTATAACGATGAAACCTATCTCTACCAGACCGGTAAAGGCCACACCATTCAGGAAGTGCGTATCGTTAAGGGGCTGAACAACCCGGATCTCGATACCGCGGTGGGTGAAGATCTGGCGGCGCAGCTGCGTGAAGAGCTGGAGCTGGTGCAGGGCGCATCACACGAGTTCGAGCAGGAAGCGTTCCTCAATGGTGAGCTGTCGCCGGTATTCTTCGGTACTGCACTGGGTAACTTCGGCGTGGATCATATGCTGGATGGCCTGGTGTCATGGGCACCGCGTCCGATGCCGCGTAAAACCGATACCCGTACCGTCGAAGCCAGCGAAGAGAAATTTACCGGCTTTGTGTTCAAGATTCAGGCCAATATGGACCCGAAACACCGCGACCGCGTGGCCTTTATGCGTGTGGTGTCGGGTAAATATGAAAAAGGAATGAAGCTGCGTCAGGTCCGCACCGGCAAAGATGTGGTGATTTCCGATGCGCTGACCTTTATGGCCGGCGACCGCTCTCACGTTGAAGAAGCCTATCCTGGCGACATCATCGGCCTGCATAACCACGGCACCATTCAGATCGGCGATACCTTCACTCAGGGTGAAAACATGAAGTTCACCGGTATTCCGAACTTCGCGCCGGAGCTGTTCCGTCGTATTCGCCTGCGCGATCCGCTGAAGCAGAAACAGCTGCTGAAAGGGCTGGTTCAGCTGTCGGAAGAGGGTGCAGTGCAGGTGTTCCGTCCGGTACACAACAACGATCTGATCGTGGGTGCCGTCGGGGTGCTGCAGTTCGATGTGGTGGTGGCGCGTCTGAAGAGCGAATATAACGTCGAAGCGATCTATGAAGCGATCAACGTCTCTACCGCGCGTTGGGTTGAGTGCGACGATGCGAAAAAATTCGAAGACTTCCAGCGTAAAAATGAGGTTAACCTCGCGCTGGATGGCGGCGATAATTTGACTTATATCGCGCCGACCATGGTGAACCTGAATATTACTCAGGAACGTTATCCTGACGTCAGATTCCGTAAAACCCGCGAGCACTGATCGCACGCTATCCGGGCCATTCCAGCAGGAAATGGCCCTGTTTTCCCCGCTACAGACTCCTCCTAAAAAACGGCTTTTCCTCTCGTTTTGACGTGTGATCAACCAGTTAGCCAGGCAAATCGCGAAATGCCGTCTATGATTATTTTATCGGACGGCGGAAGAGACTTCTCTTGTCCTTACGTCCTGTAACCCAGCGGCGCCGTTTGCTGCTGTTGCGCCCA
Source organism: Pantoea sp. AN62 (assembly GCF_050432985.1). Taxonomy (NCBI): domain Bacteria; kingdom Pseudomonadati; phylum Pseudomonadota; class Gammaproteobacteria; order Enterobacterales; family Erwiniaceae; genus Pantoea; species Pantoea sp. AN62. The sequence goes on along the minus strand of NZ_JBNPYB010000022.1, from coordinate 11,389 downwards.
CAGTTTTGGGCGAGTTAACTGATAGAAGGAATATATCGATGAACAAGACTAAGATTGCCAAAACCCTGATGGCTGCAATGATTGGCTCAGCACTGATCAGCGGCAGCGCGCTGGCCGACGAGTCGCTTTCCCAGAAAGCGTCGCAGACGGCAGACAGCACGGGTGCGAAAATCGATAGTTCTATGAAAAAAGTCGATGGTTATATGGATGATAGCGGCATTACCGCCAAAGCCAAAGCGGCACTGGTTGATGATGACGCGATTAAAAGTACGGATATCTCGGTAAAAACTCATCAGGGCGTGGTGACCTTAAGCGGTTTCGTCACTTCCCAGGATCAGGCTGAAAAAGCTGTGGCCGTGGTGCAGAAAATCGAAGGTGTTAAATCCGTCAGCGACAAACTACACGTTAAAGACAGCAAATCCCAATCGATGAAAGGTTATGCGGGCGATGCCGCTACGACCAGCGAAATTAAAGCTAAGCTATTAGCGGATGATATTGTTCCGTCGCGCAACGTAAAAGTTGAAACCACCGACGGCGTTGTTCAGCTTTCAGGGCAGGTTGCAAATCAGGCACAGTCAGACCGTGCTGAAAGCATCGCTAAAGCCATTGAAGGCGTGAAAAGCGTTAAGAATGACCTGACGGTTAAATCTTAATGGTAACCGTGCGGTCGCGTCACTGCCGGCCGCACGGATAAAAGATACCCATCCGGGGATGAAATAAGCAGTTCGATTTTCAATAGGGTAAGGAGAGGCTTATGTTTCGTTGGGGCATTATTTTTCTGGTGATCGCACTGATTGCTGCAGCGTTAGGTTTTGGTGGTTTAGCAGGTACAGCAGCATGGGCAGCTAAAGTTGTCTTCGTTGTTGGTATTATTCTGTTCCTCATCAGCCTGTTTACCGGCCGTAAAAAGCTTTAGCCGATGAGTCCTGCAGTTTAATGCAAAGCAAGTAAGCATAAAGCGGAGACCAGTCATCTGTAGCCAGATCAGTGAGAAGCGGGATTTTTTCACACGGCTACATGGGCAGCCCCCCTGCGCGGGCTGTCCGGCTAAAGGATTGTATGACTGGTTCTCCGGAATGCTGCTGGATAGACGTTAACATCCATCAGCCTGCCCGTCGGAACCCCATCTGAGGTTCACACAGTGGGTATTCGCATTCCTGTTACGCTCGGCGCCATTGAACCTCTTGCGCTGACCCCTTTCAAATCGCATAAAATTGCGCTGGTCTGTGAAGGCGGCGGTCAACGCGGCATTTTTACCGCCGGTGTGCTTGATGAATTTCAGCGTGCCCGATTTAATCCGTTTCAACTGCTGCTCGGCACCTCTGCTGGCGCGCAAAACCTCTCTGCGTTTGTCTGCGGCCAGCCAGGCTATGCCCGCCGCGTGATCACCCGTTACACCACCAATAAACTCTTTTTTGATCCGCTGCGTTTTGTTCGCGGCGGTAATCTGATCGATCTCGACTGGCTGGTGGAAACCACCCGCAGTGAATTTCCGCTGGCGATGACCAGCGCTGAAAAAATGTTCTCGCGCGGGCTTGAGTTCTACATGTGCGCCTGCCGCAGCGACGACTATACGCCAGGCTATTTCACCCCCACGGCAGACAACTGGCTGGAGCTGATTAAAGCCTCCAGTGCCATTCCCGGCTTCTACCGGCTGGGCGTCAATCTCGAAGGGATTAGCTATCTGGATGGCGGCATCAGCGATGCGATTCCGGTGCGGGAAGCGGCGCGCCGTGGCGCAGACACCATTGTGGTGATCCGCACCGTGCCTTCTCAGATGTTTTATACGCCGAAATGGATTAAGCGGATGGAGCGCTGGCTAAGCGCCGGTGCCTTTCAGCCGATGATTAACGTGCTCAATCACCATGAAAAAAGCTACCGGGAAATTCAGCAGTTTATTGAAAATCCGCCCGGTGACTTACGGATTATTGAGATCTTTCCGCCACATGTGCTGGCCAGCAGTGCGCTGGGCAGCCGTATTTCGTCGCTGAACCAGGATTACCATCTTGGACGGCGCTGCGGCCGCTATTTTCTCGCCACGCTGGGCCAGTGGTTAAGCGACGCAGAGCCACTGACGCCGCGTATCGTCACGCCGCCGGCACCGGTGGCCAATGCACCGGACAACCGCGAGATTATTACGCCGCCGCTGGCGGATAATGATGCGGATTACGATAAAGGATCGCTGGCATGAGGTTTATCGATACCCACTGTCATTTTGATTTCCCGCCGTTTGAGGGTGATACCGTCGCCAGCCTGGCGCGGGCTGCGGCGGCCGGCGTCGAGAAGATCATCATCCCGGCGATCGATGCCAGCCGCTTCAGCCGGGTGTGCGAACTGGCGGCCGGACATGCTGCGCTCTACGCCGCGCTCGGGCTGCATCCGATTGCCATAGAAGCGCATCAGGAAGCGCATCTCGATCGGCTGGAGGAGAAGCTTAAGCAGCGACCGCGCAAGCTGGTGGCGATCGGCGAGATCGGGCTGGATCTCTACCGCGACGATCCGCAGTTTGATAAGCAACAACGCTTTCTTGATGCCCAGCTTAAGCTGGCGAAACGCTACGATCTGCCGGTGATCCTGCACTCGCGTCGTACCCATGACAAACTGGCCCAGCATCTGCGTCGCCACGATCTGCCGCGTCGCGGGGTGGTACATGGCTTCGCGGGTAGTCTGCAACAGGCGCAGGCGTTTATTAAGCTCGGCTATGCGATTGGGGTCGGCGGCACCATCACCTATGAGCGCGCCAGCAAAACCCGGCAGACGCTGGCGCAACTGCCGCTCTCCTCGTTGCTGCTGGAAACGGATGCGCCGGATATGCCGTTAAAAGGCTTCCAGGGCCAGCCCAACCGGCCTGAACGGGCGCGCCAGGTGTGGGAGACGCTCTGCACCCTGCGCGACGAGCCACCTGAAGTCATTGCCGGGGCGCTGTGGCGCAACAGCCAGCAGCTGTTTCAGCTCGATCCGGCTTTTCCCGCCATCCTTAATCAACCCGCTAAGCTTTAACCTATGCCGGTCTGCGCGACTAAATGTGATAATAGTAACATTTGGCTGGCTGGCGTATAATGGGCTGTTAACGGCGTTAAATGCGATTCTGATCACGGTAAGCGTGGCATAATTGCATCATTTTCTTATTCCGATGTGACTGCTGGCACATAACAGGCCGCCTGACGGTGTTATTATTATAACATTCCGCCGGCCAGCCGGTGGATCGCACCCCGATCCTTTGGAGAGCCTCATGACCGATATCAAACAGCAAGCCCTGCGTGCCCTGAAACTGATGGATTTAACTACCCTGAATGACGACGACACTGACGAAAAAGTGATCGCGCTTTGTCATCAGGCGAAATCCCCGGCGGGTAACACAGCAGCCATCTGCATCTATCCGCGTTTTATTCCGATTGCGCGTAAAACGCTGCGTGAGCAGGGTACGCCAGAGATCCGTATCGCCACGGTAACCAATTTCCCGCACGGCAATGACGACATTGAGATTGCGCTGGCTGAAACCCGCGCCGCTATCGCCTACGGTGCCGATGAAGTGGATGTGGTGTTCCCGTACCGCGCGCTGATCGCCGGTAACAGTCAGGTCGGTTTTGATCTGGTGAAAGCCTGTAAGACCGCCTGTGCTGAGGCGAACGTACTGCTGAAAGTGATTATTGAAACCGGTGAACTGAAGCAGGAAGCGCTGATCCGTCAGGCGTCTGAAATCGCTATCGATGCCGGTGCTGACTTCATCAAAACCTCTACCGGTAAAGTACCGGTCAACGCCACGCCTGAAGTGGCGCAGATCATGATGAGCGTCATCCGTGATAAAGGCGTCAGCCAGCAGGTCGGTTTCAAACCGGCGGGTGGCGTACGCACCGCTGAAGATGCCGCCATCTATCTGCAACTGGCGGAAGATACGCTGGGTGCGGAGTGGGCCGATGCGCGTCACTTCCGCTTTGGCGCATCAAGCCTGCTGGCGAGTCTGCTGAATACTCTGGGTCATCAGAGCGAGACCAGCAAAGCCGGTTATTAAACTCATCCTGCGGCGGTCACCGATCGCCGCTGTCACACCGCATTTCCCTGAGCCAAGGGGGCTACCTTGTTCCTGCCACAAGAAATTATTCGCAAAAAACGTGACGGTCACGCGCTGACTGACGCTGAAATCCGCTTCTTCATCAACGGCGTCCGTGATAACAGCGTCTCTGAAGGCCAGATTGCCGCGCTGGCCATGACCATCTATTTTCATGACATGACGCTGCCTGAGCGCGTGTCGCTGACCATGGCGATGCGTGATTCCGGTACCGTGCTGAACTGGAAATCGCTCAATCTGAACGGGCCGGTGGTGGATAAGCATTCGACCGGCGGCGTTGGCGATGTCACGTCGCTGATGCTCGGACCAATGGTGGCCGCATGCGGTGGTTATATTCCGATGATCTCCGGCCGTGGCCTCGGCCATACCGGCGGCACGCTGGATAAGCTGGAAGCAATTCCAGGCTTCGACATCTTCCCCAGCGACGACCGCTTCCGGGAGATCATCAAACAGGTCGGGGTGGCGATTATCGGCCAGACCAACTCACTGGCTCCGGCCGACAAACGCTTCTACACCACGCGCGACATTACCGCCACCGTAGACTCGATCCCGCTGATTACCGCCTCGATTCTGGCGAAGAAACTGGCGGAAGGGCTGGATGCGCTGGTGATGGATGTCAAAGTGGGCTCGGGCGCATTTATGCCAACCTATGAAGCGTCAGAGGATCTGGCGCAGTCGATTGTTGGCGTAGCTAACGGTGCCGGCTGCCAGACCACCGCGCTGCTCACCGATATGAATCAGGTGCTGGCTTCGTCTGCCGGTAACGCGCTGGAAGTGCGGGAAGCGGTGCGCTTCCTGACCGGTGAACAGCGTAACCCGCGCCTGCTGGAAGTGACGCTGGCGCTGTGCAGCGAAATGCTGATTTCCGGCAAGCTGGCCGCTAATGAGACAGAGGCGCGCCAGCAGCTGATGAAGGTGCTGGATAACGGCAGGGCGGCAGAAATTTTCGCCCGCATGGTGGCGGCGCAGAACGGGCCGGCCGATTTTGTCGAGCGCTACGATGCTTATCTGCCTGCGCCGACGCTGAGCAAGGCGGTCTATGCCGACCAGCCTGGCATTGTCAGCAGCATGGATACCCGGGCGCTTGGTCTGGCGGTCGTGGCACTGGGCGGTGGACGCCAGCGTGCCAGCGACAGCATCGATTACAGCGTTGGGTTAAGCGAAATGATCACTCTCGGTGAACGCGCCGATGCGCAGCGCCCGCTGGCTATTATCCACGCCAGCAACGAAGCGCAATGGCAACAGGCCGCCGCTGCGGTCAAAGCCGCGCTGGTGATCGGCGATACGGCACCAGCCGCTACGCCAGTGGTCTATCGTCGTGTGAGCGATGTCAGTTAACCGGGCAGTAATCGGTGCCAGCGGCAACGCATTCGGGTATACTGATCTGATCGCTTTTTTTTGACTTGTCACGCGCCATTGCGCAGGAGACTTGCATGAAACGTGCTTTTATTATGGTTCTCGACTCCTTCGGGATCGGCTCCAGTAAAGATGCCGATAAATTCGGTGACGCAGGTTCAGATACGCTTGGTCACATCGCTGAAGCCTGTTTCAAAGGTGAAGCGGACAAAGGCCGTAAAGGGCCTTTACATCTGCCTAATCTGACCGCGCTGGGTCTGGGTAAGGCCGCAGAGCTTTCGACTGGCCGCTTCCCGGCGGGCCTTGACCCGAACGCGAAGATCACCGGCGCTTACGCTTACGCCAGCGAAATCTCGTCAGGTAAAGATACGCCGTCAGGCCACTGGGAAATCGCCGGGGTTCCGGTGCTGTTTGACTGGGGCTACTTCAGTGATCAAGAGAACAGTTTCCCGCAGGAACTGCTCGATAAGCTGGTGCAGCGCGCTGAGCTGCCAGGCTACCTCGGTAACTGCCACTCTTCGGGGACGGTGATTCTCGATCAGCTGGGTGAAGAGCACATGAAAACCGGCAAGCCGATTTTCTACACCTCTGCGGACTCGGTATTCCAGATTGCCTGTCATGAAGAGACCTTTGGTCTGGATCGCCTCTATGCGCTGTGCGAAATTGCCCGCGAAGAGCTGACGGAAGGCGGCTATAACATCGGCCGCGTTATCGCCCGTCCGTTTGTCGGCGACAAAGCCGGTCACTTTGAACGTACCGGTAACCGTCACGATCTGGCGGTTGAGCCGCCGTCAGCCACCATGCTGAAAAAGCTGGTGGATGAGAAGGGCGGTCAGGTGATTTCGGTGGGTAAAATCGCGGACATCTACGCTGAGCAGGGCATCACCAAAAAGGTCAAAGCGACCGGTCTGGATGCGCTGTTTGACGCCACGATTCAGGAGATGAAAATCGCGCCGGATCACTCGATTGTCTTCACCAACTTTGTCGATTTCGACTCGACGTGGGGACATCGCCGTGATGTAGCCGGTTATGCTGGCGGACTGGAGCTGTTTGACCGTCGCCTGCCGGAGCTGATGGAACTGGTCGGTGAGGATGACATTCTGATCCTGACTGCTGACCACGGCTGCGATCCGACCTGGCAAGGCACCGAACACACCCGTGAGCATATTCCGATTCTGATTTACGGACCGAAAGTTGAGCCGGGTTCACTCGGTTATCGCGAAACCTTCGCCGATATTGGTCAGACAATTGCACACTATTTTGGCCTGTCCGACATGGACTATGGCAAGAACATGCTGTAACCCAGCGATTTAACAAGGATAAAGTAACAATGGCAACTCCGCATATTAATGCCGAAATGGGTGATTTCGCTGACGTCGTCCTGATGCCGGGCGACCCGCTGCGTGCGAAACACATTGCAGAAACCTTCCTGGAAAACCCGGTCGAAGTGAACAATGTGCGCGGCATGCTGGGCTACACCGGCACCTACAAAGGCCGTAAAGTCTCCGTAATGGGTCACGGCATGGGCATTCCTTCCTGCTCGATCTACACCAAAGAGCTGATCACCGACTTTGGTGTGAAGAAGATCATTCGTGTGGGATCCTGTGGTGCGGTCCGTGCAGACGTCAAACTGCGCGACATCGTGATTGGTATGGGTGCCTGCACCGATTCCAAAGTGAACCGGATGCGTTTCAAAGATCACGATTTCGCGGCGATTGCTGATTTCGACATGGTGCGTAACGCCGTCGATGCAGCTAAAAATCTGGGTGTTGAAGCCCGCGTCGGTAACATCTTCTCCGCCGATCTGTTCTATACCCCGGATCCGCAGATGTTCGATGTGATGGAAAAATATGGCATCCTCGGCGTGGAAATGGAAGCTGCTGGCATCTACGGCGTGGCGGCAGAGTTCGGTGCTAAAGCGCTGACCATCTGCACCGTATCAGACCACATTCGTACCCACGAGCAGACCACTGCGGCTGAACGTCAGACCACCTTCAACGACATGATTAAAATTGCGCTGGAGTCGGTGCTGCTGGGGGATTAATCCACCTGGCGGGTTAACGTACCTGCCTGCAGCCTGACGTTCCTGCCGGGTCCTCTTCTGATGAGGAGGACCCGATCTTATTCCGCCTTACCCGTGCTGTAACATTCACATCAAATGACACACTTTTCGCCAGGCTTGTGCATCTTCGCGCTGGTACCCCGGCGATCGCGCTTTATCATGTTGCGGAACAACAAATAATAAATAACCGCCTGATAATGCTTCCTGATGAATTTTCGTAACTTCGACGCTGAAGAGAAACTGTTTGCCCGTCGCGCGACGGTGGCTTTTGCTCTGGTCTGTCTCTGCTTCACTATTCTTGCTGTGAACCTGTATCGCCTGCAGGTACGCGACCACAGCTACTACCAGACCCGATCCAACCAGAACGACATCAAAATGATCCCCATCGCCCCGACGCGCGGGCTGATTTATGACCGTAACGGCATCCCGCTGGTACGCAACGTCAGCTGGTACGCCATCACCCTGACGCCGTATAAAATCACCGATATGCAGGCTACGCTGCGGGCGCTGACGCCGATCCTTGACCTGACACCCGATGAGATTGAGACCTTTCAGCACGCGTTAAAACAGACCAGTCGCTACAAGCCGGTGGTGCTGAAAGAGGAGCTGAGCGAGGAGCAGGTAGCACGCTTCGCGGTTAACCAGTTTCGTTTTAGCGGTGCCAGCATCGAAATTTATCAGGATCGTGAATATCCCTACGGTGCCGATCTGGCGCACGTGCTCGGTTATGTGTCGAAAATCAACGATAACGACTACAAACGGCTAAATGCGGCGGGCATCGCCGAGAACTACGCCGCTGACCACAACATCGGGAAACAGGGGATTGAAGGCTATTACGAGACCCTGCTGCACGGTAAGCCGGGCTATCAGGAAGTGGAGGTGGATAACCACGGCCGCATTGTGCGGGTGCTGAAAGAGGTGCCGCCGGTAGCCGGGAAAAACCTCACCCTGACGCTGGATCTGCATCTGCAGCAGTACGCCGAAAGCCTGCTGGCGGGCCAGCGTGCGGCACTGCTGATTGAGGACCCGCGTGACGGTTCGGTGCTGGCGATGGTTTCCAGTCCCAGCTACGACCCCAATCCTTTTGTGAAGGGCATCAGCTATCAGGCCTACAAATCGCTGTTGCAGGATAAGGATCTGCCGCTGATCAATCGCGTTACCCAGGGCCTTTATCCTCCCGCCTCGACGGTGAAGCCCTATATGGCGATGTCCGCGCTGCTGACCCATGTCATTACGCCGCAGTCGCAATTCTTTGGCGCGCCCACCTGGACGCTGCCGGGCACCGATCGCCGCTATCGCGACTGGAAAAAAACCGGTCACGGCATGCTGGATGTCACGCGGGCGATTGAGGAGTCTGCGGATACCTTCTTCTATCAGGTGGCGTTCATGATGGGCATCGATCGTATTCACACCATGCTCAGTCAGTTTGGTTACGGCAAATCGACCGGCATTGACCTGAATGAAGAGTACAACGGCTTACTGCCGAGTCGCGAGTGGAAGCAGAAGGTGCACAAAAAAGCCTGGTATCAGGGCGACACCATTTCAGTCGGCATCGGTCAGGGTTACTGGATTGCAACGCCGATTCAGATGGAAAAAGCGATGGTGGCGCTGATCAATAACGGCCGGGTGATTGCGCCGCACCTGCTGCAGAAAGCGCAGCGCGGCAATCTGGTTGAGAACTATCAACCAAAACAGCCGGCGGCGCAGATTGGCGATCCGCATTCGCCGTACTGGTCACTGGTGCGCCACGCGATGTTTGGTATGGCCAATGCACCTAACGGCACCGGTTATAAATATTTTCATACCGCACCTTATGGTATCGCAGCGAAAAGTGGCACCTCGCAGGTGTTTGGTCTGCGACAGAACCAGACTTATAACGCCAAAATGATCCCGGTACGGCTGCGCGATCATATCTTCTATACCGCGTTTGCGCCGTTTAACGCGCCAAAAGTGGCGGTGACGCTGATTCTGGAAAATGGCGGCGGGGAAGGGGTAACGGCAGCGCCGGTGATGCGTGCCATTCTGGATCACATCTTTATCCCGCCCGTGCCGGAAGCACCAGAAGCGCCGGTGGCGGCAGAGAAGAAGTAGCGGTGCAGGGGTAAAAAAAGGGGCCGCGGCCCCTTTGATGTTAAGATTTCAGCGTCTCCGTGACGTGGCTGATAGCGCGCACCACATCCGTTGCGCCTTCACGAATTTCCGCAATAACGCCGCCCGCTTCCTGCGCCAGCTGCACGCCCTGATCGGCACGCTTCAGGTTCGATTCAATCCCCTTCAGCGCCTTATTCGCCAGCGAGTGGTTTTGCTGCACCCGGTTCTCAATCTCTGCGGTGGCGCGGTTGATGTTAGCCGCCAGCGTTCTGACTTCATTGGCGACTACGGCAAAACTGCGCCCATGAGTACCTGCTCGCGCCGCTTCAATCGCCGCATTCAGCGCCAGCAGATTGGTCTGATCGGCAATGCGGCGGATGCTTTCTACTATAAAGCCGATTCGGTCCGATGATTCGCTCAGGCCGGAGATATCTCCGGAAATTCCCTGTAGTTCGCCCGCCAGCGCATGCATGGTCTGTACGCTATTGGCGATTACCTCTGCGCCGACGCGGGTGCTTTCGTTGGTTTGCAGCGCGGTGTGATAAGCCCGCTGTGCCGCCTCGCGCTCCTGCTGATTCTTCTCGACCTGGGCGGTGACGTCAGTGGCAAACTTCACCACTTTATACAGTTTGCCCTGCTCGTCGAAAACCGGATTGTAAGTGGCGCGTAGCCAGACGGTACGGCCCTGTTTATTCACCCGGGGAAACTGACCCGAGATAAATTCACCGCGATTCAACTGCTGCCAGAGTTCACTGTATTCGCGGCTGTTACGCATCGCTTCTGAACAGAACAGGCTGTGGTGCGCACCCTCAATCTCCTCACGACGGTATCCCATGGTCTTAAGGAAATTGTCGTTGGCTTTAAGCACCTCACCTTTCAGGTTAAAAGCGATCACCGCCATTGAACGCTCAATCGCATTGGTCATCGCGCGCTGTTCCTGCGCATCGTTGATGTGGCCGGTGATGTCAGTCGCCAGCTTAACGATTTTAAATACCCGTCCGTGACGATCCTGCACCGGCACATAGTTGGCTTCGAGCCACACCGGTCGGCTGTTTTTCGCGACGCGGAGAAACTTGTCGCTGAAACTTTCGCCCCGGTTCAGTCGCAACCAGAAGTCGTTGTAGTCTCTGGATTGCAGCTGATCCGGCGTACAGAACAGGCTGTGATGCTGGCCATCAATTTCGGCCAGCGTGTAGCCCATCCGGTCGAGAAACAGGGCATTGGCGCCGAGAACGGTGCCTTCGGGCGTGAACTCAATCATGGCGATCGAGTCGTTAAGGGAGGTGAGGGTTGCTGCGGAGTGTGTACGCCTCTGCCAACTGAGGCGGGAAGCAATGCCTGATGTAATGGTGTAAAACATGGTGATCCTTATTATTAGTGTTGGTCTCGTCACATTTATCGGCCTGATAGCGCCACAATTCAGCCTCTGCGGCCATTCTGGTTGAAATTCCGGCAGCCAATAGCACGATTTTTACCGGCAGCGGCGGGGCGGGATGGCGGGTTTGATGGAAAAGCCGTCAGTCGATTTCATTTTGTTGAAAAGCGTTTGACGCTGTCGGGCCGCTTTGGTTTAATGCGCCCCGTTGCCCGAATAGCTCAGTCGGTAGAGCAGGGGATTGAAAATCCCCGTGTCCCTGGTTCGATTCCGGGTTCGGGCACCATCTTTAAAGAACCCGCCTCTGGCGGGTTTTTGCATTTCAGAGCAACGAACCCGGTCTCGAAGGTTCGATGTACTCGCCACTTCCCTGTGGCTCGCCCTGCGGGTCCGCACGCCAGCGTGCGATGCAAAAATGCTCCCGGCATTTTTGTCC
>NZ_JBNPYB010000021.1:0-67879 GCF_050432985.1 Pantoea sp. AN62 | reverse complement strand
TAGCTGAACAGGAGGGACAGCTGATAGAAACAGAAGCCACTGGAGCACCTCAAAAACACCATCATACACTAAATCAGTAAGTTGGCAGCATCACCCGTGCAGGGCGATACGCTAACCATTACCCCGGCGAACGTCGCTAATCAGGGCAGTCTGATTGGACTGCAATCGCTGACGCTTGCCCCAGCCCAGACCCGTAACTTGCGGATGCTAGTCGCACAGGCTCAGCCAGCGCGCGTGATAACCAATAATGCGGGCGGCAAACTGCTAACCCAGGGAACGCTGCAGCTCAAGGGTGACGCGGTCACTAATAACGGAACATGGCAGGGCCAGCAAATTCTGCTGGATGCCACCAGCCTGACTCATGGCGGCGCGATCCAAAGCGCTGACGGCCTGCAACTCACTCTCAGAGATACCCTTACCTCCACTGCAGGCAGCAAAATTACCGCTAATGGCACCGCAGCGCTCAATGCGCTCAGCTTCGCTAATCAGGGACAGTGGATAGCCCAAAACCTGTCGTTGCAGGGCGTAACGCTTAATAATAGCGGTGCTATTTCAGGCGTTAATGCACTCGGCGTCACCCTCAGCGGCGCATTAACCCAGCAGCAGAACAGCTCACTATTAACCGGCGGCAAGCTGGCGTTGCAGGCAGCGGCGGTTAACAACGGCGGACAGATACAGGGTAAAGAGCTGATACTGACCAGCGGTGCGGTTGATAACAACGGTCGCTTACAGGGCGACAGCAGCCTGCTGCTGACGGCCAGCGGTCGGTTAACCAACAATGCCAACGGCATTCTGCTCAGTCAGAACGGACTGACCCTCACCACACCTGAACTTTATAACTATGGGCTGATTCAGGGCGCCACCAGCCGCATCACCGCATACGGACTGGCCAACAATAGCGGCAAACTACTTTCTTCTGCCGACATCACGCTGACCACGCCGCAGTTAACCAATAGCGGCTGGTTACAGGCCGCTCAACTGATACTTAATGCCGATAATGCCAGCAACAGCGGTACGCTGCTGGCGGATCAACAGGGTAAGCTGACCGGCACACAATTACAGAATCAGGGCACCGCGCAAGGCGGCAATCTGACGGTAAATTATGCGCAGCTGACTAACGGTGGCACGCTGCTGGGCGTCAACCAGCTCAACGTTAAAGCCTCACAGGTGACGCAGCAAGCGAGCGGTAAATTGTTCAGCGGCGGCAATTTGCTGCTTGAAAGCCACGGGTTTGACCAGCTTGGTCAGGTTGTGGCGCTGGGCGATGCCGCCCTGCAGTTAGTTAACGGTTTTACCAGCCGTAATATTCTGGCAGCAGGAAATCACCTCTCCATCGTCAGTAACGGTGCGATTGATAATCAGGCAACCCTGCAGGGTCAGGCGGTGACGCTAAGTGCCGGCGGCGATCTGACCAATAACGGTCAAATCACCACCGGCACCGGCGACAGTAGCCTTAGCGGCAGTCGTATTATGATGAACGGCGCAGGTACGCTTCAGGGTGGCGGGAACGTAACCCTTACCAGCCGCAGCGATGTCGATCTTAATGGCTTTACCGGCACGCGCGGCAATCTCACCATCACTTCCCCCGGCAATATCGTCAACACCGCACTGCTGTACGCCGGACAGAATCTGTATCTGTTCGCTAACAGCATTCGTAATCAGCAAGCCGATATCTTAGCTGGCAACAGCCTATGGATGCAGCGCGATGCAACGGGCAATGCTAATGGCGAGGTGGTTAATAACTCCGGAACGATTGAGACCCAAAACGGCGATATTACAATCAATACCGGACATTTGCTGAATACGCGGGAGGGGCTGAACGTTACTCAGACCAGTCAGGTATTACCCACGCATGAGGGGGTAGGTAATGCCACGATAAGAGTTAATGTCAGTGAGCTTCCTGACGGTTCTTATGGCTACTACACGACTAAAACCTATACAGAGAGTGGTGGTGGTTGCTCCGGCGCTGATGGCGGCTGCTCTGTACACACCACAATCAAAAACTATTACGCACCTTTTGCAGCAGCCACTACTCAAAAGTTCGCCCTAAGTAGTTCAACTATCGATGTTGTCAGTAATGGCGCTGCCGGGCGCATCTCTTCTGGCAGAGATATGTCTGTACATGCACTGAGCCTGGAAAATCAGGCTAGTGACATATTAGCGAACCAAAATATCAGCCTGAGTGGTGACCAACTCAATAATCAGTCCTGGCAAGCCGGTACACAAAACGATTATGCCATTTATCAATATAAGGGGACTAAACCGACTAATGGTTTACCGACTTCAGGTAAATCGTCTTCCGGTGGAAGGCTTAATGTAAATACTGAAAGCAATAATATCATTTACACATTAACGGGTAATGAATCCAGCTTTACGCCAGGTCAGCTTTATCGCGCGGTCATTCAGGCGGGAGGCAACGTCAGTGCCAGCTTTAACGGTGATATCAGCAATACGTCAAATACGGCAAATGCTGGCTGGACAGGAAATACATTGTCGGTACCGAGCGTTAAAGGTTTAACGGCACTGGGTCAGGCTTCAGCGGCACAGCGTCAGACATTAACCGGCAGTAACGCAGTCGCTGTCAATTCACCTGAATGGCGAGACCAGTTGCGCAATGCATTGCAGCAGATTAACGGTGGCGTTGTGCTGGATAACACCAAATCAGCGGAAATATCCTTGTCTGCACCCTCTGGCTCCAGTAAAGACCTGACCGGCTTTGGCAAAGCAGAGAGTCTTGCAGGCGAGGATATTCACCCAGCCTCACTACATGATTACCAGCTGTCAAACGTTGACACCAGTGCCTATCCGCTGCCAACCAGCGACAATGGTTACTTCGTTACCGGCAATAGCCAAAGCCCTTACCTGATCACTATCAACCCTGAACTGAACGGTCTCGGTCAGCTTGATAGCAGTCTGTTTGGCGATCTCAATGCGCTGTTGGGCAAACAACCGGGCAGTGCCCCGCAAGAAACCCGCCAGCAATATACCGACGTCAATACCTTCCTTGGCTCATCTTATTTGCTTGATCGCCTCAGCCTGAAACCTGACTACGATTATCGCTTCCTCGGCGATGCCGCATTTGATACACGCTATGTCAGTAACACCGTACTCAATCAGACTGGCAGTCGTTACCTGAATGGCATTGGGTCTGATCTTGATCAGATGCGTTATCTGATGGACAACGCTGCAGCGGCACAGCAATCCCTCGGCTTACAATTCGGCGTCTCGCTGACGGCTGAGCAGGTTGCGTCACTGGATAAAAGCCTTATCTGGTGGGAAGCCGCTACTGTTAATGGCCAGACGGTTATGGTGCCGAAAGTTTATTTGTCCCCTAAAGATGTGGATATGCACGACGGCAGTGTGATTGCCGGAAATAATGTCACCTTATCTGGCGGCAATATTATTAACGATGGGAGTACTCTGACGGCTCAAAATGCGCTGTCAGCCAATAGCCAGAACCGCATTGATAATCTCAATGCCGGATTAATAAGCGCGGGCGGCGATCTGCAGCTCAGCGCAATCAGCAATATCAATAATGTCAGTTCAACCATCAGCGGCAAAAAGGTGGCGCTGGAGAGCGTGGACGGCAACATTAACAGCATCACCATTTCTAAACAGTGGACGCTGGATGCAGGTACTAAATCCTTTAGTGATACGTTCAATGGCAATACTGCTGCGATCAGCGCGGACGACACACTTAGCCTGAAAGCGGGCAATAACATTACGCTGATAGCAGCCACGCTCAACGCGGGTGGCAACGTGTTGCTGGATGCCTGGAATGATATTGCGATTAACGCTAATCAGCAGGTGGAAGGCAAATCGCAGAAAGGCGAAAAAGGGATTTGGCTAAGAACTGAAAATACCAGCGACCAGAAAATCAGCAACATCGGCAGTCAGATCGCAGCTGGTGGCAACTTAACGCTAAAAGCTGGCCATGATCTCGGCGTAACAGCCAGTACGCTGGAAGGCAAAGGCGATACCACGCTGGCAGCTGGCAATAATCTTAATCTCAATAGTGCAGTTACTGGCCAGAACACCACCAAAGGCAATAAAGAGACGCACGATTCCGGCAGTGACCGCACGTCCATTGTCAGTGGCGGCAATCTTTCTCTCTCCGCTGGTCATGATCTTACCAGTCAGGCTTCGGCACTCGCAGCGAATGACGATATTCACCTGCAGGCTGGCCGCGATATTAATCTCAACGCGCAAGAGAACCGTTCAGGCAATAGTGAGCGTGGCAGTAAGAAAACCATTATTAACGAAATGGTGCGCCAGCAGGGTACCGAAATCATCAGCGGTGGCAGCGCCACGCTGCTGGCCGGTAATAACATTACGAGCCAGGCCAGCACCATGACTGCAAATAACGATCTTGTGGTACAGGCTGGTCACGATGTGAACATCACTTCATCCACTGAAAGTGATTACGCTTACAAAGAAGAGACGAAGACCAAAAAAGGGCTTTTCAGCAAGAAAACGACTCACACCATCAGCGAAGAGAGTTCAACTGTTGAAAAAGGCTCACAGCTGAGCGGTGATCGGGTGTCGATCATTGCGGGTAATGACCTGACGGTAAAAGGTTCATCGGTGATTGGCGAAAGTGATGTGGGCCTGAAAGCCGGTAACGATCTTACCCTCGCAGCGGCTACTGAGAGCCAGACCCGCTATCGTCTGAGTGAAACCAAAAAGAGTGGCATGCTCAGCAGCGGCGGTATCGGCGTCACGTTTGGCAGCGCCTCGTCGAAACAGCAGTTGAAACTGGATGGTACGACCCAAAGCCAGAGTGCCAGCACAGTAGGAAGCACGGGGGGGAATGTCACTCTGGTTGCCGGACGCGATGCGCATGTGGCGGGTTCAGATGTGATTGCGAAGCAGGATATCAGCCTGGTCGGCGGATCGGTTACTATCGACCCGGGCAATGATACGCTGACACGTCGTCAGAGCTATGAGCAGAAACAGAGCGGCCTGACGCTTCAGCTCACCAGCCCGATTACTGATGCGCTACTCAGTCTGGGCTCGCAGGCAAAGGAGGCGGGTCAGGCAGGTGATGATCGCCTCAAGGCGCTTAATGCCGTGAAAATGCTTGAAAGCGGCTGGGCGATGTCAGGTGCTGCCGGGCAGTCCGCCACCGCGCTGGCTAATGGCAACATGAAAGAGGCTGGCATAAAAATCGCTCTTAGCGTCGGTGCCAGCAAAAGCAAATCGTCATCGGAATATAATAGCAATACCGTCAGCGGCAGTTCGCTCAGCGGGGGCGGTAGCGTCGCGGTGGTAGCCACCGGTGGCAACGGTACCAGCGGCAATCTGACACTGGCAGGCAGTGGGATCACCGGCAACAACGTCACGCTGGCTGCCGCGCACGACCTTAATCTGGTAGCCGCCAGTAATAATACCGAACAGCAGAGTAGCAATAATTCATCTGGCTGGAGTGCCGGAGTCCATATTGCTATTGGCCAAAGAACCGGTATTGGCGTGCAGGCTAGCGGATTTATGGCCAGCGGTGCGGAAAACGGCAACAGTACGACGTTCGTCAACAGCCGCGTCAATGCCAAAGATAACCTGACCCTCAGCAGTGGTAACGACATGCTGCTCTCTGGTGCCCAGGCACTGGGTGACAGTATCAGCGTTAACGCGGGCAACAACCTTACACTGGCCAGCCTGCAGGATACCGATAACTATCAGAGCAAGCAGCAGAGCGCCAGCGGCGGCTTCAGCTTTACCTTTGGTAGCATGACCGGCTCTGCTGGCCTGAGCCTCAGCAAATCTAAAATCAACAGCGAGTACGCGAGCGTCGGTGACCAGAGCGGGCTGTTTGCCGGCGACGGCGGTTATGACATCTACGCCGGCAACCATACGCAGTTGAACGGCGCAGTCATCGCTTCCACTGCGGATGCGGCAGATAACCGCCTCTCCACCGGCACGCTGGGCTGGGACAGCATCGGAAATCACGCTGAATACCACGCCAGCAGCACCGCCATCGGCATCAGCGGCGGATATGACAGCAGCATGGCCTCCGGCCAGCAGTTTGGCGGCGGCGCGCTTCCGGCGGTAGTGAACATGAGCGGCAGCGCCTCCGGCACCACGCATTCGGCCGTAGCGGATGGCTCGCTTACCGTGCGCGATACGCAGCGCCAGACGCAGGATGTGGCGGGTCTGAGTCACGACACGGACAATGCCAACGGCCATATCGACAAAATATTCAATAAAGAAAACGTTGCCAGTCAGATGGCGTTTGCCCGGGGCGTACAGGAGCTGGCGGGCAAAGTCGTCGGCGACGTCAGGGCCTGCAAGCTGGACGCGGCAGCGAAGGAGACCTCTGACCGCCTGCTTAAAGAGAATCCGGAAAACGCCAGTCTGTCAAAAGATGCGTTCAGCGCGCTGGTGCAGAAAGATGCAGGCTATAAAGCCGTGGCGGCTCAGTGGGGCACCGGCGGTACTTACTCGATGGTTGCCAGCGCCGTGGCGGGTGCACTGGGTGGACTGAGTGCGAATAACCTTGGTGCAGCCGCGGGCGGGGCGATGGCTCCTTACATCGCCAACGCCATCAAAAAGGCAACCACCACTCAAAACGCTGACGGCACGGAAAACACCAACCTGGCGGCCAACACCATGGCGCACGCCGTGGCGGGCGCAGTACTGGCACAGATAGCAGGCAGCAGTGCCGGCGCTGGCGCCGCCGGTGCCGCAGGCGGTGAGCTGGCCGCACGCGCAATTGTGGCGGCAATGTATCCTGACACCGGCATCAGCAAGCTGACGGAAAGCCAGAAGCAGATCGTCAGTACTCTAAGCCAGATAGCGGCAGGGCTGGCGGGCGGTATAGCGGCAGACTCGTCGGCCGGCGGTGCTGCCGGTGCCGGAGCGGGTAAGAATGCGGTTGAGAATAACTTTCTGAGCAACACCCAGAAGGCTCAGAAGAAAGAAGAGCTGGCAGAATGTCAGAGCGTGGCCTGTAAAGCCCAGACGCAGGCGAAATGGACGGCGATAGACCTGGGCCAGGATGGCAGCTTTGCGGCGGGAATGGTCGCGGGGGTGCCGGCAGGGCTGTATGATGCCGTTGACAGCATCGTGAAAACGGCCAGCAGCCCGGTGGAAACCTACGAAGCACTGAAGACGCTGTTTAACAGCGGCGATGTGCTGGGTAACGTGTCGGATGCGGTGAAGCAGTCCTACATTGACCGTATCGACCGAATGGAAGCGCAGTATCAGAAGGCCGGAGCCAGCGGCTCGTTTAATGCCGGTGTTGAAGGCGGGAAGCTGGTCACGGATATCGCAGGCCTTCTTGCTGGCGGTGCCGGGGTTGTAAAAGGTGGTGCGGTACTGACGGAGAAGGTAGTTGCTAAGGTTGCGGGTAAGGCTGAAGCAGCAGCTGTAAATGCAGGAAAAGTGCCAAAGAATCCTAATTCATCGAGTGCAATTACCGATAGTGAAGCCGGAGGTTACTCGTACTATGACCAATTCAAAAATGCTGATGGTGGATGGAATTGGCCTAAGAATTTAGGATTTGAAGGAAATCCAGTTGAAACTACCATACCAGTAGGCACTCACTTAGATAGGTATGGAGAGCCTAGTGGTTCTTTCCTTGCTCCGAAAGGGACACCTTACGAAGAACGTGCTCTTGCACCAGGAGCTAAGGCTGAAAAATACTATGAGTATGAGGTAATCAAACCGTTGCCTGCTATACAGGGTAAAATTGCCCCTGCTTTTGGTGAGCCAGGGGGAGGGATTCAAATATTACCTAATATGCAAGATCGAGTGAATGTAGAATGGCTTTTAAAGAATGAATATATCCGTGAGGTTCGCTGATATGCTGCTGAATATCGCAGAAATACAAAAAAAAATTGACGAGATGACCTTGCAAGCTGGTCTACCAAGACATTCCGTTAATCTTTGTACCGCTCCAATTGGTGATGGTACTCCATATGTTACATTTGAAAATGATGAATATAATTTTATTCACTCAGAAAGAGGATATGAATTCTCGCGTAAGGTTACTGGGTCGCTAGATGAGCTACTTTATTGGATTATGTCAGAAGTTGCTTATAAGACAGCATTTCAATATGAGTTAGAACACAGGGTGAAAGGCAGGGATGGACGACGCATCGCCTTCCCAAAATTCATTGAGTTAATGGCAAATATGAATATTTCATGGGAGCCAAAAGCACAACGTGAAATTCAAAAAATTCTGACTGAAGCGCCCTACGACGATAATCTTTATAAATAAGGGTAACTAATCCCAGCGATTGCTGGCTGGGGTTGTTGTTGAGAATAACCCGCGGAGTGCGCCGCAAATAGATGATTTTGCGGCAAGAGCGAAAGGCTGTGACGCTCGTGGTGACTGCGGTCAGATCGTGAAGGAAATGGAAGATCTGAGCCTGAAACAGCAACAGGAAATGATTGCGGTCTGCTCTGCCAATCCTTTGACCTGTAAGGATAAGTACGATGATATCCCGGCTAATGGAATGCTGGTACGTGAAGCCCGGTGGAAATTTACGAAGCACTGAAGACGCTGTTTAACAGCGGCGATGTGCTGGGTAAGGTGTCGGATGCGATGAAGCACTCCTTCATTGACCGTATCGACCGGATGGAAGCGCAGTACCAGAAGGCCGGAGCCAGCGGATCGTTTAATGCCGATCATGCTTCTGCCTGCATGATGATTAGCTATCCGCTTTCAACTACCACCTTCGCTTGCTGCCCTGCCTTCAAACCCTGCATCTTCCACTCCTGGTATTTACTCTATCCTGTAGTGAGCACTCAATGCACGTTGATGGCAATGATCCGTAATGAAAAATCTGGACATGATTGTTATTTCACTGACAACAACGAAGCGCAGAATCGATGTTCACTGAGCTAATCACTAAAGTTAAAAAGCAGGGAAATACGATGAATAAAATAACCGTAATTCAGGGTGATATCACTAAAATCGCGGCAGAAGCGATTGTCAATGCCGCCAATTCTTCGTTACTGGGTGGTGGCGGCGTTGATGGCGCAATCCACCGCGCAGGCGGGCCGGCGATTCTGGCTGAGTGTCAGGCAATCCGCAATCGTCAGGGTGGCTGCAAAGTCGGTGATGCCGTTATTACCGGCGCAGGCAATCTGCCCGCCGATTACGTCATCCATACCGTTGGCCCGCGCTGGAGTGATGGAAGACATGACGAAGATGCGCTGTTAAGAAGGGCCTACCTGAGTTGTTTTAAACTCGTCGACCAGCATGACATCAAAACGGTTTCGTTTCCCAACATCAGCACAGGAATTTATGGTTTCCCTAAAGAACGTGCCGCGGCGATTGCCTTAGAAGTAATCAAACATTGCATCGCTGAGAACAGCAAAATCGGCAAGGTTAACTTAGTCTGCTTTGATGCGGAAAATTATGATCTGTATCTTAAACTACTGGCCTGAGGATTGGTGCGGGCAGGTCAGAGGATGCGTTTATTAGCCAGGACAAACGTCCTGAAGGTCAGCCGCACTGGCATCCCGCTGAAGAGCAGTGTCTTCGTTGTTGAGAAGGCTCTTCGAGACAGGCCGGCCTGTCGAATGCTGTCTGAATCTTAATCGCCAGGGCAGCTGAAAGGCGCCAGAGCGACAGACAGGGTAAAGGAAATCACCCGTCACGCTTAAGACTGCTCCCTATGCTGAGGACTATTACTGGCTGCGCGTGGATCCTGGTGTGACGGATCTGCCGGAAAAGAGTTTGGCTAAAGCCCGGACATCTCAAAACAGCCTTAATCACCTCCCGCAACACCAAATCCTCCAAAGCTGAGTAATGCAGTCTCACGCCTGCTAAAGAAGGCTGATCACTGAAGAACGTTTATCTTATGAAGTGATTAATCTAACATGACCTTAGCTAACCTGATGATGTGAGGCTGAGTGTTGCGTTGACAGAGAAAAAGAAAAGTACCATCAAAGAGGTGGCGGCCTTAGCAGAGGTCTCTATCGGTGTGGTTTCTCGGGTATTGAACCCCGGTTCAGGTTCAGTATCTGAACGCACCCGTCAGCGTATTCTGGAGGCAATGCAAACGCTGAATTACACTCCTCAAAGTGCCGCTCGTGAGCTTAAAACCAGTCTGAATAACACTATCGGCCTGGTTGTAGCAGACATCGCAAACGATTTTTTTTCTGAGATCTCCGATCTCATTGTCCGCCGCGCCAGAGAAATGGCGATGAATGTCATTTTGGTGACTACCCAGGAAGACCCGCTACTGGAGCGGGAAAGCTTGAGTATGTTAATGCAAAAGCGGGTTAAAGCCATTATAGCAACGCCCACCAGCGCAAATAGCGATATGTGGCAATCCATTAGCGAAATGGGCATCGCTATTGTTTTCATCGATCGCTACCTTAGCGAGGTGACACATGCCAGCGTCATCGGCTTCAACAATGAAGCTTCCGCTTGTGAGGCAACCCGCTATCTTGCTCAGCAAGGCCATCGCCGTATTGGCTGGATAAGCGGGCCGCTGAACACCTCGACCTCTTTGCAAAGGCTGAAGGGTTATAAACAAGGATTGAAAGACTCTGGAATTGACTGGGAAAAACAGTATGCGGTAGTGAAGAACTTTCGTGATCCGCTAGCCAGTCAGGCGCTTGATGAGTTGTTATCGCTTGAGGAACCACCGACTGCAGTCATTATTGGAAATACGTCGATTGCACCGATGATTATGTCGCGCATCCGGCAGTTGAAGCTCTCTGTTCCTGAAGACCTCTCGCTGATTGTTTACCATGACAGCCACTGGAGCCGTCTCCTGAGCCCGTCAATAAGCGTTATCAAACATCCTCTTGAAGCGTTGGCCGATAAGGCACTATTAAGTCTCTCCGTTGAGAAGCAGACGACCTGTGAACTAAACAGCACGTTAATCAAACGTGAGAGCGTGGCCCGGGTTAAATAGTCATGCCGTTTAAACGCTGAATTTGCCTGATAATGGCGCAGTGATCTAAGTCGCCATCGCCAGCTTCAATCATCTGGCTGAAAAGCTGGTTCACCGTCTCAGTCAGCGGCAATGTCAGACCAAATTGCTCAGCCAGCGCCACACTACTGCGCGTATCTTTAAGCTGCCACTTTGCCGCGCCGCGGGCCTTAAAGTCCTGGTTTACCATACGTTCCCCTTGCTGTTGCAGCAGGGTTGAGTCAGCAAAACCACCCAGCAATGCTTCCCGCACTTTTACCGGATCGGCTCCGCCGCGCTGGGCAAGGGTAAAGGCTTCCGACAACAAGCTTAGCGTGCCTGCGACAATAATCTGATTGGCGAGTTTTGTCAGCTGACCCGCGCCCACCTCACCGACCCGCGTGACTTTTCCCAGTTGAGACAGCAGAGGGCGTAACCGGTCAATAGTTTCTGCCTTACCACCGGCCATCAATGACAATGTGCCGTTTTCAGCCCCCGAAGTGCCACCTGAGACAGGCATATCGATATAGTCCGCCTGTGCTGCGTTCGCCTTGTGTTGCTGCTCAATCACAATCTGTGGCGACAGGGTGCTCATCATAATAATGACTGCTTTTTTCTCGATGTGCTTCAGCGCATCATCAGTAAAAAGAACATCGTTACAGGCTTGAGCATCGCTCAATAAACAGATGATGACATTACTGCCTGCTATTAACCGGGCGGGCGTGTCTACCGCCGTAACGCCATACTTTTCCAGCGCATACGCTTTATCTTTAGAACGATTCCACACCGCAACGGAGTAACCGGCAGCAGCTAAGCGCCGTGCCACCGGCTGTCCCATTAATCCGGTGCCAGCCAACCCAATACGTATTTCTGAAGCCATGTTGTTCCTCCTGACATTACCCGCTACTGCAACGTCAATAGCGGGTAATATCACTGTTTATAATCCTGCCAGACTGACCATCTGCTTGCGCAACTCGACGATATCCAGATTGTTATCAAACTGAACATCTGAAAAACGCACCGCTTTGTCTTTGGCGACATCTTTCACCAGACGAACGTGATGCGCTAATCCCATAGGTAACAGATCCTGCGCCACGCTGATGTTAGCAGGCAGAGCATTGGCCCAGACGGTAAACCCACCTTCGCCATCCAACATTTCGCCCGCTTTGAGGTCTCGTTTAGCCGTTGCGACAGCATCACCCCGGAAGCTTAAAGCCGAACCGGTGGCTTCATTACGCAGCACCGCAGAGAGAATACTGATGCTGGTTTCAAGGCCAATGAGATGGAAAGGGCGCCACATAGAGGCATACCAGCCACTGGGATCGGTCAACAGTCCGTACTGTTTAAAACAGGCGCGGCTGTATTCATCCCGGGCTTTAAAGGTGACAAATACGCCATAGCGAATGTTGTTCAGTACCTCCCTGCCATCTGGCTCCTGGCTGGCAGCAATATCCACCAGACCGCTACGGCTCAGTCGCCCACCGTCAGACTCAGGTGAGAAGACCCGCGCCAGGTCATGCACACCGGCTGGAGGGAAGGCCAGTCCGTTATCAGGACAATCCAGTCCGGTAGCATTGGCCACCGCCGCCATTTCAATTGCCGCTTTGGTGCCGTCGGTGAAGGAATTGTACATCTTTGGATTAAAGTCTCCGGCCGCCACTTCTTCTTCGCTCCAGCCGAAAAATCCCCATACTGTATCCGGAGTAGAATAGCGATAGCGTGGTTCAAAGTTCATGCCTTTGCCAGCCGCAACAATTTCAAATCCACAGGCTTTGGCCCAATCCACCAGCTCACAAATAATGGCGGGTTGATCGCCGTACGCCATGCTGTAAATCACACCATTTTGACGTGCACGCTCAGCGATTAACGGGCCACACAGCACATCGGCCTCAACGTTTACCATCACCACATGCTTGCCATGTTCAACCGCATGGAGTGCATGACGCGTTCCCGCCAGCGGATGTCCAGTGGCTTCAACAATGCAATCGATCTGCTCGCAGCGGAACAGTTTTTCCGCATCCTCAACCACACAGGTTGAACCTTCGCGTAACGCAGCCTCGATAGTTTGTGCCTGATACTGAGATTCAGGCCAGCCCACGCGCGCCAGAGCTGCACGGGCTTTACTCACGTCAAGATCGGCAATGGCGACCACCTGTAAACCGTCCAGATGGCGCAGTTGGGCAAGAACCATCGACCCAAATTTACCTGCGCCAATGATGCCAACCCGGATCGGTTGTGCTGCACCTGATTTCACGGCACAGGCACGCTCAGCTAACAGTGCTGCTAAGTTCATTTTCTACTCCTTGACAGGGTTTGATGCGTGGGATTTAACGCCAGCCAGCGACCTGACGGCGACTTTTACTCAGGAGATAAATCAGTAGCGGCGAGAACAGCACCAGAATCGATAACAGATAGAGGCCGTTTTGTGATTTACCGGTAAGAGAAATAGTGAGACCCACCAGGAAAGGGCCAAAGAAACCGCCAACATTCCCGATAGAGTTGATGAGCGCCAGGCCACCCGCAGAACCCTGGCTGGTAAGGAAGGAGGCGGGCAGAGTATAAAACGTCGGTACACATGCCAGCATACCAACAGTCGAAAGCGTCAATCCCAGCATGGATATGACGGGAGAATCACTGATAGCTGCGACCACGAAACCGACAGAAAACAGTAGCGAAGGCAGAATGAAATGCCAGGTGCGCTCGTTGGTTTTGTCAGAATGATTTGACCACCAGCACATCACCACGGCACCCACGATATAGGGAATAGTGCCAAGCAGTCCTACCACCGTGTCTGAATAGTCGAAGCGTTTAATAAACTGCGGCATCCAGAAACCGAGACCGGTTAAGCCAATGACCGTAAAGAAGTAAGCCAGGCCTAAGATCCATACCCGCCGGTCTTTGAACATCGCTTTCAAACCAGAGTGGCCCACCGCTAATGTTGCCTGCTGCTCTTTTTCCATCAGCTCCTGATAGGCCTGACGTTCCTCAGGCTTAAGCCAGGAAGCTTTAGCCGGTTTATCCGTGAGGTAAAGAAAAACGATGACCGACAAAATTACCGGCGGACATCCTTCAATTAAAAACAGCCACTGCCAGCTTTCCAGCCCACCCACATCATGGAAATTGTCGAGAATATATCCTGATAAAGGATTGGCAATAATAGCGGCCAGCGGAACACCTAAATAGTAAATGGAGAAAACCCTGGCCAGCTCTTTTTTGGGAAACCATGTGGTGAGATAAAAAACAATACCGGGCGCCAGACCTGCTTCGGCTACACCTAATAAAAACCGCAGGATACTGAGACTCACCACACCTTGTGCGAACGCCATCGCCATCGAAATAACACCCCAGGTGATCATGATCCTGGCTAACCAGAAGCGTGCACCATAACGTTCCAGCAGAACATTACTGGGAATTTCAAACAGGATGTAGCCAAAAGAGAAAATGCCGACAGCGAAGCCAAAATGCTCAGGCGTTAACCCTAAAGACTGGTTCATGGTTAATGCCGCCATGCCGATATTAGAACGATCAATAAACGCCAGCAGATACATCATCAGGATCAGCGGCATTAAGCGCATCCGGGCTTTTTTGATCGCGCCACTGGCCAGTGATGATATTTCTGGCTGAGGATGATCCGGCATCACATCAATGCCGACCAGTGAATTATCGTACTCTTCTACGTGTTTCATGATGTATCCCAGTAGAGTTATAACCCCCGGAAATATCACGGAAAATGCATATATACCGCGACGCCTGAGTCGAAAAGTAAAACGTTTTACTTTTTGCAAGTTTTACGACAGAGCGGTCAACAGTCAAGGGATGAAAGCGTGAAGTTAAAAAATTGTGACTGAGTTAACGCATAGCACTCGCCACGGGTAAAGCGCCTGTCACAAGGACTAAAATGACTCCGCTGAGGTTTCGACAGCGGCAATTATTACGTTGAGTTTTGGCTGCTCTGACGCATTGGCTTTGTAAAGGGCGGCAATCGCTCGCCGCCGGTATCCTGACGAGTGAAGGGAGGGGTGTACCCGCGATATCACCTGTGATGAAGACAGATATCTGTATAGCTAACCTCACTAATATTTAACATAATCTATGTTTTGCGCACTTAAATCTCTGGCATATTTCATTCTTCTTTCCAGACAGCAACGCCTGTTCAACCATCCCTCAGCAGCAGTTGCCGCCAGACAAAACATGCCATCACTCCGACGTCACCACTCATCCGCGGCTCTCGAAAGCTACGGCCACGCATACTAAAAAAGCCTCCTCTGTTTAAGACTCTGTGCCGCACAGACATCATTCATATTTTTTGATAAAGCAAAGCAATAAACACGGATTTTCATTGTCAGGCCTGTTCTCTATTATTCATTCCATCGAGTCACAACGCCTCACAATCTAAAAATCAACTTCAGGAACTGACCATGAAAAACTTCAAAAAATTCGTTGTTGTCGCTGTACTGGCCTTCATCTCATCAGCAAGTTTTGCGCAGACCGTAACCGCGACAGCCTCCACGCTGGATGGTGCGGAAGCACAAATTGCGGCCCGGGCAAAAATGGCCGGTGCGGATTACAGCATTACTGAGGCGTACAGCGGGAATCAGGTTCATATGACCGCGCGACTGATTAAATAATCATGGTCGCAAAAGGATTTGCCAGAAAGGGCTGCCGTCAGGCGGCCTTTTCTGGTTTTGCGGGTTGCTGAAGCGGTATAGAAATTCCACGGCGGATAGGCCTCAGCCAGAGTCTGGCTGCCCGTCACTGTGCCGTTTAAGGGGCTGCCGCAGCGACTGTTTTGTACAGAATCACGTCAGACCTGCGCGTAAAGAGATCCGCGTTTATTTAACTGCAAAATCTCTGAAAGCCACCAGCTGGCGTGACAGGAATTGACGGGTAGATTCATCGGTCAGGATGCCGTCTGTAACCTTATCACTCACTTCACCAATGATAGCCTCCGGCTTGTTGAGGATACGGGCATCGAAGTAGCCGAGGATCTGTCGCAAATGCAGTTGCGCCCTTACCCCACCCAGCTTGCCGGGCGAAGCTGACTGAATCAGTACCGGTTTACCGGCGATCGGCTGAGGTGATACCCGGGACAGCCAGTCGAGGGCATTTTTGAGCACGCCCGGAATCGAATGGTTGTATTCCGGTGTAATGATAATCAGCCCGTCGGCTTTGAAAATCGCCTCAGCCATCGCCAGCACTTCAGTTGGAAATCCTGCTGCTTCGGTGTCCTGGCTGTAATGCGGGAATGAACCTGGCGATCCTAACGGCTCAAAAGTGACGCCTTCAGGTCCCAGTTCCGGTAGCGCGGCTGCAATGGCGGCATTAAATGAACCGGCTCGCAGGCTGCAGGTTAGCGTGACAAACTTCAGGGCAGTATTCATGGTGATCCTCATTATTCAGTAAACAACGGCACAATCAGAACTGATAAACCAGACCGACGGCCAGAATATCATCGGTGGATACGCCGGCCTGTTGAGAAAATTCGCTGTTATCAATCAGGTTGAGTTTGTAATCGACGTACGCCAGCATATTGCGGTTAAACAGGCAGGAGCCGCCAAAGTCGATGAACTTCACCAGATCCTGACTACCGTAGACGCGGCCATTACCTGCCGCGCCAAGGTCTTTTGCCCGGGACTGGCTATAGGCGATAAAAGGAACCCAGCCGGTATCAAAGGTATATTGCGCAAACAGTTCGATGATATCTGACCGGTTAGCGTAGCCATAAATCCCGGTTGCACTGCTGCTGCCAAACCGCGAGGCATTGAATGCCTGCGTATACATCACCGCCAGATAGAGGTTGTGGGCGTCATATTTAAGCGACGCAGAGTAAGCTTCCGCTTTGTCGCCCTCCCCCATAATTCCGGCGTCACTGTTCTGGGCAGCGGTACGACCAGAACGGGTTAACGCTCCCACCGCTTTAAAACCTGCGCCAAAGGAATATGAGGCAGAGACGCCGTATCCCTCACCATTCTGACGCAACACATCCCGTGTACCCGGTTCACCAGTGCCGCTATTTTTCCCCTGATACTGCAGGGCAAAATCCAGACCGTTCACCAGGCCAAAGAAATCGGTGTTGCGATAAGTGGCCAGGCTGTTTCCTCGCCGAAACATAAACTGATCGGTGTTATAGGTTTGCGCATCAAACTCGGGCTGCATGTCAGTCTGGCTCAGCGCGTCATACAACACGCCGACATTGCGGCCATAATCAAATGACCCGTAGCGACCGACCTTAATACCGGCAAAACCGAGGCGGGTGAACAGACTGTTGCTGTCACTTTCTGACTGGTTAGTGTTGAACTGACCCTGCCACTGGCCATAGCCAGTGAGCTGCTCAGCGATCTGGCTTTGTCCTTTAAAACCTATTCGCATATAAGACTGATCGCCATCCTGGCTTTTGTCATCACTTATATAACGGAGTCCGGAAACCAGACCATACAGGTCAATCTTATTCCCGTGGTTATTATAAATTTCAGCGGCAGACACTGGCAGGGTTAAAAAAAGACAAGACGTCATTAGCGCCAGATAATTCGCTTTCATTTATTCCTCATAGCCTGTTAAGACCGCTTGTCGGCCTCGTCAGACAGGTTCACGACGCCGCTGATTGCTTAATGTCAGGGCAATAATTTCCACAACAGGAGGCCAGGGATTATCAGGCGCGAACGGGGAAAAGAGAAGTTATACAAAGGGATAGGTATACCAATGGATAATAGCTAAAACGGCACATCTGTTTTTTGCCGTTCGCCCAGACCCTTTTCACTGCAGCAGGATATAAAACGCAGGATGTTCAAATTAACTGATTTACTTCAGCATAATCTCTCTGTTTCAAAGCGGGTGCTGAACGCATAACATTCATCTCGACGACACCGGTTATCACCGTGCTGAATATCAGCGCAAAGATAAGGTGTTGAGAAAATGAGAGTGAGTTTTACACCCGCGCCATCAACAGGTCCGCAGTGCGGATAAATAATACGTCCGCCGGTCTGCCGGCAATTAAATGAGATAATTACCGTGAATATGCTGAAAACCTGGGTTGTGCTGATCGTTGTTGGCCTGTTTTTGCTGATTTTAAAGAAATACGCCAGGCCTGCGGGATGAGGACGGTGATAAACCGGCTGGCGAAGGTGGGCGAACCCGGCCGTTCAGCGTGCCCGCCCACCCTGCCCGGTTCTGCGCTCAACACAACGGGAGCACACTCAGGCGGTCGTCTCTTTTCCTTCCAGGGGTTTGGGGTCCAATCGTGTAAAAACCACGCTAGTAAGATATCATTCTGTTATATCTATCAAAAATCAGCATCTGATGGATGGAATGATCCAGATTTTCCCGAAATCTTTGTGTATACTTTGCTC
This sequence comes from Pantoea sp. AN62, assembly GCF_050432985.1. Lineage (NCBI taxonomy): Bacteria > Pseudomonadati > Pseudomonadota > Gammaproteobacteria > Enterobacterales > Erwiniaceae > Pantoea > Pantoea sp. AN62. Next base: position 49,662 of record NZ_JBNPYB010000021.1, on the reverse strand, counting down.
CAGAGAAGTATCTACATTTTAAGGATGGAAGGTGAGATGCTATGAAAGTGAGTGAAGCAGCATTACTGAAGTCTGGTTTTAGCCATGCTGATCTACAAAAAATCAAAAACAATGTAGATAGTTATGGAGGGAGTTTGGGTGAATCCATTCATGATCTTGCTAATCGTTTTAGAATTGTGTTGTGGGTTTTTTTCGGCTGTATGGTTGTATTTATCTGGGTAATTCTTTCAAGTAACCAAGTTTACATTATTTCTACGGGTATAGGCTTGTTAATTACAATGCTCATCGTAATATTCGTGCAACCGCCAGTTCTGTCTTACAAGTCCTGGCGATACTGTAGAATGTACCGGACTAACGATGATCTTGGTCAGTAGATAATAAATCAAAGATTACTTTAGCTTTAACGCCATAGCCCACTATTTTCATAGTTAGTTTTGGCCTGTTCATAGTATCTACTTTTCGATAATAATCGCGAGGAAGCCAACGGAATAACCGCCATGCACCGGGCTTTCTTGCTAATCCGAAAATACTGTAAACACTAGCGCTGAGCGTAACTGCATTATAAAAAGCCAGCCCAGACTCAGCCTTAAACCCCATGAACTGCGCTATATCTATGACTTTATCGGCTATTACGCCCTCAGAATGAACCTGACTGCCGGAATTAAAATTTATTATTTCTTTAGTTATTCCGTTTGCACCGTCTGCTACAAGAATAGCTCCTGCAAGCACGCCTAACGGGGTCATTGTAGACATCATTAGTACGCCGCCAGCAACGGCAAAGCCCGATATGACTACATGAACAGCAGAAATCACATACCCTACAATTTTATTATTTTCCCGAACAAACTCCACTTTAGCGTAAAGTTTTGCTGTCTTCATACGCAACATCCGGCCCTGTTCTTCGAGGTTTTCAGTCTCTACTCTCAGGTTTTTGATGCATGCTATGCACTCTTCATCCGATTTCGCGCGCCGGGCCGCGGCAAATTGCTGCTCTATAACCTGTTTTATTTCCTGAACAAAATTAATACGGGTCAGACCATCCTGAAGGTGAAAGGCGGAAAGTCTGTTGGCAATATTAATCAGTTTTCTTGCTTCAAGATTAACCATTGTTTCAGCCCAGGCTTTATTTCTTCCGCCAGAGCGCATCATATCAAGCAATGCCGCATCCATTTTTGTTCTCCCTGTATATCACATCGCCGATGATACCCCTTTATTTTCAGCTGTAAACAACCGTCGTTTCAGCCGGAAATATGTCGGTCTCGATATGCCTGTTTTTTCCGATACCGCCTTAAACGAAACGCCCTGCCGAATCAGAGTCAGAGCCGAAGCTGTCGCCGGATGGGGCTTCCTGCCGAACCGAACACCTGAGGCCATTGCAGCAACCCGTCCGTCATTGGTTCGTTCCAATCGGGACTGCTCCGTTCTCTGCTCAGGAGTACCCGCCCATCGGGGCTGGCGCAGGCGATCATGGAGGTAGGGAGGGTCAATAACACGTTGTACCTTCTTAATTATATTGATGATGAGGATTATCGTCGCCGTATCCTGACCCAGTTAAACAGGGGAGAAGGACGTCATGCCGTAGCCAGGGCCATCTGTTATGGCCAGCGTGGTGAAATCAGAAAACGTTATCGTGAGGGACAGGAAGATCAGCTTGGTGCCTTGGGCCTGGTCACGAATGCGGTAGTACTGTGGAACACGCTTTATATGCAGGAAGTACTTTCACACCTGCGTGCGACAGGAGAAACGCCGCATGACGAGCATATTGCCCGGATTTCGCCACTGATGCACGGTCATATCAATATGCTGGGACATTATACGTTTGCTCTACCGGAGGATATTATGAAGGGAGAACTGAGGCCATTAAATTTCAATGTAAACAGAGAATTATCTTCTTAACGTGTTTTTTTACATCATTGACCGTCAACCCCCTTCTAATGGCAATGTGAACCAGAACAGGCTGCCGCCCTGTGGACGGTTTTCTGCGCGTAGCTCACCGCCGTGACGTTTAATAATCTCATTGCTGATGGTCAGCCCCATGCCCATCCCTTCCGCTTTGGTGGTGTAAAACGAGTCGAATATTTTTCCGATCACCGTATCAGACAGACCCGCGCCGTTATCAGCAACCTCGATGCGAATCACCTTAGCGGAAGGATGTGAAGAGGCGATGCGTAAATGACGCGCACCGATGTTATCGGTCATCGCTTCAATTGCATTGATCACCAGGTTGAGCAGCACCTGTTGTATCTGAACGCTTTCACAGAAAACATTGTCGTTATCTGCCACCAGATCCAGCTCCAGTGAGACAAACCGACGTTCCAGCTCCAGACGCGACAGAACGATAATATCGCGGGTAATCAGGTGCATTTTTGCCGGCGCAAATTCGGCAACCTGATTCCGCGTCAGCGCCTGCAGTCCGCGAATAATATCGCCAGCCCGCCGGCCTTCCCGGATGATCTCATCAAGACTGTGACTGGCATTTTCCAGATTCGCCGGATCACGTTTAAGCCAGCGCTGGCTGGCACCGGCATTGGCCACGATTGACATCAGTGGCTGATTAATCTCATGGGCAATGGAAGAGGTAAGCTGGCCAACGGTGGTTGCCCGCGCGACGCGAGCCAGTTCCGCCTGAGCGATGCGCACCGCATCTTCCGACTGGCGCTGAGCCGTGATATCGGTGAGCGTGCCAAAATATTCGGCCACTTCTGGCCAGTTTTCATTGGGCTCGCCGATGCCTTTGATGTAGCGGCATTCACCGTCATCGCGAATGATACGAAACTCAGCCTGCATCACCGTCCCTTTTCGCACACTGGTCTCGATCAACTCCCTCAGGCAGAGTATGTCATCCGGATGAACGCGACGCTGAAACTCCACCATTGAGGTGCTTGCCTGCTCCTGTGGCAGTCCCATAATGCGTTTATATTCATCGGAGATGTACTGAATATCCGGTTCAAGATGCCAGTGCCAGGTGCCGGTATGACTGATTTTTTCGCCGAGCATTAAAGAGGTCTGGCTGGCACGCAGCTGCTTCTCAATTTTGCGGCGTTGAATATTCTCATCAACCAGCTCGGCGTACAGGCGAGCTGTCTCAAGTGATACCGCAGCCTGCGCTCCCAGCATTGAAACGATCCGCGAGTGATCGGCGGTAAATACGTCTGGCATCAGGCGGTTTTCCAGATAAAGCACACCTACCATCTGCGCCTGTCTGAACATCGGGACACACATTACCGCCGCGCCGGAGGCAACCAGATAGTTATCCTGACTGAAGGGGCTGAATACCTCTGGCTTACCGGTACGGATCTCCTGCCCGGTACGGATCACCGCAGACAGCACTGACAGCGGCAGATCGGTGGCGACCGGCAACTCACGTACGATTTTGACCTTAACGCCGTCGACGGTGGTCGAAGCCCTTGCCTGGATTTCCGGGATATTGCCGTCGACCAGTCGGATCAGCATGCAGTGCTGGGCACCGGCACGCTCCACCAGCATCATCATCAGCACATGAATAAGCCGGTCCAGATTAATCTCTTCGGTGAGCGCTCGCATCACCGTCACCATACTTTGTAAATCGCCGATCACCGCACTTTGCTCAAACGGAACGGTACTCAGCGCGGTCTGCGTTGCCTGGCTGGCCAGCGCCGGATGCTGCATCTCCAGCTGGCGAACCTTAGCCCCGGCACCCCAGCGATCCCAGGCGGCGATGGCCCCTTTAATGTAGGCATCGCCAGCAAACGTCATATTACTGGCATAGGCCATCCGTGCAGCCAGTTCGCAGGTCAGCCCGTTAATATGATGAAACTGCCCTTCGCGTGACAACACGATCGCCTTTTCAAATTGCTCAAACGCCGGTGCGGTTTTCCCTTCCAGACGCAGCCACTCGGCGCGCAGCAGCGCCTCTTTATCGGCGAACGTTTTGCTGTTTTCGTTTGACCAGGTCACGATCCTGTCGAGGTGCTGCTTCAGCTGCAGTCGTAACTTATCCGTCATCGCTCCGGTTTTAAGCGGCACGGTCAGCGAAAGCGCGCTGTAGAGATGATAATCGAGCATATGCACATGCCCCGGTATACGTGCGGTGAACGGTTCGGCCTGCTTAAACCATGCCTCTGCCGCCGCATACTCACTGGCAAAGAAGTGGGCCATCGCTTTATAAAGCCGGGACCAGAACTGCATCAGGTAGATAGGTTCAACCGCATGTTCAGGTTTAACCACCGCCAGCACCGGCGGCTGAAAATCATCACCGGTGAAGATAGTGCTGCGCGGCTTGCGCAGGAAAAGGACGTAGTCCAGCTGCATCCCGAGGATCACTTCCACGTCGCGGTATTGTGCCTTTCTGACAAACTGCATGCCTCGCGCAATCGAGGTGTGTACGCCATCAAGATGATCGCCGCGCGCCAGATAATTCATGACGATGTGCCGCAGTGCCAGACACGCCGACGTCCGGTCGCCGGTTTCAACCCCCACGTCAAAGGTGGCCTTCGCCCGCTCGATGGCATAGGTTAGCGGCATCGTCCAGATACTGACCTGATCGAGCGGGAGCAGCGTCCGGGCTTTAAAGCTGACAAAGTCATGCTTATAGACCAGCTCGCGCGCCAGCAGCGTGCTGGCAAAGCCGCGGCTGTACTCATCATACTGGTCGCCGCACACCACGCCATACCACGAGAGCGCCAGCGTCGAGGCGCCACTTAACCCACGCTCCATTGTCAGGTGCAGCAGCTGGCACAGGATCATAAAGTGCAGTCGCGGATTGATGAAGGCGGCAAATGTACTGGCGCTGGCCAGCAGATTCATCACCGCTTCGGTATTTTTACAGTCGACCCGGGCCAGCGAACGGAAGCGGGCATAGGGATTTTTTCCCACCGCCTCCTTCAGCTTCACTCTGGCCGCATCGCACTCCGCCTGGTCCGGATGACGGTTCAGATGAATGCCAAACACCGCCAGCCAGGCGAGCGCGGTCTCCAGCGCCAGCTTACTGTCCGACTGACGCATATGAATTTCAGCAATCAGGCAGGCCGCACCAGCTTTATCGGCGGCGTCGCCGGGTGAAGACTGGACCCGGGAGCTTAAGGTCAGTGCGGCGGGCAGATTGCCGTTAAGAAATTCGCATTCCGCCTCTTCCAGCAGAAATTCGCTGCTTCCGGCATCACCGGCACCGTCGTGCAATACCCGGGCGGTCTGCAAATAGCGCAGCGCAGAGAGATAATCGCCGGTGTTTTTTGCCCGCCGGCTGGCGCTGAGCAACAGCTGGCAGAACGGCCCGGTTTCATGTTGGAGGAGCGTAAGCTTTTTAACCGCCAGCAGGTGATGCGCCGCCCGGAACAGCACCGCATTGGTGATATCGTGCTGCGATTGATGCATGTAAAAGCGTGCGGCAGCGCAATGGAAAGCATCTTTATCTGCATCCAGCAGAAGATTAAGCGCCGCCTCATGCACGCTGTCATGCATAAAGGCGTAGCCCTCCTCATTGCGGGTGACCAGCCTGGCCGTCACCGCTGGCAACAGTATCGCCTCTATCTCCGCGCTGGAGACGGCAAGAATCTGGCTCAGGACCTGCAACTCGCCGGCACTGCCCAGCAATGCCAGCTTACCCAGCATATGCCGGGCCGTCAGCGGTAGCGAGGCGAGGTGCAGCAGCACGCTGGCCGCGACGTTAGCGGTGTAGTGGCTGTTTTTAAGCGCCTCTGCATCGTAGGTCCATCTGAACGGCGCATGGTGGGTAATCAATCCCTGCTGCACCGCCTGGCGGAAAAAGTTATGAGTGGCGAGCGGATTACCGCCGGTTTTTTCGTGGATGACCCGTGCCAGCTCAGCCGTTGCCGAACTGCGGGTATGAAACTGCCCCGCCAGCCAACCCGCAATACTCTTTTCCGACAGCGGCTCGGGCGTGATCGCCATAATGCGCGGGGTGCTCGCGCAGAGCTGGTTCAGATTACCCGCAATGAGCGGACAGGGTAACGAGGTGATATCCCGGTGCGCGATCACCAGCAGCAGCGGGATCTCTTCACCCTGACTCAGCAGATTTTGCAGCAACAGCAGCGTCGCCTGATCGGCCCAGTGGCCATCATCAATAAGAATAACCAGCGGCCGCCCCTGGGCCGTAAACGCTTTAACCAGGCTACAGGCAACCAGATTAAAGCGATTTTTCGCATCAAGCGTATGCGAGTGCGGCAGAACCGCCGCTTTCTGATTAAGCAATATTCCCAGTTCTGGCACCAGGTTTACCGCCAGTCCGGCATAGGCACCGAGCAACCGTGAAATATGTGCTTTCCACTGGGCCATTTCTTCAGCGGGCAGACCCAGCACGTGCAGGGTCAGCGTCCTGAAGGCTGCAGTAAAAACCGTATAGGGTAACACCGGCGCATGCTGATCGACTTTCACCAGGGTGAGCAAGGTTTTCCGGGTGCGCAGCAGTTTGAGCGCGGAGGCAATCAGGGAGGATTTCCCGGCACCGGCAGCGCCACTGATGGTCACCAGGCTGTGTTTGCCGCTGTTGCTGACCTCATCCAACGCCGCCAGGATGCTGCTGGCCTGCGGATGATCGCTACACAGCGAATCAGCAGACAGACTGGCGGCAGGTAAATCCTGCAGTCCCAGCGTAAACGGCTCAATCATGCCATCCGGCTGCAGCGTGGCCGCACAGCGACGAAGATCGGCCAGCAGCCCATCGGCGGTCTGATAACGGTACTCCGGCGATTTGGCCAGCAGTCGCAGGATGATGGAGGAGAGGATCACCGGCACGTCAGGACGCAGCAGATGAGGCGGCAATGCTTCCGAGGCGATGTGATGGTGCACCCACTCCGCGTGGCCGCCCTCAATGCTGCCATAAGGCAGTCTGCCGGTCAGCAGCTCATAAAGCACAATGCCGAGACTGTACAAATCACTGACGTGACTCACCTGATGGGCTGAACGGGAGGTATGTTCTGGCGACATATAGGCAAGCGTACCGCCCGTTACAGGCAGGCGCTGCTGCTCCGGCAGCGGATTATGCAGCGAGGAGAGCCCAAAGCCGCCGAGATAAACGCCATCCTCATCGCTCAGAAAGAAGTTTGCCGGTTTGATATCACCGTGCACCAGTCCCTGTTGATGTAGCTGGCTCAGCGTACTGCACAGCATCGCGGCAGATTTGAGAAACTCAGAGAGGGGGCCAGGCGGCATGCACAGCACATCCGTCAGGGTGCGATAATCAAAGGCGGGATAAACCAGCGCATAACGTCCCTGGTAATGGGTGTGCCATTGCGGTTTCAGCGCCCAGCTTTCCGCTAACCGGTCACGAAGGGCATATTCATTTTTCAGCAGCTGCGTGACATGAAAGACCGACGCTTCATTGCCTGCGGTCGCCAGCACAAAGGTGTCACCGGAGGTGGTGTGCCGGCACAGCAGCCAGTCGATATTGCCCTCCTGCGCCAGCGGGCTGAAGAGAATATCCTCTGATAGTGCGATTTCATCGTTTTCTGCTGAATGTAACGCCTGCGGATTAGTACTCATTGGCGGGCAGCCCTTGAGGAGAATTCCTGTCGGATATGTTCAAACAACGTATCAATTTCGATCGGCTTTGGCAAAAAGGCAATCGCCCCCAGGTTGATGGCATACCGCAACATGGTGTCGTCACCGTTGCCGGAAATGATAATCCCCGGCGGATTTTCAATGCGCTGGGTCAGGTTGATAAACAGCTCAAACCCATTCATCCCCTTCAGTTGCACATCAATGATAAAAAGCGCGGCACTCGCTATCGCGGCTTCATCACCAAGCAGAGATTCTGCCGACTCGAAGGCATTGGTCAGATAGCCCTCAGACTGGAGCAGGTTGGTCAGACCACTACGAACAGAACGTTCATCATCGATGACGACAATACGCTGCGACAGCTGCATGCTGTTTTCCTTAAATAAAGCTCAGGCCTGTGTCAGGCACGTCCGTAGCAGGATTTGTCACCTGAGAACGGTGGAGAGTTGCCGATGTCAGCGGAAGAGCCGTGACGAAACGGCTGGCGGTTCATTCCGCTTGCCGTCCGCCTTTGCTGGGCAGCAGAGCCGGTCACGAGCGCGGATTGGTCAGCTGAATCAAACCGATCCGCCCTGAGGCCAGCCGCTTTCGCGTTGCGCAACGGTCTGGCGCCATTGTAAGAACCTTTTTTTCTTCGGACTATTATCTTTAGGTATAACTATACCGACCCGGACTGTCTGTCTGGCTGACGCCGGGTTACCGGAAAATCGCATGCATCAGTTTTTTTGATTTACTTCAGCATATTTTCGGGATTTTCATCGCCGCCTTTCCTGCGTAATCTTCACTCCATCGAGGCAGTCCGCCTCACAAACACAGATTAACGCCGGGAAAATCGCCATGAAAAACGTCAAAAAATTCGCTGCAGTCTTCGTTCTGTCACTGATTTCAACCACCAGCTTCGCGCAGACGGTGACAGCCACTGCCTCCACGCTCGACGCAGCCGAAGCGCAGATCGCCGCCAGAGCGAAAATGGCGGGTGCCAGCTACAGCATTACGGAAGCCTACAGCGGCAATCAGGTGCACATGACTGCCCGCCTGACTAAATAATCCCTGCTTCTGCACCAGGGCTGCCCGCGGGCAGCCCTTTGCTGTTCAGCTTTTTGTTGTGATTACTGACTCAGTGTCAGTGATAGCGGGCATCAGACGCTGGCCAATGACGCTTTCAATGACCATGGCTGCCTGCAAAATAGCTGCATCCTGGCCCGGCGCGGCGTATACCGTAACGCCGAACGGCAAGCCTGCCGAATCTGCGCCTGCGGGTATCGCCACCACCGGCGCGCCCGCTTTTCCGGTGCATTTTGCCGCTGCCGACATCGGCGACAGCAGCACATCTGCCGGTCCGGCGTTCAGCGCAGCCAGAATGCCGGCATTCAGGCTGAGGGCAATGTCCTGCCGCCGATCGTCAATATAGGCTGATGAGCGAAGATCCGGCGCGGCATCCGTCGCTTCAAGCAGAGACTGACCATAGGGAATGCTCTGCGGATGTGCGCTGTTCCACGCGATAATGTCCTGCAGAGAGCGCATGCCGCACGGCTTAAGCGCCGTAAGCAGGCTGTTAAGACCGGCACGAAACTCCGCGCGAAAAACGCATGAGCGCACGCCATTCAGCTGTTCTGCCGAAGGCAGATCGCAGGGATCGACAATCACCGCCCCCGCCTGGGCCAGTGCGTGCAGCAGGCGTTCAAACACTGCCTCGCGGTCGGGCGTCAGCACCGTGTCGGCGATAAAGCGCCGCGGGATGCCGATTCGCAGCCCCTGCAGGCTTTGATTACCCCGGGTTTCAGCCGGAAAAACGGTAAGCGTGGCGGTATCTTTGATATCCGCCCCGCCGATCGCCTGATAAACCAGCTGCGCGTCATCAACGGTCCGGGTAAGCGGACCGGGAGAATCCTGACTGGCAACCAGCGGAATAAAGCCGTGACGACTGACGCGGCCCACCGTGGGTTTAAAACCGACGACCGCACTGTGAACCGCCGGAGCCTGAATCGAATTTTGTGTTTCCGAGCCAATAGCAAAACCGCAAAAACCGGCTGCCACCGCGGCCGCCGACCCGACGCTGGAACCCATTCCCCGATCGTATCGCCCGCCCAGCGGATGCCGCACCACACCGCCCGCTCCGCTAAACTCAGCGGGCATGGTTTCGGCAACGAAGTCGGCAAATTCGGTCAGGTTAGTTTTACCCAGCAGTACAGCGCCCGCCTCGCGAAGACGCGCCACAACCGTCGCTTCATAAGGCGGGATAAACTCTGCCAGCGCACTGGCACCTGCCGAGGCAAAGCTGCCGTCGAGGGTAAACGCATTATCTTTGATCAGATAAGGCACGCCATGCAGCGGTCCTGCCGCCTGACCGGCAGCCAGCGCGGCATCGGCACGTCGCGCCTCTTCCCGCGCCAGACGGGATACCGTTCTGACGCAGTTAATGCCCTCTTTACCCTGATCTAATCGCTCAATACGATCCAGGTACCATTCGGTAGCTTCAAGCGCGCTGATTTCACCCGCCGCAATCGCCGCACCGATCGCCCGTGCTGAGCCCGAAGCCAGCAATGCTGATCTCTCTTTCATTACAAATTCCGCCCTTTCCGCGCGAACACGAGGTGCGCAGTGCTTTTCCCGCCCTCAGGATGAGGCGGCTGAGATCATCCTGCCACGGGACGGGCCGGCCGGTTTTTACAAATTGGTTCAGTTGAGTTCACGTGAGGCAAATCGCGCCAGCGCCGGGCCATCCAGCCGGTAGCGCACCCATTCACTCAGCGGAAGTGCATCAATACTCTGATAAAAATCTTTCGCGGATTTATCCCAGTCCAGCACATTCCACTCAATCCGGCTGCATTGCCGGCTGACTGCCAGCTGAGCAACGTAATGGAGCATCGCTTTGCCCGCACCTCTGCCGCGATAATCAGGCGTAAAGTAGAGGTCTTCCATATTCAGGCTCTGGCGGCCAATCCAGGTTGAAAAGCTCATCGAAATGACGCAGTAACCTGCAATCACCCCCTCAATTTCACAGATGTAGGCTTCTGCTGTGCTGTCAGCTCCAAACAGGGCGTGTCTGATTTCGTCAGCGTCCGGTATCGCCTGCAGGGGGGCTTCGCTGTATACGGATAAGCCGTTGATCATGTTATAGAGGGCATCCGTATCTTCCGGGCTGGCCTGGCGAATAATCACGCTCATAAATATTCTCTGATCAGTACTGTTTGATGCCCGTAAGGATAATCGCTATTCTTTAATGAATTAAGTGCAATAAAATCAATTACAGGTGAATTTCATGCATCATGTGCTGAGACGTCTCGATCTCAATCTTCTGCCTGTTTTCGATGCCGTCTACCGCCACCGCTCTGTCAGGCTGGCTGCGGTTGAACTCGCCATGAGTACTTCTGCGTTAAGCCATGCGTTAACCCGCCTGCGTGAATTCCTGAAAGATCCGCTGTTCTATCGCGAAGGGCATAAGATGTGTCCCAGCGTCTTTGCGCACCAGCTGGCACCGCATATTGCTGCCTCACTCGCGGTGCTCAATCAGCATCTCAGCCCGGTACAACCCTTTGATCCCCGGACCAGCACCCAATCTTTTCGGGTTGCCGTAACGGACTACACCGCTTTTTGTATCTTTCCGGAACTGATCAAAGCGCTGGAAAAAACCGCGCCCGGCGTTAATTTCGAACTCTGCCACCTGCCGCACAACCCGGCGCTGACAGAATTACTGGCCGGTGAGGTTGACCTGGCGTTGAGTTTTAGCGAGCCGGATGATGTCCGGCATCAGGATCTGGATGAGGTGGATTTATTCAGCGATGAATTTGTGGTGATCGGTAACATCAATCGCCAGAGCCTGACGCTTGAGGAGTATCTGGCCGCTGGTCATCTGGTGGTGACGCCGTGGAATGAAAAAAAAGGGCTGCTGGATACGCATCTTGCCCGGCTTGGGCTGACGCGCCGGATCGCGCTCAAAACCCCGTCAATGCTCAGTTCGCCGCACATTGTGGCGGAGAGTGAATTGCTGATGGCTATTCCCTCCTTTGTCGCCGGTAGAATTGCGCCGGTCGCGCAGGTCAGAATCTTCAGATTGCCCTTCCATGCGCCCCCTTTTACGGTAAAAATCTTTTCCCACCAACGCAGCGGCAAGAAATCCTCTACCGACTGGCTGAAGAACAATATTTTTCAGAGCATCCAGCGACAGAATCTGACGCTTAACCGGCAAGCCCAGCCGGTCGGCTAATGGCCTGATAGCCCTGCCACAGACGCTGCCGCCTAGCGCACCGGCTCTTCAAACGCCGATCTGACTGCCGCGATAATCCGCTGGGCTTTTTCGGCATCATCAAGCTGCGGGAAGGCCTTTTTCAGTTTGCCGGAAACCTGCCAGCCATTCTCTTTCAGCGAACGGATGATGCGGCTGGCATCCTGATCGGGCATCTCAATCACCTCTTTCAACCGCTCCTGCGCCCGCTGAAAAATCACCAGCACTCTGGCCTCATCTGCCATTTCGGTTCGCACCGTATGCTCGACCACCCGGGCGGTATACAGCACCTGTTCGGTCAGGTCGGGATAACGCCAGGCAAAACGCGCATCGTCATAGTCAGTGAAAACAAAGTTACTCAGCGTGCCATCTTCATAGGTGATCAGTTCAGCAAACCGATAGCTGCCGGCGTAGCGCCGCATCAGCCGTTTTGAAAAAACGTCCAGCGTGCGATCGTAGCCAGCGCGGAAATCAAGTGAACTGGTGATGGTAGCCGAGACCGGCAGAATAACGCCCTCCGGCACGGCATGGTCGCGGATCAGCGTATCGTTGATTAAAAAGCGGTGGATGCGGCCATTACCATCGCGCATCGGATGGATATAGACAAAACCAAAAGCGATCACGCCAGCCCGCGCCAGCGGTTCTGCCCCGCGCGTTGCCTGCTCGAAGGCTTTCAGGCCCTGCATAAAACGTGGAACATCGCTAAACTGCGGCGCAATGTAATGGACGATATCTTCGCGCATTGTCGCCTGACCGACAAATACCGGCGAGCGGCGCAGCCCCAGTCCGAGCGCATCGTGACCGAGAATGCCCTTCTGCAGGGTGTGCAGACTGGCATCGCTGAGCGGATCGTCAAGCTGGCCGCAATATTGCGCAATGACGTGCGCAAAACGCTGAATACGATCGGCCTGGCTGGCCTCTTTCTCTATCAGAAAGCTGGCGCGGGATTCCTTAAACGTCAGCCAGCTGGCGGTACGCAGCAGGATATCGGCACCAAACGCATTATCCAGCTCTGCGAGGGCGCTCTGCAGATCAAAAGCCAGCGCCTGTTCGGTGGCAGCCGTCCGACGCACTATCGGGCAGAAATCAATGCTGCCAGGCAGATTGTCATTGATGCGCCAGCGTTTTGACCGCTTGAGGCTGGTGCGGGTCAGGTAGGCCTTGGATGAAATCGCATCCACATAGCCGCCGTTGGTCACATCCGGCACTGCCAGCGTCTCGCCGGTCAGCCACTCATAGAAAAAACCGGCGCGGCGCGCATATTGCCCGTAAGGCTCACGGCGGCACCAGTTCTCCAGCGGTTCGGGGCCGATGGCTGCAAACAGGCGGGCAAAAAACTCCAGATGGATCTCTTCATATTTGAGACCAAAGGCGAAGTGACCAGCAATATCGTCTTCCGGGCGGTAGCTCGGCGGATAGCGGTTCTCTATCTGCCCCTGACTCTCGTGGCGGGATCGTACGGTGCCGATAAAGGACGCCACACGCAGCGGTTGCGCCAGTTCAATAGCATAACGTTCAGACAGCGCTTTAAAACCGACCAGCATGGGTTAAATCCTTTATCAGAAGACGAAAAACGATAATAAAAAGCAGATTTAACACGGAAATGATAATTTCGCCAGCTGCAGAACGTGAATGCGCGCGCGAAAAGGGTAATCAAAACGACATTAGCAGTGAAAATGATAACCGGCAGGCGTGGCGCAATTTCATCACCGCGCCAGTCGGGACAGCAGGGTAACCACCGGGAATGGGGATGGACGTAAGAGTAGAGAGGGAACGGACCGGCAAACCTTTCCCCGCCGATAAACTGCAGTAAAAGACCGGCATTGCCTGGTCAGACGGCAGATGCGTCCGTTGCCGTCTGACCACAGTAAAGTGACGCGAGCGGCCGGGGTGGTGAAGGTTTTATTCCTCCAGCACCAGACACGTTACCCCGAGAATGATAACGGCGATACCTGCCAGCCCGCGCCAGCTAAAAGGTTCATGGAAAAATGGCAGGCTGACAGCCGCCAGCCACACCAGCACATAGCTCAGGCTCAGCAGGGGATAAATCCGGCTGAGCGGAAAACTGTGCAGCGCCCGTAGCCAGCACAACATCGACAATCCGTAGGCCACGAGCCCGACCATCAGCAGCAGAACCGGCAACAGGGCAAACGGATTGCCGGATGAGATCGGTCCATACAAATCGGGCAGTTGCGGCATTGCCCAGCGCATCATCAGTTGGGCCGCTGACACCAGCAGCACGCTGCCCGCTATCCAGCCGTAGCCTTTCATAGCTGGCTGCCCATCAGCGTCACCCCAATTACCACCAGCAGCGTGCCGCCGATCTGGCGCAGCGTCAGGCGCTCACGCCAGATGATGCGCGCCGCCAGCGCAACAAAGATAAAATTGAGGCTCAGCATCGGATACGCCTGGCTGACCGGCACCCGCTGCAACACCGCCAGCCACAGGATCATAGCGATCCCCAGCAGCATTACGCTGCCCGCCAGCCAGCCAGAAACCGCCAGCCGGGAACCGCTGACCCGCGTGGCCTGTTTCTGACACAGCTGCGCGCTGCAGCTGAGCAGGCTCACCAGCACAATCAGCAGCACCATCAGGGAGTCTGACCATAATAGAGGCTGACCAGTCTGCCCTGACGATAAACCGCATCCGGTACCGGGATCGCCGCTCCGATATCGCTGTGCACCGAATCAACCAGCAACAGCAACGACACGCTACCGGTACGGCGATGCGCCGCGAGCCAGCCGCCCAGAGCGGCCTCGCTGACAAAGCGGGATTGCGCATCCGGATAGCCCAGCCCATATTCCAGTTCGCCTTTCTGGTCATAAAAACCGATATCGCTGCGCCGCAGATGCCAGGCAACCGCCGCGGCGACGCCCGGATTATCCGCCAGAATATAACGGCTGCCGGCCAGCCGATCGCTGATTGCCGCCACAAAATGCTGTGGCTGCTTGGCATCACGTATTTTATCCGGGATCACAGGGCCGATCGTCAGCGCAACGACTAACGGGCAAAGCGCCGCTGCCTGCCAGCGATGGCTGGCGTAACGGGTGCTGTACAGGCCGATCAGCGACCAGCTGAGGAACGCCAGCGCCGCCAGCGCCAGCTTGCTGTTTTCATCCGGCGCAAACAGCGGATGGTGTGTCAGGCTCCACGGTGCCAGCACCAGTAGCAAAGCAGCCAGCATCACCACGCCATACAGGGCATTCAGCCAGCCGTTGATCTTCAGCGCCCGCCCCGCCCGCTGCGCCGTCTGTAGTCCGTAGTGCGCCATCAGCAGCGACAGCGGCACAAAACAGGGCAGAATATAGGTCGGCAGTTTGCCTTTTGCCAGGCTAAAAAACAGCAGCGGCATCACCGTCCAGCTCAGCAGATAACGTGCGGCAGCCTGATACTGACCTTCGCGCCAGCCCGTCATCAGCGCACCGGGCAGCAGTCCCAGCCAGGGTAACGTCCCCAGCAGTAAAACCGGCAGGTAATACCAGAATGGCGCTTTGTGTTGCGCATTCGGTTCGGCAAAACGCTGAATATGCTCAACCCAGAAGAAGTAGTGCCAGAAATCGGGCGCCTGATGCCAGATCGCCAGCGCCCAGGGTGCGCTAATCGCGGCAGCCGCCAGCACCGCCAGCGGACCATAGAACAGCAGTTCAGTGCCCCGCCGACGCCAGACCGCCCACGGCAGAATCGCCAGCACCGGCACCGCCAGCGCCAGAAATCCTTTGGTCATGAATCCCATACCGCAGGCGAGGCCGAGCAGCAGGTAGCCACCGACCCGGGTGGTGCGCGCGTCAGATTGGGTTGCCAGCCAGTAGCTGCACATCGCCGCCGCCAGCCACAGCATCAGCATCGGATCGAGCACCGCATAGGTACCGATGCCGTAAACCAACAGAGAGCTGAGGAAAATCACCGCGCCCACCGCTGCCGTACGCCGTGAATCAAACAGCCGTTTGCCCAGCCAGTAAATGAGCGCGGCGGTCAGCGTGGTAGTGATTATCGATCCGGCCCGCACGCCAAAAAGAGTGTGACCAAACAGCCACTGGCACAGCGTGTTGACCCAATAGCCCGCCACGGGCTTTTCAAAATAGCGCAGGCCGAAAAAATGCGGTACCACCCAGTCACCGGTCGCCAGCATCTCGCGGCTGATCTCAGCATAGCGGGTTTCATCCGGCTGCCAGAGATCGCGAAACATCGGCGGGATCAGGTAATACAGGGCAAAAAAACCCAAAAAAAGCAGCCGTTTGCTGGTTATCCGCATCGGGGCTCTTTCACCTCATCAATCAGTTTCTGACAGCCCAGCCACCCTTCCCGCCCGGCAATTTCGCCTCTCACCACTTTGCCGCGCGGCAGGGTTGAGAGATCGGCAGGCAACAGCGCGCTTAACGGGCAAAACTCAATGCCGTTGCGGCCCGCCCACGTCAGCAGCGTGGCAAAGTCCTGATAGCCGACAATGCCTTCCACCTCGGCATGAATGGTGTAAACCGGCGTTTCCCCGGCGGAGAGCATCTGCTCGAGGATATAGCCATTGAAACCGTTCGCACTGACCTGTCGGCCCACTACTTCATCCCAGGTGGGCAGCGTGACCGGTATCTGTACCGTGCCGGGCTGCCCGTCAGGCAGTATCGGCAGGAACGGGCCGCTGCCACGGCAGTCGCTGTTGTAGTGAAAGCCAAAGTTCTGTTTAGCAGCCATCACCCGCCCATCGGCGCGCCAGCCTGCGGCGGCCGAGCAGCTGATGGGCTGACCCAGGATCTCGCTCAGCGTCTCGTTGCCGCGGGCTATCTGCTCAATCAGTTTCTCTTCCGGCCAGACACCGGCCCAGGTTTGCCAGGCAAAATGATCCCAGGCGTGCAGTCCGACCTCATGCTGCCGGGCCGTCTCCTGCATAATGCGACTCAGGCCGCGCCCAATCGGCTTGCCCGGCCAGGCGGTGCCGGCCAGCAGGATGTCCCAGCCGTACAGCGAGGCGGCGCGCGAACGCATCATTTTCCACAGAAAAGCCGGCTTAATCAGACGCCACAGATGGCGTCCCATGTTGTCGGGTCCGACACTGAAGAAAAAACTGGCGCGTATGGCGTGCTGCCTGAACAGCGCCAGCAGCGCCGGTACGCCCTGCTGCGTGCCGCGCCAGGTATCCACGTCAATCCGCAGACCGATCCTTTTCATCGATGATCAGCCTGCTGCTCAAGGGTTCGCAGGAAGAAGTCGAGCGTATTATCGATGGTGGTATCCATCGTCACGGTCGGCGTCCAGCCCAGCAGCCGGCGCGCGTTGCGGATCGCCGGTTTGCGGTGCTCGACATCCTGATAGCCTTTGCCGTAGTAGCTGCTGCTCTCCACCTCACGGAAACCGGCAAACGGCGGGAACTGGTGACGCAATGGATGACGTTCGAAGCTGGCCAGCAGCTGCTCTGCCAGCTCTTTAATGCTGGCTTCGTTATCCGGGTTGCCAATGTTGATGATTTGACCATCACAGTTCTGCTGCTTGTTTTCGATAATCCGGAACAGCGCTTCCACCCCATCCTGAATGTCGGTAAAGCAGCGCTTCTGCCTGCCGCCATCTATCAGCTTGATCGGAGAACCCTCGACCAGGTTGAGGATCAACTGGGTGATGGCGCGTGAACTGCCGATGCGCGCCGCATTGAGGTTATCCAGCCGCGGTCCCATCCAGTTGAACGGACGGAACAGGGTGAAACGCAGCCCTTCTTTCTCGCCGTAGGCCCAGATCACCCGATCCAGCAGCTGTTTTGATACCGAATAGATCCAGCGCTGCTTGTTAATCGGTCCGACCACCAGATTGGAGCAGTCCTCATCAAAGCTGGCGTCGGTACACATGCCGTACACCTCCGAGGTAGAGGGGAAAATGATGCGCTTTTGATACTTCACGCAGTCGCGGATGATTTTGAGGTTCTCCTCGAAATCCAGCTCAAACACCCGCAGCGGATTACGGGTGTATTCGATCGGTGTCGCAATCGCCACCAGCGGCAGAATGACGTCACATTTCTTAATGTGGTACTCAATCCACTCGGAATGGATAGCGATATCCCCCTCGACAAAGTGAAAGTGTGGATGATCGAGAAAACGGCTGATGGCATCGGAACTGATATCCAGTCCATAAACCTCAAAGTGGTCATCCTGTAATAGCCGTTCGGTGAGATGGTTACCGATAAAGCCGTTTACGCCGAGGATCAACACCCGGGTACGGCGCTGCAGTACCGACTGCGGTTGCGAGTAGAGCAGCGCGCCCGGCACCATCCCTAAGCTTTGCGCCAGCTGGCTGCCGTTCATGTAGACGCCATGCTCAGACTGCCCGGTCTGGATCTCCAGCGCGCCGTCACCACAGGCGATCAGAAAAGGGTGTTTCGACAGCACCGTGCCCGGCCTGGCGTGGTGTTGTTGCGGATGAACCCGGCTCTTCCAGACGATAAATTTTACCGAGCCGGCAAAGGCGAAGGCGCCCGGCCAGGGATCGGTGACTGCCCTGACCAGATTGTGAATCGCCTGCGCCGGCTGATGCCAGTCGATGCGGCCATCTTCGGCGGTGCGCCGTCCAACCCGGCTAGCCTGGCTCTCCTCCTGCGGCCATTCGCTGATTTGCCCGCGACGCAGATCGGGCAGCAGATCGTTCAGCAGCTGTTCCGCCGCCGCCGACAGTTTGCGGTGCAGGGTCAGCGCCGTGTCCTGATCCTCAATCGCCACCCGCTGCTGCGCCAGGATATTACCGGCATCGGCCCGTTTCACCATCCGGTGCAGGGTGACGCCGGTCTCGCGCTCGCCATTGATCAACGCCCAGTTGAGCGGTGCCCGGCCCCGATATTTTGGCAGCAGCGAACCGTGCAGATTAAACGCGCCATGACGGGCGCACTGCAAAATCTCGTCGCTCAGCAGATGCCGGTAGTAGAACGAAAAAATCATGTCGGGTGCCAGAGTGCGGATGCGGTCAAGCCAGATCGGATGGTTCGCCTCGTCCGGGGCATAGACCGGGATACCATGCTCAGCCGCCAGCCGCGCCACCGATCCGAAAAAGTGATTTTCGGTCGCCTCATCGTTGTGGGTAAAAATGGCGGCGATCTCATAGCCAGCATTCAGCAACGCCGTGATACCAACACAGCCCATGTCGTGGTAGGCGAAAACGAGGGTCTTCATAGTGAACTTTCCTGTACTGATGGCTGTACTGAAGGCGCTTGCGGAGCCTTAACAACCCGTTGAACGAAATAGCGCGGACGCGCCCGAACATCGTTATAAATACGCCCGATATACTCACCGAGCAGGCCCATACCGACGAACTGCGCGCCGATAAACATGAACAGCACGGCGAACAACACGAAAACGCCGTCGCCCGCCCAGGCGGCGCCAAAGAACAGCCGCAGCACAATTAACACCAGGGAAAAGGCGAAGCCGGTCAGCGCAATCAGGCTGCCGACCACGCTGAGCAAGCGCAGTGGCGTGGTGGTCAGGCAGGTCACCAGGTCATACATCAGGTTGATCAGCCGCATGAAGCTGTATTTCGAGTCGCCAAACGCCCGTTCGGCGTGGATGACCGGCAGCTCAATGGTGTGGCGGGCAAAGGTATTCGCCAGTATCGGAATAAAGGTGCTGCGTTCGTGGCAGTTGAGCATCGCATCGACAATATGACGACGGTAGGCGCGTAACATGCAGCCGTAATCGCCCATCGCCTGGCCGGTCACCCGCTGGATCAGCCGATTGAGGGTGCGGGAGGCCTGACGACGGAACCAGCTATCCTGCCGCTGTTGCCGCACGGTCCCGACCACGTCATAACCCTGACGGGCGGCGTCAACCAGCCGCGGGATCTCTTCCGGCGGATTTTGCAGATCGGCATCAAGCGTGACAATGACGTCGCCGCGGACGTGGCTGAAGCCCGCCATGATGGCGGAGTGCTGACCATAATTACGGTTGAGCAGCACCCCAATCACCGGGCTATCCGGAAGGGCTGCCGCCTGTTCAATGACCTCTGCTGAGCGATCGCTGCTGCCGTCATCAACCAGCAGGATTTCATACTCCAGTTCCAGCGGATCACAGGCTGCGCGGGTGCGGCGAATCAGTTCAGGCAGACTCTCCTGCTCGTTGTAGACCGGGATAACCACGGACAGCAGGTTGATGGGTTTTACGTCACGCATTACAGGCTCCCGCAATGTCATGCAACGCCGCGATCACCCGTTCCACATCCTGATCGGTCATGCCGGGGAACAGCGGGATCGAACACATTTGCTGGCTGTTGCGTTCACTGGCAGGCAAACGCAGCTGCGGGTAGTGCTCACGGTAATATTTGTGGGTATGGGCAGCGCGGAAATGCAGTCCCGATCCTATCTCCCGCGCTTTCAGCGCCTGCATAAACGCATCGCGTGACAGTCCGCAGCGCGACTCATCGATGCGCAGAATAAACAGATGCCACGCATGCTGATGCGGCCAGTCGGGCAGCGACAGTGGCGTGAACGGCAGCGTTTGCAGGGCATCCAGATAGCGCCGGGCAATCTCACTGCGGCGCGCGATAAAACCCGGCAGTTTTTTTAACTGCACCAGCGCTATCGCGGCGCTGATGTCAGGCAGGTTGTATTTAAAGCCCGGCATCATCACTTCAGCCTGCGGCTGGCGGCCGTGAGTCTGGCGGTCGAAGGCATCAACCGCCAGACCGTGAAACTTCAGGCTGCGGATCCGATCGGCCAGCGCGGCGTCATCCGTCACCACCAAGCCGCCCTCCGCGCAGGTGATATTTTTAATCGCATGAAAGGAAAAAATCGCGGTGCCCTGATGCCCGACATGCTGGCCATGATAAGTGGTACCGACCGCATGGGCGGCGTCTTCGATCACCGCAATGCCGTGCTGGCGCGCCAGCTGATAAATCGGCTCCAGATCCACCGGCACACCGGCGTAGTGCACCGGTATAATGGCGCGGGTGCGCGGCGTGATGGCGCGGGCAATCTGCCCGGGCATCACCATCAGATGATCCGGGTCCACATCAATCATCACCGGCGTTGCCCCAAGCAGGGTGATCAGATTGAGGGTGGAAACCCAGGTCATCGACGGGGTAATCACCTCATCGCCCGGCTGAATGCCGAGGGCCATCAGCGTGACGTGCATCCCCGCCGTCGCCGAACTGACGGCGATTGCATGCTGATTGCCGGTCAGCTGAATAAATGCCTGCTCCAGCTCGGCGCATTTCGCGCCGGTGGTTATCCAGCCGGAGTCAAAAACCGCTTTTACGGCGGCCAGTTCCTCATCGCCAAACGCGGGGCGTGAAAAAGGCAAAAATGCCATGGTGAAGCTCCTGCAGTTCTACAGAATAAACAGGCACGCACGGTTAATCATGCGCAACGCCAGTAATAGCGAGGAAATAGCGAATCTCCCGCCGACACCCTTTCAAAACAGAGCACGTTGATCTTCTTAATAAATTAAAAATATCAGACTGGTGATACACGCTAACGCACAAAAGTTAACTAAACATTAAATGAAGTGGGTTAAATCCAATAAAATAAAAACAGTTTCATTTAATGATTTCTGGAAAAGTTCAGTTATTTAATATTAATAATCATATCGATTGCCACTCTCTCCATTTTATTGACAATACGTTTATAATCGATGAATATCAGGAGAGTTAATGGCTTTGTCATAAAATTGAATTAATAACCAGAATTCGATTAAAATGCGTTTGTTTTCATAATGATAAAAATAGTCCCGACACGCAAAATGAATTAAAAACCGCTGTAACTCACACGGAAGAATAATTTGAGAAGAAATGTTATCAGCTTAAGGTTTTCTTAATATTAGCCATGCCGGTTTACGCACGCACTGTACTCACCTGTTAACCGTGCGTTGAGATCGATGTTGTTAGCACCCGGCTATTCCCCCGCAGGCCAGCGGTTTCAGTTGCGAAAATATGCTGATGGCGGTCAGGCGCGGTGCCGGGCAATAACGCTGTTCGCGCTACTGGCCGGAGTTATTCAGGCGATAGTAAAGCTGGCCGTGCGATAAAATGAATACATTCAGCCCGACAGACGTTAACACCTTACCTGCACGTATAAAGAGAGCCATCTGATGATCCGCACCGCCTGTCTGTTAAGCCTGAGCTGTTTCTTAAGCGCGTCGCTTCACGCCGCGCCGATCACCTACGCCATCGCCACCGATAAAACTGCCATCGGGCTGTCGTGGCGTGCCTTTGGCCACAGCTTTTCACAGGCGCATCTTGAAGGCGTGACCGGTACCGTGACGCTGAACCCCGATCAGGACAGGGACGATCGTGTTGAGGTGAATATTCCCGTCGATACGCTGGTCGCCTCAAATACGTTATTAACCTGGCAGCTAAAAAGTGACATGTTCTTTGATGCGCAGCATTACCCGGGGATTCGCTTCGTCAGCAGCCGGGTTGCCGCGCTGGGAGCGGGGGAATACCGAATCTTTGGTGTCCTGACGGTGAAAGATGTCAGCCGTCCGGTGGTGATGCTGGCGACACTGGAGGGTGGCCAGCCGCTCACGTCTTCATCACAGTCGCTGACGCTGCATGCCAGCACCGCGATATCCCGCACCGCCTTCCGGGTTGACCGGCTGGTCGGGATAGTCGATGACCGCGTGGCGATTGCCCTTACCATCACGGCTCAGACGAAGTCCCCATTATAACCGCTGTGCAATCAGCCTCAGCGCAGCGCTGACCGTAATGCTTCGGCGATTGCGGCCAGTTGCCGCGGTGGATTACGGCCGATCAGTACAAACTGATGTCGCTGATCTGCCCACCAGGCGAGCTGCATACCGTGGCGCTGCTCGCGCTGAACGACATGGCTTGCCTGCGTTTCGGGCGAGATACAAAGCGCCAGCGGGCCGAAATCGGCGTGTAGCCAGGCAATCTGCGCAATTGAGGTGCGCTCATAGCGCAGCATCCGCACCATTTTCAGCTCAGCCTGCGGCAGGTGCAGCTGCTGTTGCGTAATCTGCAGGCCCAAATCGAGCCGGGTGCGATCCAGGCCACGTTGCAACAGATCGGGATCGCCCGGCGTATCCGCCAGGGTTTCCGCACTGTAAAGTGACATGTAGCGCGCCTCAAGATCGCGGACATTCTGGCTTTCGTCGGCGCTTTCCGGTGCCGGGCGGCCCAGTAAACCGAGACCACTTCCCACCAGCAGAAAGCTCACCGAGGCGGCAATCAGCGCACGGCGACTGTAGCCAGCCACGGGTGACGCCGGCGACAGCGCCGCCAGCCGCTGCGCCATTATTTGCTGCGGCGCCTGTTCCAGTAACGGTGCAAAAGCCTGCTGAAAATCGATGCTGCCATTACGCAGTTCCTCAACCCGTGCCGCCAGCAGCGGATCACGCACGATATCCTGCTCAAACTGCACCGCATCGTGACGGCTCATCTCACCATCCAGCCAGGCGACAATCGCTTCGTCGCGCCACGGCGGCATAAAATTCCCTGTGGTCATAGCCGTTTCTCCTGCGGGACGGGCGGGGCCGTGGTTGTTTTCGCCAGCGTGGCGCGGGCGGCGGCCAGACGGCTCATAATAGTGCCAATCGGTACCGATACCGTATCGGCCGCTTCCTGATAGGAGAGCCCTTCCACGTAAACCAGGAACAGGGCATTCCGCTGCGCTTCGGGCAGCGCGTTGACCTGCTGCATGATGCGCCGGAAATGGCGGTTATCATCATCTGCGGGGTGCGTATCGGCAGCCAGCAGCAGATCGGGATCGACAAAACCCTGTCCCTGCCGGACTTTACGCGCGCGCAAATCACTGACCCAGATAGAGTGCAGAATAGAGAACAGCCACCTGTCAATGCGGGTGCCCGGCGTATACTGCGCGCTCCGCTCCAGCGCGCGCACGCAGGTCGACTGCACCAGCTCTTCGGCCAGATCGCGGTTGTGCGACAGCACATAGCCATAACGCCAGAGGCGCGTCAGGTGCGCCGCAAGGTGCTGTCGGACGTCGCTATAGGTAATTTTGCTCTCCCCCACCGATCAGGTTTCAGGATGCCCGTTGATGGCTGCCTGCAGATCACGATATTCCTCGCAATCTGTACCGCAAATTCCGGCAATGGTTTTTAACTGCTCGCGCGCCAGATCGGGACGCCCTTTGATCATCCAGGCTTCACCAAGATATTCGCGCACTTTAGCGTAACGCGGATCGATCGCAATGGCGCGCTGGTAATAACCAATCCCTTCATCGGTGCGGCCCAGCTTGCGGGTGGCATAACCGCGATAATTCCACGCCTCGCGCGTATCCGGATTTTTCAGCGTATCCAGCAGGTTCAGTGCCGCCTGATATTCGCCTTTTTCGCCAGATGGTAGGCGTAGCGCGTTTTATCCTCATCGCTGAGCATGCTGGTCTTTTCCGGCACGCAGGCTTTGGTTTTACCGTTATAAACCTGCCCTTTGGGGCAGTCCGGCACCTTTGTATCACTGTCATTATCGCCCATCGCCATACTCAGCGGCGCGTGCAGGGTGAGCAGCAGTACGGGAACGGCAAACAGGCGGACGCCATAGCACTTTTTCATGATTGATCCTTGAATCGCTGAGTTAGCACGACGAGGCAGTACTCTGTCGCGAGGGTGAAAATATTGACGGTGCGCGGCCAGCGCAGGCGGGCCTTCAGCGTCTGAACGATTTCACGTTGCCGGCTGTCGTGCTCAGGCAGCGCCCGGCGAAGCGCAGTGCCACGCGCGGCCGTCAACATGGAAAAAGAGACCTGTCGGGCCGGGAAGAAACGAACAGAGGGCATCGTCGTTGTCCTGAAAAGGTTCACTGAGCAGTAAACACTTCACCGCCGGTTTCTATTCGATAATTTTTTTGTCACTGCGGTGGAGGGCGGCAGCGAGTCAGGCGCATGCCAGGCACGGGATAATCAGCAGCGCGGGCTGAAGCTGTTACCACACTCAGGGCGCGATGGCGGCAGACGGCAAACTCAACAGCGCATCAGTGACCGGCAGGCAGATCGTCCTGCCGGTCCGGATTACAGCGAGACTTTTTCAACCGGACAGAAGCGATGTTCGGCCAGCGAAATCACCGCCGCCTCAGCAATCGCCTGGGCTTGCAGACCATCTTCCAGCCCAGGCAGATCGGCAACCGTCTCGCCATTCAGCGAACGGACAAACGCATCCAGTTGCGCATACCAGGTCGCCTTTACCCGGCTGAGCCAGTCAGGCAGCAGCCCGGGCTGCTGGATCTGCTCGCGCTGATAGCAGGTCACGCCCTGCTGCTGCTGACTGCGGGACTCCAGCATACCAAGCGGCCCCATCACGCTGATCCGCTCGTCGTAGCCGTAGCCGGTGCGGCGGGCGTTATCCAGTTGCGCCAGCCCGCCACGTTGCAGCCGCAGCAGCAGCGTGCTGGTGTCTACGTCTGCAAAATCGCTGATGGCCGGCAGCGCCAGCGCCGCCCCCATGGCGGCCACTTCCGTCACTTCGTCATCGGTCAGCCAGCGTAGCAGATCAAAAAAATGGATCGCCTGGTCACGCATCTGTCCCCCGGACGCCTGCAGATAGGCCAGCGGCGGCATCTCTGAAGAACGGCAGACCATCTGAATCAACTCAGCTGGCCCGACTCTGCCCTGCCGGAGCTGCTGCTTAAGCTGCTGGTGGCTGATGTCGAAACGGCGATTGAATCCGACCGTTACCGGCACATTACAGGGCAACACCTGAGCCACCACCCGGCGCGCGCGCTCCAGAGACAGATCGATAGGTTTCTCACAGTAGATCGCTTTGCCGGCACGCGCCGCCGCCACCAGCAGATCGGCATGGGTCGGTGTCGCACTGGCGATGAGCACCATATCGATACTGTCATCGTTCATTACCTGGCTGACTGGCGCGGCGTGAGCAGCAAAACGCGCAGCAAATGCAGCGGCGCGTGCGCTATCGGTATCGGTTACCGAGACCAGTTCTGTGGCCGGATGCGCCTGCAGATTGACGGCATGCACTTCGCCTATAAATCCACAGCCCAGCAGGGCAACACGTTGCTTTTTATTCATTTATTTGAACTCCATCATAGTCCAGTGGAAAGCGCCGTTTGCAGCTTAGCCTTGCTGGTTACACTGGTGACATCGCGTTGTTGAGGTCTTTACCTCAGGGGAGAAAAGAATGTCGCTGAAAGAGATCGCCCGGCGTGCGGGTGTCGGTCTGGCGACCGTGGATCGGGTGCTCAATGAGCGCGGTGGCGTGTCACCCCAGACGGTGCGTAAAGTCCTGCAGGCCGCGCGTGACAGCGGTCTGAAACGCATTTTGCCGCAAGAGCATCGCCAGCCGTGGCAGATTGAGGTGTTAATCAGCAGCAACGATGCCTTTTTCTTCCGCCAGCTGGCGCAGGATTTGATTGAAGCGGCAATGCATCCGGGCTATCAGCGGCTGACGCTGCACCGTACCTTTGTGCCTGAAGCGCAGCATGAGCGACTGGCACAGCGCATTATGGCTGGCAGTGAAACGCGGGACGGCCTGATGGTGTTTGCGCAGGCACATCCGGCGATTTACGCTGCGCTGGCGCACTGTGAGGCGCGTGGCGTGCCGGTTATCACGCTGGTGACCGATCTGCCTGACGCGGCCCGGCTCTGTCACGTCGGCATAGACCAGCGGAAAGCAGGACGCACCGCCGGTCAACTGATGGGCAAAATGCTGCAACAGCCGGGTGAGGTACTGATGGTCAGTGGACGGATGGATTACACCGCGCACCGGGAGCGGATCGACGGCTTTCGGGATGTGCTGAGCGCGCGTTTTCCGCATCTTCATTTGCGGGAGGAGCTGGCGGCTGAGGAAAATCGCGATGTCATCAGCAAACTGCTGGAAAAACAGCTGATCCGCGGCGGCAATCTGCTGGGTATTTACAATACGGGACTGGGAAATACCGAAATAGGCCAGGCGCTGGCGCGCCATCGCCGCCTGAATCAGTGCGTGTGGATCGCCCATGAGCTCTATTCCACTACCCGCACGCTGCTGGCGCAGCAAAGTCTTGCCCTGACGCTGGACCAGAACACCCGGCAACATGCGCAGCTGGCACTGCAACTGATGCTGAACTATCTGGAACAGGGAGAAAAGCCCGACACCTACGCTGCCGGAAAAGTTGAGTTCGTCATTTACACCTCTGAAAATAGTGTTTAAGCAACAGGCTATCAATGCCCAACACATGTACTGATGCAAAATATAGAACTGACTTTTGGTAGAAACGCACTATTTTTGGCGTTTTCTTATACTGACCATGTTGATGGCCGTATTCGTGGGGATGGGGCAGCCTCCTGAGTATTCAGTCGTAGGATTGCTAATGAATTAAAGGAAATTCTTTGTAGTTAACTTTATAGGAGTGATTTTATGAGATTCATTTATTCAACCAAAGCCCTGATGGCAGCGCTCACGCTAGTAGCCGTTTCCATACTGGGAATATATGGAAGTGCTAATGCTCAGGGACCAATAAACGGATACCAGGGCATGACCCCGGATCAACAAATTTCAGTGAATAAAATTTACAGCGAGTATGAAAAAACAATATCACCATTACAACAACAACTCATTATAAAACAAGCAGAATTTGACAGTATTACCTACGGCGGAACATCCCAGGACACAGAAAAAGCACAGTCTCTCATTAGAGAAATAGGGGAACTCAACGCAAAAATTTATGCCGCCCGCTCGGAAATGCGTAGCAAACTTGAAGCTTTTGGCGGTTATTATCCTGATCGCGGAATGATGAGGGGACATTATGGTCGCGGTATGATGAATTCAAATCATTACGACAGTTGTTGGTAGTAGCATGGTCATAGCAGCTATGACTCCAGCGACCGTCGATATCGACGGTCGCTGCGACTCTTACAAGCTGCTCGCTTTTGTCCTGGTAGTATCGCAGGTCAAAAAGCGCTTCTAGTCTGAAAATACAATCAAGACAGTAATATAGAAAGATGACGGCACTGGATATTCTTCCGTAGTCACTGAAAAGCGCTTTTAAGAAAAGAACTGTAGCAAGAGCCACTGACGAGTCAGGTAATCGGTGTAGCTCAGGTGCTGAATGCTGCTTTCACTCTGAGAATGGTTTGCCGGGTGGTGTTAAATTCACGGGCAACTGCGCTGACACTGCTTCCCTCACTGAGGCGTTCCATCGCAGCCTTTTTTTGATCTTCGTTCAGCGCTGGCGGTCGGCCAAAACGTTTTCCTGATGCTTTGGCTCGTGCAATACCAGAGTGTGTACGCTCAAGAAGCAAATCCCGTTCAAATTCCGCTACGGCGGAAATAACCTGCATGGTCATTCTCCCGGCAGCGCTTGTCAGATCAACTCCTCCGAGCGCCAGGCAGTGAACACGGTATATATAGAAAGAGCCATTGAGGCACTGAAACGAAAAGGCATCCCGATTAATGAGCAACTGGTATCTCATCTTTCTCCTCTGGGCTGGGAACATATCAATCTGAGTGGCGATTACGTCTGGCGTAATAATCTTAAGCTGGGGTCCGGGAAATATCGGCCATTACGCACAGTCGATACCGAATTGTACAAAAAACAGTCTTAGCGTGGGATAATTTCCGTTTTCCAAACGGACCCCATTGAGCGCTTGCAATTCATCCGTCATTGCCGTTCGCTCGACATGACGTTGAGCGAGATTCGCGCATTGCTGGGTCTGCGAGACAACCCGATGCAGGACTGTGGGGAGGTCAACACGCTGCTGGAGGCCCATATTCAACAGGTGGAAATGCGTGTGTCCGCGCTGTTGCAGTTAAAACGGCACTTGGTTGATTTGCGCGAGAAGTGTTCTGGCTCTCGATCTGTAGAGGCGTGCGGCATTTTGCAAGGGTTGGGCAATTGCAATTGCCATGGTGAAAGTGCCACGAACAGTCAAACATCTGGGTAAGTAAGGGCTTAGCGTGCTTTATTTTCCGTTTTCTGAGGCGACCCCATGATGATGGCTCACATCATTTGTCCGCAGCACGTCACATCGCACTGCAGCTCGGAATTAACTGGCCATTTAAGGGCAGGCTGTCCAGGTACACCCTCAGTAAGCGCGGAGTAACCTTACTCAGTAGTCGCTGGCACCTCGTGCTGATACCCTCTTCTGCCGCTTATTCTACATTCATGGATGCAATGGAACGGGACAAATGTCCGTTCGGACTGTCAGAAATGCCGGATAACCTTCACTATCACCAGGGCGGAAACAAAGGACTGAATGTGGTGTGGTTAGACCGGCACGACCCTAAGGCTGAACGGGCTGCGACTGTTCTGTTAAAGGCCGGATTTCCGGATTTAGGCCGCGTTCTGGAAGGGACAATGAACGACTGTATAGAAGAAAACCATTTCGACTAAATATCACTGTCCACTACTGCCTCAATCAGTTCTTTTCCCTGGTTATGTATATTGCCTACTTTTTTGCTGACGGGATGCCAGGTAAATGCTTTTTCCGGAACGGCTGCGTTATGAGCAATTTCTTCTGCACGCGCTGGAGACGTTTCATTGCTGAGCCACTCACGAACGGCATCAGGCGTAATCACCAGCGGCCGCCTGTCATTTATATCGACCATGCCCTGATTGCTGGCTGAGGTGACAATCACGAAGCCCTCTTTGCCGTGATCCTGCCCGTACGGCTGCCTGCCGATTGCGGCAAAATAAAGAGGCTCCTTCTTTTTGTGAAAAATGAAGAATGGCTGCTTCTCACCACTTTCTTTCTGCCATTCGAACCAGCCGTCAGCAGGCACGATAGCGCGGCCATGATTCCAGAGAGGCTTAAACATGCGGCCGCTCGCAGCCGTCTCACCGCGCGCGTTGATAAGTGGCTGCTTATCCCACCATTCCGGTCCGTAGCCCCAGTACACAGGATCGAGGCGCAGTGAATCTTCCTGTTCGTTTAGAAGGAGTACTTTAGTGCCTGGTGCTACGTTAAAGCGCCCGAGAGGTTCCGGATCGAATGTGATTTCGTCCGGTGTCAGGCCGAGTGCATCAAAATAATCATCGCGGCTGCTGTACTGCGCAAATCTTCCACACATAGTTACCTCCTGCTGTTGATGTAAGGATAGCGACGTATACTGATATCAGGAGTATTAAATGCGCCCGCGAGACGGACACCTGGTCGTTATCTGGTTCACCTTACAAGGCTGAAAAGCTGTAAAGAATGGAGTATTTGCATGGCCTTTCAGAGTCCGGCCCAGAACTACACTGAAACGCGCCTTAATCTGGGCGATCTTGTGCATCTTTCCCCTTACTCGACCTATCTGATGCGCAGCGACAGTAATTTTCCCGACGCCGGTATTGTTAAAGGGTCCGTACTGGCCATCGATCGCGCGCTGATACCCGCACACGGTCAGCTTATCGTGGCTGAACTTGACGGGGAGCTGACATTAAGGCGCCTGCTGCTTAATCCGGTTCCTGCCCTGCAGGCGCTGGACGCGGACGAAACTGTAACGCTGCTTGATGTAAGCCAGGCACTGCCCATATGGGGTGTGGTTGCCTATGCCCTCACTGACGTAGCCGGCGTAGGATTCATCGGACCGGCAGGAGAATAGGCATGTTTGCGCTGGCCGATGCCAACAACTTTTATGCCTCATGCGAAACCGTTTTCAGGCCTGATCTGCGCGGTAAGCCTATCGTAGTCGTTTCGAATAACGACGGCTGCGTGATCGCGCGATCGGCAGAAGCAAAGCGTTTAGGAATTAAGATGGCCGCTCCCCTGTTCCAGAACGAACGTTATTTCAGAGAGAACGGTGTGCATGTGTTCAGCTCTAATTACGAACTTTAGTAAGTTAAGTGGAATGCAACATCTCCGGTATAAACTTTAATCAGTTGTTATGAGCTGAAAGGGGAAGGCCGTGAACACCACCATACATTCCACACCTGCACTTCTGCTGACTGAGCAGTGGCTTAAAATTCTTTCGAATTTAGGAAGAGCCAGCGCAACTATTAAAGCCTATCGAAGCGCCCTGACGCATTTTTTTGCCTTCTGTGAAATACACGATATTGCTCCTGAAAGGGCTTCCTTTGAGGACATTGCAGGATATATCCGCCCTCAGCTCCCTGATATGCCGTCCCCCGTTGCCAGCGCCACACTCCAGTTGCGCATTTCAGTTCTTCGCCTCTGGTATGACTTTCTGATTTACCAGGATATTTGCTGTCTCAACCCGTTACCCCGTTCGGGTTTGCCTGGTGCCATTTATACCGGGCGTGGCCTGATCCCACGTATCATCCGCCTCCCCGTGATTCCCGATGACAGGTAGTGGCTCAGGTTCCTGAAACACGTTTCTGCCGCGTCTCTGCGTGACCGGCTGATGCTTGCGCTGGCTTATTATGGCGCGCTCCGGCGCACGGAAGTGACGGCTCTGAGGCTTGAGGACATTGATCTGGCTCACCGCCTGATACGAATCCGCGCAGAGACGACGAAAAACAGACGGGAAAGAATGGTCTGCTACAGCGCTGACGTTGCGCCGGTACTGGCAAACCATTTTCGGCAGCTACGGCTGGCAGGCTGGTCAGGCGGTGCTCTGTTCCGTTCCGCCTCTGACCGTAATTACGGCGCTCCTCTCTCGTTCTGGAGCTGGAGTAAAACCGTGCGGAAATGGGCGACAGAGACTGATCAGCCAGACATCACCACGCATACTTTCCGTCACCTCCGGCTGACGCACCTGGCACGGGCTGGATGGAAACTGCATGAACTGGCTACGTATGCAGGGCACAGGGACCCACGTACCACACAAATTTATATTCATCTGTCGGGAACGGATATGGCTGCCCGTATGGCTGCTGCTGTCGCTGAAACCGACCGGAAGATCGCAGGGCTTATCTTTCAGGCGGGGGCCGTGTGATGAAAGCAGAAACAGGAATTCATAACATTTATGTCCCCTTCTGTCGTTCAGATTATCAGCTGAATAATGTGTTAAGCACTGAAGAGCGCGAGGCGTTAAGCACCGGGCACAAACGTACCTCTGCTCTGAGCCAGCAGGGTTCGCTGTCATCTTTACTGCGTCCTCTTCAGGATATTGCCGACCGCAGCGGCACCAGTGACAGGATCGTAAGGATTATCATTCCTGCCGTTCTGGCGGAAATACACCGGACAGGGGAGCCCTGCTGGCTGTGGGGATCGGAAAAGTGGCTGACACTGTGCCAGCAGCACCGTTCAGGCAGGCCCCTTATTGCGGCTTTTGCCTTCCATCTAGGTCCATTTCCCTCACCGTTCAGCCTGCCGCATCATGGTGCCCCGTCGCTGTACGCCTCTGCCATCTATGGTCGGGAATTTTTCACACAGGAGCTTAACCGGCTGACGGACAGTCTGGTTTCACTGGGATACAAACGCAGGAACCAGAAAAATCAGCTGTCAGCCCTGCTGGGCATACTGATGATGATGAACAGTAGTCCTCAGCTCGAAAGCTTTACGACTGATCTCCTGTGGCGCGCGCAGAAGTACCACGATCGGGGGATCGCAAGGACAGTGGGAAGAGTTTCGCATGCGCTTGCCTCAATGGGCATCATCAAAAGCCCCGTGCGTATGCGCAATTACCAGGAGTGGCGCGAAAAACCGACAGAAGATATCGCACAGGCCTGGGTAGCATGGTGCCGGCGGTGGAGGGAAACCTCAGTGCTTCGTCCCCGATCCAGAGAGAGCCAGTACAGTTTTATCCTCCGCTGCGGCCTGTGGCTCGCCCGGGAGCATCCGGAAATACGCGAGCCATCCGACTGGACAATGGAGATCTGCGCAAGCTTCATTGCAGCAGTCGGAAGAATGAAGGTCGGTGAACTTTCACTGGGCACGGCACAGGGAATGCGCCGGTCTTCCCGTTCCGGAGAACCCATGCTGCCAAACTCCCGCGCCGGTTTTGTGTATGCCGTTCGCCGCTTTATGATCGACTACGAAAACTGGGGATGGGGACGGCTGAAATTCAGTCCGTCCCGCCATCTCTCGACGCCTGATACGCCGCTGTTTCGTCAGGGCGTCAATCCCCGGGTTATTGATGCTCCGGTCTGGCTGAAACTGGTCTGGGCAAGTCTGAACCTGCGTCAGGAAGATTTGCTGAGTGAAATTCATTATCCCCTGTCAATGCTACAGGCTATGGCAGTCATCTGGACGCATGCAGGGCTGCGTCAGAATGAGCTGATGCGCCTGACCGCAGGCTGCATCATTCCACAATCGGAAGATATTAACCGGGACGACGGCAGTACTATTCCAGCCGGAACTCTTTGCTACCTGAATGTACCAGCTGGCAAGACATCTAAAGCCTTTGTTAAACCGGTTTCTGCTGCAGTGAAAAAGTATGTCGATATCTGGCTGGCAGAGCGACCGGAAGAGCAGGCAGCGCTGACGGATGAACGCACCGGTGAAAAGGTCCGTTTTCTGTTTCAGTTTCGTGGCAAACCGGTGGGAAGAGACATAGTAAACCGCACCGTCATTCCGGTTCTCTGTGCCAGGGCGGGAATGCCGCAGGAAGACAGCCGGGGTCCCATTACCAGTCACCGGGGACGAGCATCGGCCGTGACTGCCCTGGCCAGCGTTCCTCAGGGCATGTCGTTATACGAGCTGATGCAGTGGTCAGGTCACTCTTCGCCGCAGTCCACCATGCATTATATTCGTATACGCCCGACACAGCTGGCGGCCTCTTTTGTAAAGGCTGACCGTGTGGCGCATATGATAAGCGTGCTGATTGACCATGACCCGGCAGCAGCCAGCCTCATGGGGCCTGCGACATATTATGATCTGGGCGACTCTTTCTGTACTAATCCCTTCTGGAGCAGCTGCCCGCACAGAATGGTCTGCATCGGCTGTGACTTTAATCTGCCAAAACAAAGCGCAAAAGGGATGTTACTGGAGGGCCAGGCTTCCATAAAAGGTATCTGGAAGAGGTCCCGCTGACGCCGGATGAAAGAGCGATAGTTGAAGCCGATGCAGAAAAGCTGGAGGTGGCCCTCCGAAAAATAGTGTAATTAAAGCCTCTATGTCACCTCAAATATATGATTGCATATGTTAAATTTTTACGGCAGACACGACAACGCAGGTAAAGAGAACAAATTTGTGAGCAAGCATTCAGTCCCACTTTAACTCCGGATCGATGAATGCATTAGCGGTATGTACGACAGGGTTGTTCAGAACAGGATCAAACGAATGATAGTTTGACTTTGTGCAGTATCGTATACAGGATCACCCGATCCCGGAAGCATACTTATTCTTTATATTGCCTCAGATAAATCGGTATCAGCAGTACCTGACATGCTGAGTGACATCTGCCGTATCCCCAAAAACACGCCGGGAAATACGTGTTTATGCAGATACGACAGGCCGGAATTATTTACATGCTACCAGGTCTGACATCTGTTGATCGTCCGGCAACCCGACTATTTGCTGGAGGCGATTATTATGGCTGAGATAATAAATAGCCGGTGTGCCCGTCGCACCCAGTTCCTCCATCAGCTTTTGATTAAACTGTATTTCAGAAAAAACAGCTCTTGAAGTTTTTTCTGGTAGCGCCGGCCGGCTCTTTCCGTTCGACAGCTCAAAGTCCGTCCATACTTTTACCGGATCAGGAGCGGAAAGGATAGCCGCAGCATAGCGGCCGCTATCCGGCTTAATCACGCCAACCAGTTGCGTCTTAAGCGATATTTTTTTATCTTTTATTGCCGGCTGCGCTTTCTCCCAGAATTTTTTACAGTAAGGACAGAACGGATCAGCAAATACAACGACTTTACAGCTGGCCTGTTCGCTACCTTCATTAATACCTGGAGCTTTTAACAGGCGCTTCCACATTTCCTGTCCGGCAGGAACATAGACTTCTTCATTGATAATCTTTTCGCTGAGATTATTCCCCTTTTCATCATACATATAGCCAGATATCGCATGCTTTTTGTCTGGCGTAAGGTATACGGTCAGCCCCGTCCCCTGATATTTTCCTAACCATCCCTGAACACCACCGGGTGCAGAAAAGGGTTTGATAATTTCTATGCCCTGGGTTTCCAGTTGTTTAACCGCGGGAGGGAGATCTGTCCGGGTTTCGGCCTGGACGACTGTGCTGACCAGTACACTGACGAGGGGTATCAAATATTTATTCATTATGAGCTCCGGTTGATTGAGTTTTAATAGAATCTGAGCTGCGTAGCAGGCTCAGTAGCTGATGCTTATCAAGAAGAGGCGGCAGAAGTTCTCCCTCCGTCTGTCGGGGAGTAAACAGGGCGTTAAAAGGAATTCCGCTGGCGCCATTACGCTGAAGAAACGCCTCAATTTGTGGGGATGGCCTGCTCCAGTCTCCCTTCAGGGCAACGACATCAGCACGGTTAAGTTCCTCCGCAACGGCAGCTGAGTTCAGAACCAGTGCCTCATTAACCTTGCAGTTGATGCACCAGTCCGCGGTGATATCAACAAACACGCGTTTATTTTCGGCCAAAGCCTGGTCCAGCGCAGCCTGGCTGAAAGGTCGCCAGCTGATGGATGAGGTGGCGGTCTGGTGTGCAGCCGGAGGCAAAGCGGCATAGATTACCGCTGCAGCCAGTAACCCCAGAGCAAGCAGATAAAAGTGGCGACTGGAACCTCTGTAAGCCCGGGCGCAGCCATATAAAAACAGCGTCAGCAGAATCCCTGCCGCTACGGACACCCACCGAATGCCGACGGAAGGTATCAGTAATGACAGCAGCCACAGAGTGGACGACATCATCAGGCCAACCAGCAAAATCCTGAACAATTTCAGCCAACGGCCGGGTCTTGGAACAAAGGCAGCAACTCGCGGGAAAGCACTTATCAGAAGCCAGGGAAGACTCATCCCGATACCAAGCGCCATGAAAATGATCCACAACTGCCATAAAGGTGCGGCCAGGGCAACAGTTACCGCAGTGCCAAGAAAAGGGGCTGTGCAGGGCGTGGCCAGTAATGTTGCGAACATGCCTTCACAAAAACTGCCCGCCACGCCAGCTCCCCCTGTTGTTGCCAGGCGTGTAGAGACTGAGGATGGCAATCGCAGCTCTGCAATGCCCGCCAGGCTGAACCAGAAAAGCCATGTCACCAGTACCATAAAACCCGTAAACCAGGGGCTCTGAAACTGAAAACCCCAGCCTACCCATCGTCCGGATAATCTGATGACCGCTATCAGGGCTGCAAGCAGTATGAACGAGGTAATGATCCCCGCAGCGGTAGCCAGAAACCTTTTCCGGATGTCGTTTGTATCGCGATGATGCGAAGAGGTCAGGAAGGCAAGCTTCATGCCCAGTACGGGTAATACGCAGGGCATAAGGTTAAGGATTAATCCTCCTGCGAGAGCAAAGAAAAGCGTCTGCCACCAAACAGGAAAAGCAGATGCATGCTCTACCGAAGCGTTTATCTGCTGGCTAAGTTCACCATCCGTAATCACTGCAGTCAGAGCCGAAATATTTGAAGTCTGTAAAGGTTCACCCCAGTTGTTTCGCAGGGAAAGCACAGCTTTAAGTTTATTGCCTTCTGTGTGTATATCCGGTTCTGAATACACTGCATTTTCGGGGGCATCTGCATAAAATGAAGGTGCCGTCCATGAGGTGGTTTTATGAGCGTAGACAGTGAGTGTCGTCCCCCCCGACTCTACGCGATCAACGATAATCGGACCTTCACTGGCTGGCACTCGTGCCATTGCCTGCGACCAGCTTTTTTCGAAATCATGCGTGGCTATCTGGTCCGGGTATAAACGAAACTTCCAGCGCGTGTTAAGACACACATTACTGCAGGTTGCGAGCATCAGTGTTCCCGTGAGTTCGCCAGTCTGCTGGTCAGTTTTCACCTCAAGTGGAAACGTCACCCGTTTTTTGTAGCCAACGCTGGTAAAGCCGGCAGAATCAAACCGATCAGGCTTCGGCCAGTGCCAGACGGTTTTTGCACCGGAATCCCATACAATCTCCGGCGCTGCTCCGCCTTCGCCAGGCGAGCGCCAGTATGTTTTCCAGCCATTATCGAGCCGGATATCGAGCAATACCCGTGTATAACCCTTATCCGCATAGCTGCTGCGAAATCTGATATCCGCATGCGGATTTTTGGCATTATGTATCCAGCCGCTGTCATCTGCCTGTGCCACAGACAGTAAGGCGATCAGGAGAAACAGACTCCTGAAAATAATTGTCATCACTTTATCTCCATTGAATAAGTTAAAACCGCCAGAACGGATTTACTTATTCGCGGAAGACACAGTTAACGATATGAATTTTTGATGGATGAAGAGGAGGGATTTTGTCCTGCACGCATACTGCCTCCGATTTGGTTATCGAAGCTACGAACAGAATAAGCAGGCAGAATGAAGCTATTAAGCTGTCAAAGAAGAGCGGAACTGCAGACGTCAGGGAGTGAGCGGAAAGGTGACAGGGTGACAGATCAGACGCTGGCTGTGATACTGCAGCAGATAATGACTGATGTTCAGCTATTCCGGAGTTGAACGCTAACTGATGTACCATGGTGATGCGTTGTGACAGGCAGACCAGTATAATGACACACGTAATTATCAGGAGCAGGACTCCCTTCAGGCAGCGTGATTTTTCATCATGGTCTGAGCGCATCAATTTCATCCGGTAGAGCATAAAGAAATATGAAGAACAGGCAAGCTCTCATTTGTAAAGCATTGCTCATAAACAGACTGGATATTAAGGTGCACCCACTTTCGTAAAGCAGAGATATTTCCGTCCTACGGGGTTGTGGTGTACTAAAAGGATCGTCTTTCTCTCTTCGGCTACAAAGGCATCAGGCTGTAACCCTGCTGCTCAAGGGTGGTAATCGTCGTGAGCGCAGACAGTGAAGTTGTTACTGACCTGTCTATTTCTGAATAATCAAACTGATGCTCAGCCACTGCCTGCCCGCACACCGCCACCTTCACGCCAGCACGCCTCAGTTTTTTAAGAAGGTCGGTATTGGGATTTGCGACGGCAAAGTGCTTCTGATAGGCCTCACGGCTCAGAGTGAGTGATGTCGCCTCTCCCGACGCAACGGCCACGAAAAACAGATGGGACAATGGCACGCCGGAGGCAACATACAGATTAACGGTCCGGGCGACATGATCGAGTGAAGAGTTTATTTCATCCGGATTTTTACTGCCTTTCGTCAGCGAGAAAACTATCTTATAACGCTGGTTTTTTTCAGGTTTAAACGCTGAATCAGGCAAAAAGTGAATTTTTCCGTATCCGTGGATTTCAGGGGTCGACCAGAATGAGGGGGATGGCGAAACTTCGGCTGCTGCAGCCATACTGCACATCAATCCTGCAACGACCATTAATCGTCTGAAATTTGCGATGGGGCTGTTCATAATTTTACCTTTTGTGGCTGGCATAATATTCTCCCGTACACGCCGGATCTGTGCTGTCTGGCGCGGAGTGCACAGAGATGATTTATTCATGATTACAGGCAGCGTTTCGGATTTCCCGACATGATATACAGGCTTAAGTACGGGACTCAGCCCGCTGAAAAATATACATACCTGCCAGCATAGCGATAAAGAAAACAGCGCCTTTAAGGTTTGCGCTGCCCAGTAATACCAGCGCCGGCCCCGGGCAAATCCCTGCCAGCCCCCATCCAGCTCCGAACAGGACGGCTCCGGCCACCAGTCGCATATCCACTCTGCCTGCTACAGGAAGTGATATTGTTTCTGCATACATGGGCTGTGCGCCTTTTCCCGCCCGGCGAAAAGCAAAAAAACTGACACTGATGGCACCTGCCATAACAAACAGCAGTGAGGGATCCCATAATCGTGAAATATCAAGAAACCCCACAACCTTTTCTGGCTGCGTCATACCACTGATGAGTAATCCCAACCCAAATATGAGCCCGGAAATCATTGAAAAAAGTATCTGCATCCTGAACCTCAGCGTTATGCATTAGCCTGCCATGCCTTGCAACCAGACGGTAAGCATGCCAGTCAGAAGAAACAGAGCTGTCGCCACCAGAGAGCGCACTGACAGCCTGGCTATGCCACAAACGCCGTGTCCACTTGTGCAGCCCGAACCGAGGCGCGTACCTATACCGACAAGAAGACCAGCGATAATCAGCACACCCCATGAAACTCTTATGGAGCTGTCAGGAAGCGGACTGAAAAGGCGATACACCACTGGTGACAGCAACATGCCGATGATGAATGCCAGCATCCAGCCCTTTTTTCTTACCGCCGGGTTGAGCAGGTTTCCAGTAATACCGCTGATCCCTGCTATGCGACCGCAGAATAACAACAAAATACAAACGGCCAGCCCGATTAAAATGCCACCGGCGAGACTCTGCAGAATTGTAAGATGTGTTGAATCAATAGTCATAGTATCTCACTTTTTGTCGGCATGATCCTGCCACCGTCAGAACCGGTTAAGCGGAATCTTGAGATAAACGTTGCCGTCCGCCTCTGGTTCAGGCAGGTTGCCGCCGTTAATATTAATCTGGAGGGCCATCAGCATCAGATCCGGAAGAGGAAGCGTGGCATCACGCTCTTTACGCATGTTAATGAATGCCTGGCGATCAGTGTTGACCAGATAAGCATTATTTTCTTTCTGTTCACTGATAGTGCTTTCACACTGAGCTTCTCGCCCATCATGGCGGTAATCATGGCCGGTAAACAGTCGTGTATCAGACGGCAGGGCCAGAATACGCTGTATCGTGTTCCAGAGATCTTCAGCACTACCGCCCGGGAAGTCGGCACGTGCTGTTCCACTGTCTGGCATAAACAGCGTGTCATGAATAAAGGCGCTGTTACCGATATGATAGCTTACCGAAGCCAGGGTATGACCGGGTGAAAAAATGACTTCACCACGCAGATTACCGATATAAAAAATATCGCCATCCTTAAATAAAGCATCCCATATTGCTTCGGGATCGCGTATGGATGGCAGGTGATATAAGGTCTTCCAGAGGGCCTGTACACCGCTGACCTTTTCGCCTATCGCGGTCGGCGCGCCGGTCTGTTCTGACAGCCAGGCTGCGGCAGAGAAGTGATCGGCGTGAGGATGGGTATCAAGGATCCACGCAACCTGCCATTTCCTTTTATTTATAAAATCAAGTATTTCATTCGCCTGCTGATAAGATACAGCAGCGGATTTTCGATCAAAGTCCATAACCGGATCGATTATGGCGCAGCGCCCGCATTCAGTATCGGCAATGACATACTGCATGCTGCCACTGGCAGACTCATAAAAATGATATACTTCAGCTTCCGGGGTATGCTGCTGACGACGGGCATACCAGGCCAGTGCTTTATCAGCATCAGATCCCAGCGTACTGCACTGCTGACGGAAAGATGCTTCATCAATATGGCCTTCATTCAACTCATACAGCAGATAAAGCGCAACGGAACGCGAGCCGGAACGACAGTGGGCCAACGTTTTCTTCCCCCTGCGGATCAGCCTGTTAAACGTATAGACAGTTTCCCAGGTCAGAGAATCAAAAGTAAAGGGCAGGTAAACATATGTGATGTCCTGCTGCTCAGCCAGCGCCTTTTCCTGGGCGTGAAGGAGAAACTCTCCTTCCTCTTCGTCAGGACGGTTATTGAGAACTAGATCATACCCCTGTTCACCCAGCGCCAGAAATTCTTGATGGCTGGGCGCGTCGGAAAATGAAATTTTTCCATCCAGATGTCGAATGTTCATTATTTACTCCGTTCTTATTTCAGAGGTTTTTGGTCAGCATGTACAGAGCCATCACAATCAGCATGGCCGAAAAGATAAGGTTGATTATGTTTTCATTTTTTTTAAGCCGGTTCGCAATTCTTACCCCGACAACACCCCCTATCATCCCGCCCACTATGATCAGGACGGTGGTAACGGGTTCAACTTTATCTGCCAGCGCATAGCTGATGCTGGTCGATATACCCATTGCGAAAACAACCATCAG
The DNA here is from genome assembly GCF_050432985.1 of Pantoea sp. AN62. Lineage (NCBI taxonomy): Bacteria > Pseudomonadati > Pseudomonadota > Gammaproteobacteria > Enterobacterales > Erwiniaceae > Pantoea > Pantoea sp. AN62. The sequence continues at coordinate 9,214 of NZ_JBNPYB010000021.1, read as the reverse complement.
TGAGGTGGCAATGGCTTCCAGCATGGTGAACCCAAACAGCCAGACCAGTAACGGCACCACAAGAAAACCGCCACCAATACCCAGAAAACCCGCCAGGACGCCGACTATAAACACCGCAGTGTAGGAAGTTATAAAATGGGGTGACTTACGGTCCGGCAAAGGCGTGGCTGGCGAAGTTTTTCGGGACTTATTCAGCATCACAAACGCAACGACCAGCATCAGAACCGAAAAGGGCAGTAGCAAATACTGCCCGCTGACCATTTTGCCCAGCGACGCGCCCAGACCAGCCCCGACAACCGCGATAAGCGAAATTGTGGCGCCGGTTTTCCATCGTACATTGCCGCCTGAGGCATGCGTGAAAAGGTTTATCAGCGCACTCACGGCCACGGCCATTGCACTGGTGCCTATCACCATGTGGGCGTCTTTCATTTTAACCAGGTAAAGCAGAAGGGGAACGCAGACGACCGATCCCCCTCCTCCCGTCAGTGCAAGAAGAAAACCAACAATCATTCCTGTCAGTATCAGCAGGCTTATGGCCGTAACGGACAGGCCGGCCAGTTCATTTAAAATCATGGTGCTTCCCGCAATTGGCTCTATACGTATTACGGGGATGGAAAGGTAAAGTGTCAAGAGGTGTATTCCATATAGCTATTACATATAGCAAAATGGTATAAGCATTTTTTTTCATAACAATTCGGTCTAACTGTGACCTTCTTTTATATGACTTTCTGCTCTAGGCTTACCGCAAAGGGGAATCAAATGTCACATGAAAAAAACAGTAAAAGTATCCGTTTAGTGGTTATCGGCGGCGGTTCGGCGGGTATCGGCGTCATTGCCAGTATTCAGAAGCGACTGGGTAATGTGTCCGTCACTCTGATTGAGCCGCGTGAAAAACATTACTACCAGCCTGCGTGGACGCTGGTTGGCGGGGGATTGTATGATATTGACAAAACCCAGAAAAGCATGCGGGACGTTATCCCCACAGGCGTCGAATGGGTCAAAGATGCCGTTCATCATGTATCCGCTGAAACCAGTACGGTTGAGACGGCCTCAGGCCAGACCATTCCATACGACTACCTGATCATTGCGTGTGGTCTGACACTACGCTGGGATTTGATTGAAGGCCTTCAGGAGACGCTGGGGAAAAATGGCGTAACATCAAACTATCGTTTCGACCTCGCCACTTATACCTGGGAACTGGTGAGGAATCTGCGAGGTGGCAATGCTGTTTTTAGTCAGCCTCCCATGCCGATTAAGTGCGCTGGTGCCCCACAAAAAGCGTTGTACCTCTCCTGCGATCACTGGACGCGTACCGGTGCGCTGAAAAATATTAATGTTTCATTCTGCCTGGCAGGCCAGGCAGTTTTCGGCGTTCCTGAGTTTGTTCCTCCGCTCAAAGCCTACCTGGATAAATACGGTGCGCAGGTCAACTACGGTCGGACGCTCAAGCGCGTAGATGGAGAGAGTAAGCTGGCCACCTTTTCAGTTACTGATGCCGAAGGCGTCAGCACAGAAGAAACACTCCCGTTTGATATGCTTCACGTTGTTCCGCCTCAGACTGCGCCAGAATTCATTAAAAACAGTGACCTCGGTGATGCTGGCGGATGGTGTGATGTGGATAAATATACCTTACAACATCAGCGCCGAAAAAATATCTTCTCGCTCGGTGACTGTTGCTCTGCCCCCAACTCAAAAACCGCTGCTGCGGCGCGTAAGCAGATCGTGGTGGTTGCGGAAAATTTCCGCAATGCCGTGCAGGGAAAGGCACTGGCCGCACGCTATGACGGCTACGGCTCGTGCCCGCTTACCGTCGAGCGCGGAAAGGTCATACTGGCAGAATTTGGCTACGACGGCAGGCTTATGCCCACATTTCCTCTGAATGCCACACGTCCAAGCCGCCTGGCCTGGTGGCTTAAGGTATGGTTCCTGCCGCGTTTCTACTGGGCAGGTATGCTTCGCGGCGTGGAATGGTTCGCAAAAAGCAAAAACTGATTTTAATCAGTTAATTAACAGACAAGCAGTGCCTGATTTAAGCAGCATAACTTCTTCGGCCTAATCATACCGATACTTCAGGCCGCAGAATGCGCATCAGGGCCTGATATAAATGGCTCCGTTATGCTGTTCCTGCATAAGATACAGGATCGCAGCCGGAACAATGGTAAATCGTGCCGGTATTATGCCGGGATCAATGTTATTTGCCTTCAGCGAGTTATGGCAAAGAATCAGTTCCACATGTTTGCTGTCTGTCAGCTCATCGGGGATTACTTTCTCAAGCACATCAACTACCGCATTTGCATTGAATACAATCTGAATGCGGGGCAGCTGTCCGCCCTCTTTGAGAATATTTTTTGCATTAGAGAATGCATTATCAGTGCGTGACTTATCCGGAACATGCAGTAAAACATTCATACATCACCTTTATTGCAAAATTTACTCAGACTATGCTCAGCCGTTATGTGCTGGCAGTGGCTCACTTATACACCTGAATACCAGCGTTTGTTGCTCTGTGCCTCCGCAGATAATGCCCGCCCGCGCCGATTAAAAGACGGATGAGCCTCTGTCCCTGCTGAAATCATTCCTGCCGGGGGCAGTTGAGCCGGTTATGCAGCAGCCTTTACTTCAGTTGGATTGATAATTGCTGAAACGCCTATAATTTGCCAGGAAAATACTGTTCATGTTAATTGCACGTTACACATACCGGGTTTTGATTATGGCTTGTATGGTCATCGTCTTTTGCATGGCACAGCATAGCTTCAACCCGCACGTATACAGTTCTGCAACGATTGTCATGAAAACTGACCATGGTGTATCTGAAGCAAAAACAGGTAACAAGCCATGCGAACTGAGCAGTAAGACGCTGCACATCAAAGAAACGTTGCCTGACCTGCTCGTCCCTTTCCTGATTCTGATACAGGCACTGATCACTGTCCTCTGTTGTTCCGCCATCCGAAAAATGCCTGCTGAACCGATCTTTAATGCGCCACGACGAAGACACCTTACGTTTTGCGTCTTTCAGGAATGAAAAACGATTACCCGCGGTAATTACTTTTTCATTTCTGGAGAAAAAAATGGCTATTTTTATCAGGAGCATGTTGCTCCTGCTTGCTGTCTGGCAACCTGTCGCGCAGGCGGCTGACAGTGGCTGGCTGCGCGCAGCACAAAACACCCATGCTGAAGTCCGTCTGCGTAGTGCAACTACGCCTGATAATCAGGTGCGTCTGCTGATTGATGTCCGCCTGCAGCCTGGCTGGAAAACCTACTGGCGAACTCCTGGTGAAGGAGGAGTTGCACCAGCCATACGGTGGGAATCAGACATCGCTGAAGAGCGCTGGTCGTGGCCAACGCCGGCACGCTTTAACGTATCGGGCTTTACTACTCAGGGATACCAGAGAGACGTCAGCCTGCCGGTTACTCTGCGCGCATCCGGCATACTTAAAGGTACGCTGACGCTATCGACCTGCAGTAACGTCTGCATTCTGACCGACTTCCCGTTCAGTCTCGATCTGGATAAGCCCGCCAACGCTGAATTTGTGGCTGATTACGCCCGCGCTCTGGGCCAGGTGCCGGTAAACAGCGGGCTTATCGATGTGCTGAAGGCTGGTTATGCTGGCAATGAGTTGAGAGTTAAGGCTGAACGTGCTGACGGCTGGCACCATCCGGAAATTTTTCTCGATAACCCCACCGGGTCAGTGTTAGGTAAGCCGGTAATTAAAATAAAAGACCGGCAGATGATCGCGAGTATGCCGGTGACTGACGAATGGGGAGGCGAATCGCCATATTTGCATGGACAAGAGTTATCACTGGTGATCGCCGACCGTGGTATCTCACAACAGAGCAATACTGTAATTGGTGATCCCCTTGCTGTTCCCTTCACTTTTGACGGGCTTGCTTACATCGCGCTGCTGGCGCTCCTTGGCGGCCTTGTCCTGAATCTGATGCCGTGCGTCCTGCCGGTGCTCGCATTAAAGCTCAGCGGCCTCATTCAGGCCAGTGGGCAGAGCCGTCGTCTCACTCGTCAGCAATTTCTTGCCTCCAGTGCTGGTATTGTTACTTCATTTATAATGCTGGCACTGTTTATGAGTCTGCTGCGGCTTTCGGGCGAAACCCTGGGCTGGGGCATTCAGTTTCAGAACAGTGGTTTTTTGCTGGTAATGGCGCTGGTTTCGTTCTTTTTCACCGCAAGCCTGTTCGACCTGGTGCATATCAGACTTCCATCCTTTTTAAGCACCCGACTTGCAATGCAGGGAGGAGATAATCTCAGTGGCCACTTTATGCAGGGTGTCTTTGCCACGCTGATGGCAACGCCCTGTACGGCTCCTCTCCTCGGTACTGCTATCGGCTGGGCACTGGCCGCTCCACTTCCGGGGCTCTGGCTTCTGTTTATACTGATGGGTATCGGCATGAGCCTGCCCTGGCTGCTGATAGCCATGCAGCCTGATCTTGCACGTTTTTTACCAAAACCCGGCCGCTGGATGCTGTACCTGCGCGCAAGTCTCGGCACGATGCTGCTGCTTTCCTGTATCTGGTTACTCAGCCTGCTGGCTGGCCACTGGAACAGAGTCGCTGTAGCAATAATTAGCCTGTTGCTGCTCGCTATTCTGCCCTGCAGCCTTATAAAGCAAGGCAGGAACAGGCTGGCATCATGTGTCGCGTTGATAATAGCGCTTAGCGTGGCAGGCTACACGGTGACAACTGGTGAGGGCGACGAGTTACGCTGGAAACCACTTACTGAAGAAGCCGTTCATGAGGCGCTACAAGGCAATAAGCGCGTTCTGGTCGATATTACCGCCGAGTGGTGCATCACTTGCAAACTCAACAAACTACATGTCTTTGATAGTAATGTAGTCCGTAAGGCGCTGAAAGCCGATGATATAGTACTTCTGCGCGGTGACTGGACTCATGCTGACCCTCAAATCAGCCGCTTTTTGCAACAGCGCGGCAGCGTTGCTGTGCCGTTTAATCAGGTATATGGGCCTGCGACACCTGAAGGCATCGTGCTGGGAACGGTGTTATCCCGTGACGCCCTGCTTTCTTCACTCGCCAGGGCAAAGGAACAGCCATGAATACGCAGCCTCTGGTACTTTTTATGCCTGATTATGCCGCAGCCCCACTAAACGGCAAATGTATTATCCGGCGCATAAAAAATCATAACTATCTAATATTTAAACTAAATTTTAATACGGAAAGTAATCTATGATGCATTTGCGCAAATGGCTTATCAAACTGACCTGCTTTATTCTGTTTGCTCTACCCGTAATTTTAGTAGTCGACTGGTTACGTTTTCCGGAACTGCCTGCTGATAGCGCATATGCTGAGCTGACTCTGCTGGATGGTTCAGTCACTACGCTATCAGCATTAAGTGAGCGGCAGCCGTTAGTAATTTATTACTGGGCAGGCTGGTGCCCTGTCTGCAAGCTGACTACGCCGCTTGTAGCCGATATGGCTGCCAGGGGAAATAATGTTCTGGCTGTAGCGTTGCGTTCAGGTAATGACCAGCAGGTAAGCAGATTAATGTCGGGGTACAGGCTACAGGCATCCGGAATCAATGATGCTGATGGCAAACTGGCAAACCGCTGGCAGATTACCGTAACCCCCACGTTTTTAATTGTTTACAAAGGGAAAGTTGCTAGCGCTACCAGTGGCTGGACCAGTCGCTGGGGATTACAGTTTCGATTATGGCTGGCTGAGTTCACCTTTTAATAAGGAGCAAGTCCTGAAATATGAAAAGGCCTGGCATTCGGGAATACTTTAAGAGACAGAGAGACATCTTTAGCTTTTAATGATGCAGAACGATGCCAGTTTCGTAAGTAAGAACAAGAAAATACTGCAATTTAGCTTTTTAAAATTTTAGTGTCAGTTTCTTTGACCATAATTTCTCCCTTATCAATTCACCGCCACCTCTTCATAAGTTCAGTAAGGCTTTTTGTTGAAGGTTTCATTTGAATTTCTATTCCACATAAACCACTCAATGAGCACGCGGGTAATGTCCTGTATTGAAGAGATGGTGCCACGTCTGGAGGTGTATTCGGTTGACGAAGGGTTCTGTGACTGCACGGGTATGGAAATGGCTATGCCGTACGAGGACTTTGGCCGCATGATCCGGTCGCACGTCAGGGCCTGTACAGGCCTGATCGTTGGCGTTGGACTTGGGCCAACGAAGACCCTGGCGAAGTCGGCACAGTGGGCCGGAAAGGAGTGGCCCCAATTTGGCGGGGTGCTGGCGCTCACGACTGGGAATCCGAGGCGGACCGAAACGCTGCTGTCGCGTCAGCCCGTGGGTGAACTCTGGGGCGTGGGGTCCCGGCTTGAAAAACGCCTGCAGCTGCTCGGCGTGACAACGGCGCTCGATCTGGCACGCGCCTCCTCTTCTTTCATCCGTAAGAATTTCGGTGTAGTACTTGAGCGCACGGTACGCGAGCTTAACGGCGAATCCTGCATCCTGATGGAGGATGCGCCACCGCCCAAACAGCAGATTGTTGTGAGCCGCAGCTTCGGCGAGCGCATCACGGAATATGACGCTATGCGACAGTCAGTTTGCACGTATGCTGAACGCGTTGCAGAAAAGCTTCGTGAGGATCGCCAGTTCTGCCACCACATCTCCGTTTTTATCCGCACCTCCCCTTTCGACACCGGACAACCTGGCTACGGCAACACGGCATTTGTGAAACTGCGCGTTGGCACGCAGGACACACGCAACATCATTGAGGCAGCGGTGAAATCCCTGGACGCGATCTGGCGCCCGGGTTTTCGCTATGCGAAAGCCGGCATCATGCTGAGTGAGCTGCGGCCGAACGGCGTGGCCCAGCTCAACTTGTTTGACGATGAAGCGCCGCGCGCTGGTAGTGAAGCACTGATGAGCCTGATGGATTCAATGAATCGCTCCGGGCGCTACAGCATAGGCTTTGCGGGTAAAGGTATCGACCCTGACTGGAAGATGAAGCGGGAGATGCTGAGTAAAGCCTGGACGACGAACTGGAAAGAGATACCAGTTGCAAAGGTATGTTAAAGGCACACATTAAGTATTTAAAATGTACATATTAAATACGTAATAGACATTGATTATGTCTGACTAATAAAACTGATAGTGCTTAGTTTGGCATGCTCAGCGCCTGTGCCAGTCCTCCAGGCCGAACTCAACTGCAGTCCGGGAGTTTTACCACGCATCCATTTCACAGATGTGAGTTTGCCTAGTGAAACTCATTAAGTAGGCGAATAAAAGGTCCTGGTTTTTTCCCGATGAAATAATGGCTACACGGCAATTTGTCACCATAGTTAAGACGCTGCTGGCATTTATCGAACGCGGGCCGTTTTCTGCGGACATGACATATGAACATATCTGCGCGCTGGGTAATCAAAACTCCCGGGGCGCCGCTCCAGGATAACCTGTACATCTCGATTAACAGCTGATTAATACACCTTCTTTAACCGGCGTTCGCAGGGCCCTGAGCGTCTCTGTAAGCGTTCAGACTGATGCCAGCCACGAGCTTAAGCGCAAGCACCAGCACAATACATTTAAAGCACACAAAAAGCATTAAAAATGTACATTTTAAGTACGTAAAAACATTCAATTAAACAAGAAGCCTCTCAGTAAGTGGCTTCCTTATTGAGCCTTATTTACTATCAAAAGCGCCATCGCGTGCAAGCTTCTCGCGAAACGCCTCAAGTATATAAGGCGTCATCAGCAGGGATGTGACGTTACGCTCTTTGAGTGAGTCGTACGCGTCCCACAGGTCCTCCGGGATCTGAACGTTTTTAGCCCTGCGCACAGCTTTTGCTTTCCGGCGTGGACCAGATTCGTTTTCAATCTGCTTCTCTGGTTCTGCAGGCCTGACGGCCTCGGCCGCGACAGGCTGTTGTTCAGCTGGTGCAGAACTCCCTGCTTCATGCAAAGGTGCGTTTTTTGAGAGCTGTGAAATACGTTCGAACATTGCTGATTTAGGATTAGCCATCAGATACACCATTCATATTTAAAAAGTACATTTTCAATACTCATTGAATATCTTAATCATACCTTTTCTATTGCATTGCGCATATCTAAAAAGAGCGAGCGCATAGCGTTACCAACATTGCTGTAGCGTGTTGTCATATGCTCAACAACCCCCATGCCCTGACCAAACTGCTGCGGTGCAGCTTTATCCATTGGAATAGCCGTCTCCATCCGAACCAGATTATCGAACTGGGCAATGTAGTTATCGATGTCGCTGTAATTACGTCGATTTGGCGGGACCTTATTCATCACCACATGAGCGATTTTTTTCTCGCCCAACTCAGCCGAGATTTCATCCAGTACCTTACTGAATTCGTGAAGGCCCAGAATATCGGACGGGTCATCCTTCAGCGGAGAAATAATGAGATCAGCAAGCGCTACTGCAGCACGCGTGATCGAGGAGTCAAAACCACCACAGTCAACCAGTACGGTCTGCCCCTTCTCTTTAGCTTCCAGAACATCGGCGATAAAGCGGTCCACGACATTTTCCATGTCGTCGGTGAGGCGGACTACATTCCAACGAATATTCTCATCGCGGAAGCCATTGAATGTTGTCACGGCCGGAGTAGGGTCAGTGTCATAAAAAGTATCAGGCTTAAGCTCGGGCGCTATGTTCAGACTGATAAGCGATTTGCCCGTGCCGCCCTTTTTGATTGCTACCGCTACAACTTTTCCCGCGTATGGATTTGATGCGTTATTCATACCTTCCCCATCCCTAAAATGTACATTTTCAGTATCTGTTTAGCACCTTATCAGTACACTCACTAAAGCGCAATAAAGAATACCTTACGAATACTAAAAATGTACATTTTTAGTATTTAAAAGATGTGTTAGATATACACCAACATAACACGCATATTCATTAGCATTGCTCTTCGAACCGGGGCAGGGGAGGGGTACAATCGGGTTTTACAGGCGGGGCTATCTCAGCAAGATACCTGCGCTCCTTTCAGTTTTTGGAGAAGTTATATGGATATGTTTTCCTGGTTTTTGATCGCTATCGCGGTGGTCGCTTACCTGATTTCGGGTAGAAAACGTAAAAGGAAGGGGGATGTATACAGACGCAAAACAGATTATCAGCCACCGAAGCGTGAAAGTTATGACCGTGCACCGGAGGTTGTCAGGGAGCAGTCGGCTTTGTTGAATAAATCGAACTTTTGCTGAGTTGAAGGATCAGATCACGTATCTTCCCGACAACGCAGACCGTTCCGTGGCAAAGCAAAAGTT
>NZ_JBNPYB010000020.1:0-98191 GCF_050432985.1 Pantoea sp. AN62 | reverse complement strand
CTGAACAGGAGGGACAGCTGATAGAAACAGAAGCCACTGGAGCACCTCAAAAACACCATCATACACTAAATCAGTAAGTTGGCAGCATCACCAACACCGCCAACACCAACCAGCAAGGTCGTATTGATGCCCTTTGGCCAGCAAAGCCGTTTGAAGCGGGTGACTATCGGGTGATTTTTAAAACCGGTCACTATTTTACGGCACATCAACAGCAGAGCTTCTTCCCGGAAATCCCGGTGGAATTCCATATCACCAATACCACGACCACCTATCACATTCCGTTACTGCTCAGCCAGTACGGTTATTCCACCTATCGCGGGAGCTGAAATAAATGAAACGTTTACTGCTGGCAGTGATGCTGACAACCGGACCTGCCGTGGCGCTCGCTGCTGAGCCCGCCACCGTTTATGACATGACCCAGGCGCTGAGCAATCAGCTGGCAACCGAGGCCTTGTCTGCCTGCCATAGCATGAATCGTCAGGGCGTAGTGGCGGTGGTGGATCGGGGCGGAAATCTGGTGACGCTGATGCGGGATGATAACGTGGGACCTCACAATACCCAGGCGGCCTGGCGTAAAGCGTTCACAGCGCTCTCCACCAAAACCCCCACCAGACAACTGACCATCAAGGCGCAATCATCACCGGAAAGCGCCAACCTGAACACGGTAAATGAGCTATTACTGCTGGGCGGCGGCGTACCGGTGCAATATCACGGCCAGTGGATCGGGGCTATCGGCATGGCGGGCACTGGCGGCGCAGAGTCCGACGATCAATGTGGCACCGAAGCAATTAACAAAGTGCTGGGCAACAGCAAACAACAGTAATAATCCTGCAGCGCGGCGGGTGTTATTGCTGTCAAACGCGGGGAAGAAACGCTTCCCCGCGCTGTATAAAACAGCCGCCGTCAGAATGTCTGATTTGTGCCAGAAGCGGACATAATCACTATTGCTGAACAATAATTGCTAACGGAGAAGGTGTCTAATGAACTACCGGGTGATTAACTTTTTAATGAAATAAAATTAACGGGAACTGCTTCGGTTAACCAAACCCCGTTTTCAGCCTGGAAAAATTTAAATCCATGCTGGTACATTCGCAGGGATTCAATCTCCAGCACTACTGGTTTACCGTAGCGCTGTCCGACAGCAATAGCCGTCCGGGTTTCCTGCGATAGATGCACATGGTGGCGTGAGCCTGCAATCAATCCTTGCTGAAAAATAGATTCAATGAAGCGTGTTGCAGTGCCATGGTAGAGGAGTTCTGGCGGTTCTTTTTCTCTATGCTGGAGATTTACGTCTGGTGCTGAGTGTCCCTGGGCGGCACGTATACGCTGGCCATCGTCGGACAGGGTAAACCGTTTCTTATCACTGCTATTCACTATTGTCTGAAGCAGTGCCAGGTCAAGTATGCGGCCTTCTTTCGCTGCGCCGGTAATCAAAGAGTTAATGTCTGCCCAGCCTTCTGCGTCGAGTTGCAATCCGATAGTGTGAGGCTCATGTCGCAAGATATAACTCAGGAACTTGCTTGTTTCGTTAAGTTGCTTGTTATTCATCATTAGCCTGCATGATTTTTAAGATTTAATTATAGCCTTTTTACTAGCCGGGAGCGGCTGTGCAAGTCTAAGTGAACGGAGCACGACTAACATTCGTTTTCACCAGAGCTGCCCCTGTTACCCCCTTTCTGCACTCACTTTACCTCACTTTTGCACCCATCGTGATGACTTACGGTCTACCTGCTCAGTACGTAATAACGCACCTCATACGAGATCGTATTGTGCTATTTCACTCGTATCAATTACTTTTCCAAATTGTATGGCGAATGCTTTAGCCGACAGCTTTTATTGTCTGGGGTAATGTCTGCTTTTCGCTCTTAGCGGACATTGGTTTTTACATTCTCTGCTTCGAGCGCTCGGTCGCGCTGCTGGTCTTTAATTGCTATTGCTGTCGCAATGCCATTGATGCCACTCTCCACGGCGGCTCTTTTGCAAAGCTCCCCGATAAAAGTGAGTAAATTCAGGCGCGCTGCCGCATGGCGGTTTTTTTTATGCCTGTCTCCGGGCATCAGGTATAACGTCCATTCTGCCAGACGTTCAAAGGCAGATGCTGCGTACATTTGATATTGCACTATTAAAAGGCAACATTTATTGAACGCTACAATCAACTCCGTATCCGGTTAACTTTCTGGCGCAGTGCAAGGGGATACGGTGAGCAACTTATGCGCCTTTCCGTAGTCCTTTAAGCAGTGCCTGTGTCGCACCCGAAGACTTTCCGGATGGCGAACAAACCAGCCCGAACTCACGGTGTATCGGCGGTGTCAGCGGTACTACGCACAGGTTGCGCAATTCGCCAGGCAGGGCTGATTCAGGTACAAGAGCGACCCCCATGCCCTCCGCGACCAGCTTACAGGCGCTGATCCAGTCGCGTACCGTCACGCGGATGTCAGATAGCTGCAAACCCGCCTTTTCCATCAGGCTTTTTCCATTAACTGCACATCCGCCTGTGGCCAGAATAAAAGGCTGGTCTGCCAGCGCCGCAAGCGTTATGCCATCAGTCCTGGCATGACGAGCCAGCAGGTTACTGGCCTGCATTACCGCTACCCAGGCATCCTGCCCTAATACACTATCTGCACGCCCCCGGTCAGGGTTCATTACCACCCCCAGCTCCACCATGTCTGCTGCAAGCCACGCCTCAACTTCCTCGTCCGAGCCTTCCAGAACGATCACGTCAATACCGGGATGCTGGCGCTTAAAGTCACGCAGCAGTCCGGGCAACAAGGTGGAAGTCACTGATGGAAAACTGGCCAGGCGAATGCGCCCGCCAGTTAACCCGCGGCTCTGGTCAGCCAGCACGCGGATGGCATTCAGCCCCGACAGCATGTTTCTCGCCTGTTCGATAACCTGCTCACCCAGCGCGGTGACACCGATATTTCGGCGTTCACGCGTAAAGACCGGAAAACCAAGTGAAGCCTCCAGCTGGGTGATAGCCTGGCTGGCACCGGACTGCGTCATCCCTGTCTCCTCTGCGGCACGCGAGATGTTGCGGGCATCCGCCACGGCAACCAGTAAGCGCCAGTGTAGTAGATTCATCATGATTATCAGTAGCCCAGCTAATAGTTGATTATTGAAGCATTAATTTTACAGCGCAGACAGCGTCAAATACAGTGAGTTCAGCACCGCGCAGGATGTTGCGCGACGGTTTTCAATTTAAGCGGAGATACAATGAAACTCTATTACGCCCCGAATACCTGTTCGTTATCACCGCACATCGTGCTGCGCGAACTGGAGCTTGAGTTTGAACTGGTTAAAGTAGACAACAAAAATAAGCTCACCGCTGACGGTCGTGACTTCCGCACCATTAACCCTAAAGGTTATGTCGCTGCACTTGAACTGGATGATGGGCAGATACTCACTGAAGGTCCGGCCATTGTGCAGTACCTCGCTGACAGTAAACCGGAAAAGGGTCTGGCTCCGCCAGCGAACAGTTGGGCTCGGGTGCGCCTGCAGGAATGGCTTAACTTTATCACCAGTGAGATACATGCTGGATCGGCACCGTTGTTCAATTCCACGCTGCCCGAAAACGTCAGAGCGATTTTTCGTGAGAAGCTATTCCGGCAGTTCGATTTCCTGCAGGTGACTCTCAACGAAAAAACTTATCTGACCGGGCCAACTTTCAGCGTTGCTGATGCCTATCTTTTCACGGTGCTGGGCTGGAGTAAGTTTTTCTCGATCGAGCTGCATCGCTGGCCTGCGTTGTCGGCATACAGGGATATGATCAGCGCCCGGCCGGCAGTACAGGCCGCATTACTTGCTGAATCGCCACAGTAAGGTTATCAATCGCTTATTACCGGACACGACTTCTGATGGCTGCAAAGCGTTTTGATTAAATCGACAGTGCTCTCATGCCCGTTTGCTATGTGCCAGAAGCGGACGTTATTCCGATAACAAAGAGCCGAACAACGACGAATATAATTAGCTAAACATCAGATTCTTAGTATATCAATGACGACTCTCAGTGCCGGCGACACATTGCGGTGAGGATAATAAAGGAATGAACCTTCCAGGCGCTGGCTGTAACGTGGCAACGCCCTGATAAGATTGCCTTGCTCTAAATCATCAGCGACCAGTTCCTCCGGGACATAAGCCAGCCCCAGCCCCAGTCTGGCTGCTTTTGCTTCCATGTAGCTATCGGAAAAGGCCCACTGACCTTGCGGTCGGTGCGTTATTTTTTTACCGTCCTGAAGGAGTTCCCACTGATAAAGGCTTCCATCGGCAAACTGGTAGGCGATACAAGGATGAATCACTAAGTCAGCCGGTGCTTGTGGAAAGCCATAGCGACGAAAATGCTCGGGCGTACCTACAACAACCATCTCCATGTCAGGTGTAATACGCACCGCGACCATACCCTGTCCTACCTCCGGTCCCAGCCGCACGCCAGCATCAAATCGCTCAGCGATAATATCGACGAACCGGCTTTCACTGATGAGTTCAAGCCTGATATCAGGATAACGTTGCTTAAATAGCGCCAGCTTCGGTAAAAGAATTTTATCAATGGCATGCTGGCTGGCATTGATGCGTACCGTACCGGACGGGGTGTTGCGGTAATAGGCCAGCGTGGCAAGCCCCGTATCTAAAGCATCAAATCCAGATTCTGCTGTCTGATACAGTTGCTCACCTGCCTGTGTTAACGACAGCCTGCGCGTAGTGCGAACCAGAAGCTGTATACCCAGCCTTTCTTCAAGTTCACGGACAGAACGACTAACACCTGATTGTGCAAGTCCAAGACGTTGTGCAGCTGCAGTGAAACTGCCCTCCCGCACCACCTGCATAAACAAGTAGAGCTCATTATAATTTTCCCGTTTCGCCATCTGCGCGTCCTCAGAATATCTGGCCGCAAAGGAAGACTGATGCAGCCCTTCATTTATAACAATATGCTATTAATCTTAGCAATTTCCCCCCTCTAATCAGCACTATTTTTGCTACCTATAATGAGCGCATTGCATCAAAGCACAGCAGTACTGTCCGTATGAAACCTGTACCTCAATTTTCATTTTCAGGGGAATTTAAATGAATGTTTTCACCAGAAAGCTGACAGCCGCGCTACCCGCCATGCTGCTATGCGCATCACTAAGTGGGGTTACAACAATGAGTTATGCTGATACATCTAATCCGAACTCGCCTGTTTCAATGGTAGAAAAATGGGATAAAACCTTTGCAGAGAGCGATAAGGTTGATCATCGCAAGGTGGCTTTCCAGAACCGTTACGGGATCACATTAGTAGGGGATCTTTACATCCCCAAAAATCGGGGCGAACGTAAACTGGCTGCGATTGCATTAAGTGGTCCTTTCGGTGCGGTCAAAGAGCAATCAAGCGGCCTGTATGCACAGACCCTGGCCGAACAGGGATTTGTTACGCTGGCATTCGATCCTTCTTACACGGGTGAAAGTGGCGGCTATCCGCGTAATGTCGCCTCTCCGGATATCAATACCGAGGACTTTAGCGCGGCGGTTGATTTCCTTGGACTACAAAAAGAAGTGGATCGCCATCGTATTGGATTACTCGGTATTTGCGGCTGGGGAGGCATGGCACTTAATGCGGCGGCGATGGATACACGCGTAAAAGCAGTTGCGACCAGCGTGATGTACGACATGAGCCGGGCGATGGGACATGGCGTTGGAGATGGCAAAGACCGTTATTCAACCGCCGATCGCCGTGCCGTATTACAGTACCTGAACGAGCAGCGCTGGAAAGATGCTGAAAGCGGAACGATCGCCCGCGGTAGTCACGATATTAATGTGGATAAGAATGGCAGCGTAAGCGCTTCTGAGCGAATACTGCCGGAAACATTACCCGCGAATCCACACCCGGTGCTGAAAGAGTTCTTTGATTATTACAGAATGCCGCGCGGCTTCCATGAGCGTTCTGTTAACTCTAATGGCGCATGGAATGCAACGATGCCCTTGTCATTTATGAACATGCCGCTGCTTAGCTACGCAAATGAAATCACCATTCCTGTGTTGATTGTTACAGGTGAAAAGGTGCACTCACGCTATTTTGCAGAAGATGCCTATAAAGCGGTTGGCAGCACTGAGAAAGAGCTTGTGATCGTCCCCGGCGCAAACCATGTGGACTTATATGACAACGCTGCCGGTAAGATCCCTTTTGCCCGGTTTGAACAGTTTTTCAAAACCAGCTTAAGATAAAAATGCGGCTCAGAATCGTTTAAAAGCCACCTGTAATACGCAGGTGGCTTTGATTCTGGATCTATCCCGACCTGATGTTACATAGAAATATTATGATATCGCACTTCATTCTCACCCACTCTAATCGTTATTACATGAATAGCGTTTATTTCGTTGATGCCTTAAGAAGATCGGGTGCTACTCAAAGGGCCAGATAATATTCATAATGCGTCATTAAACATCACAATAGATACGGGGGCGAGCCTGGCGGCAGAAGATAAATATTATAACAGGATACGCAATGGTATCCCGTCGACATTTCTACATTGTTCCGATTCTATTTTTTCCTACCGATCAGCGTCAGTTAAGGCTTAAGGATAACCTTGGTCCATCCCTCATCGCGATCGTCAAAGTGCTTATATCCCTCAGGCGCCTCAGCAAGCGAAAGACGGTGTGAGACTATGTCGCCCGGGCTGGCTTTACCCTGATGAATTAAACGGGCTAACTGACGATTATAGGCTTTGACGTTCGCCTGGCCGGTGCGGATTGACTGTCCTTTAAACCAGAAACTGCCGAAATCAAACGGCATCTTACCTTCTTTGGCAAGGTCTGATGCAGCTCCCGGATCCTGCGGGATAAACACGCCAACCACACCAATTCCCCCGGTTGCTTTGGTTGATGCAACGATGCTGTTCATGGTGACTGAATTGTCTTCATGGCCATGTTTGTTACAGCACTGATAGCCCACACATTCACAGCCACAGTCAGTGCCGCGTCCGTCAGTTAAGTCGAGAATTCTCTGCACGGCTTCATCGCCGGTTGCATTGATGCCCGTCGCCCCCATTTTCTCTGCCAGCGCTAAACGGTCCTGGTGTGTATCCACCACAAATACCTGTGAAGCGCCTTTTATCATGGCTGAGTGTGCGGCCATCAGACCCACCGGCCCCGCGCCGTAAATGGCTACGCTTTCACCAGGCTTTAATCCGGCGAGTTCTGTCGCATGCCAGCCGGTAGGGAAAATGTCAGAGAGCATCACATAATCATCTTCTTTTTCTACTGCATCAGGCGGAAGCACCAGGCAGTTAAAGTCTGCAAAGGGGACCCGAAGCAGTTCCGCCTGACCGCCTTCCCAGGCGCCCATTTCAGCAAAACCATAGGCCGCGCCCGCAGTACCGGGATTGGTGGTGAGACAAAAACCGGTCAGACCTTTTTCACAATTCTCGCAAAAACCGCATCCGACATTAAATGGCAGACAGACATAGTCACCGACCTTAACACGCTCCACTCCTGAGCCAATTTCAACCACCTCACCCAGGTTTTCGTGCCCCAAAATACGTCCCTGCTCAAAGCTGGTCCGACCCTCGTACATGTGCAAATCCGATCCACAAATATTGGTGGTGGTAATGCGGACAAGCACATCGGTGGGGCGAACAATTTTTGCATCCGGCACGTCTTTAACTTTTACATCATAGGGACCGTTGTAAATAACTGCTTTCATGATCTTCTCCTGCTTGCAGGCCGGAAAGGTGTGGCTGCCCGACCGGGTAAGTGTCAACTAAGCTTAGCTGCCATGATTGATAACGCGATCGACAGCACGGCAATCGGGAGGTTTCTTATCGGATACGTTGAGGAATGCTAGCCGGGGATGAAGGTCAAAGGCAGCCGGGAAAAGATCAGGATGATGCCACATCAAGCCGGGCGGCAGCAGCCGGTAGCGTTGCGGGAATATTTGCGTGAAACAGTTATCAATTATCTGCAGCAATCTCAGACACAGCCTGAAGGTAAAGACCCGATTTATCAAAGAGATGAATTGTCTTAAACCCGGCCAGTTTTTGCCTGATTCACTGCCAGAACCTTCTCAGAAAGGCACTTCCCGGTAGATACAGCGGTCGCTAAAACCCTGGACTCGCTTAGCCTGGCACCCTGGATATGGGTGTCTGTTTCCCTTTCTCTCTGCGCTACGTTAAGGCCGGAATAAAAAATATCGCTTCCGGGTCCCCGTCATCGAGATTGTCGACCTGACCGCTGGCGATAAATCCGGCGTTCAACAGCAGACGTTGCATTGGCAGGTTAGAACGATTGGTGGAGGTGAACAGCTTCGGGTGCTGGCAGCGGGACCTCAACGCTGCAATCAACGCCAGACCGATCCCCCTGCGGCGGTAATGTTCCCCTACCATCAGCATTTCAATAAAGCCGCAGCCGAAGAAATGATAGTTCAGCACGCCATATCCCATCGCTATCCCCTGCTGTTCGGCAATATAACAGACAGACTGGGCACACCAGCTGCGGATTTTCGCCGCACGTTTTGGCTGGTGCTGGGCAACAGAGTCGATAGTAATCAGGGATATAGCATCGTTTTCAGTGGCCAGGCGAACACGCATATTCAGTCTCCCTCTCTTTAATTGGCTGCAGTGCAGCCTTAATAAAACGGCAATCCCGAACAGATTTTTAATTTCATACGGGATTTTACAATCCCATAAGATGGTTCGTTAACCCTATTCATCCCACAGAGGCAGGGTTCATTTTCTGAAAGTTATCGTTAATCGGATAATGGGCCACCCTATCTCCACTTCATAAACCCATCATATTTGCCAAATTTAGTTATATGCAGGGTGACAGCATGTTCGCTTCACGCTCGTTGCTGCCGGATGAAGCTGTTGCAACTGCTTTTTCACAGCGACCTGTATTGACGCTTTGGGCAAACATCTGCGGCGGGTTAAAAAACTCTGTGCGGTGCACGGGGGACGCTTCGCCTGCCGATCGTCGTTTGACTCATTATGCTATATCAATCACTTTTTAATAACGGCGTACAGCAACGGCTCGGTTTGCTGTCAGTGGTAATACCCTCTGTATGTTGCTGCTAAAACGGGTTATATGAAACAAAACGGAGAAATGTATGAATGATAAGCACGTATTGCTGGTCGGTGCTGCCGGCGTAGTGGGCTTTGCCGCTCATGATTCCTTCCATAACGCGGGCTGGCAAATCACTACCCTTGGGCGTTCGCCGCACAGCCCTCACCCTTCTCCTCATATCAGCGCTGACCTGACCTCTTCCGAAAATCTTAATCAACACCGGGAAGCGTTTGAAACGGTGACGCACATTTTTTATGCGGCATTGCGCCAGGATCCCAATCCAGGCGTGGAGGCGGATATCAATGCGCTGATGTTTGAAAATCTCATCGGCGCGGTACGCTCGTCAGGCAATTCGCTGAAACATATTATCTTTATTCAGGGCGGAAAGGTTTATGGTGCCCATCTGGGCGTTTACCGCACCCCGGCGCGGGAAGAGGACAGCCGTCATTTTCCGCCGAACCTCTATTTCCGGCATGAGGACTATGCGAGAAAGATTGGCGATGAAGGCATCGGCTGGACTGCACTGCGCCCGGATATTGTCATCGGTCACTCATTCGGATCGCCGATGAACCTGGGAAATTTAATCGGCGTGTACGGTACAATCTGCCGCGAAACGGCAACCGCCCTGCATTTTCCCGGCCCGGATGACGCTTATCGCAATACTCTGGTGAACATCACTGACAGCCGCATCCTCGGTGAAAGCGCTGTCTGGGCCACCGAAAATGCCAGATTCGGCGCGTTCAATATCACCAATGGCGACGTGTTTCGCTGGTGTCACGTCTGGCCGAAACTGGCTGACTGGTTTGGCGTTCCGGTTGGCGAGGCGCAGCCTGTTTCGCTTAGCGAACGTCTCAGCGCGCTTAAGCCTCTCTGGTCATCCATCGCCGACAAGGCGCATCTGCAGGAGCGAGATATCGACAAACTGGCGTTAGGTGGATTTGGTGACTTTATCTTCCATGTTAAGAAAGACGCCATCTTTGACGTCACCAAAGCGCGTCAGGCAGGGTTTGACGCCATGATCAAGCGCTCTGATGAGGTGTTGATTGAACATCTGGACGCGATGCGAAGCAGCAAACTTATTCCCTGATTTCTCATGCAGCCTGTCGTCTGGCAGGCTGCCGGCCTGCTCTCCAGGCCCGTTTGGATACGGCGGAAGATTACACCAACCCATGGTTCCGGAAGCCAGGCGCACAGGGATGCGGTCCACCTGACAGCTACGCCGGATAAATGTTCGCTCTGTGCCGGAAGCGGACACGAATGTTTGCCTTAATCGATGTGAACTGATTTCACGCCAGCGCCGAAAGGTATTCCGGCGTGATTTGAGAAATGCGTCGGTGGCCATGCTGTCAAATGAAAATTTGAGGGAGTAAAACGCTTAGTCAAAGATGGAAATAATGAGTCTGAATCCGCGGATTACTCACTGAGTTTTCTTATCTGCATTGTTGATTGGCGTATCCTGGTTGACCCAATCTATCATCTACGGAGCCCAGCGTTCGCCCTCAACTGAAATAAGGCCGTTGCGCTTTCGATCTTCGTTAATACCCTTTGCGTCAGCTTCACCTGGGTTGCAGTGATATTCTCTGCCAGCCTGGTAGCAGAGGGGGGGTCCATGTTAAATAGAGATTTACCGTGCTCACCAATAAATGCATCAAGGTAAACCAGGGATCTGATTTGTCGGGAATGGCATCCGCCACCGCCGTGATAATGAGTCCTCCATACGAATGGTCAACCAGTACGAGGTCACCTAATCCTTCAAAAGCAATAACGTTAAGCACACCCCTTATAGGAGTGGATCTATTTATGGCGGGTGAAGCCAGATGTGAGCGCTCCCCCGATCCTGTTAAAGTGGGTGTGAATACGTCATGCCCTGTTGCGCGCTAAATTCGGGCGACGCGTGAATAGCCTCAGCCACCGTGCAGTATATAAATGTTGTGCTTATCACTGAGCGTCTCCATTTACCGCTGCAGACGTCATGAACGCTGACAAATCGCGATTAAAGCGTGGCGCTTCTTCCAGAAATGGAGCATGTCCGGAGTTTGCATAAAGTTTCGTCTGGACGTGGTCATTAAGTTCGCGTGCGCGGGCGATGCTCGGTTGTACCTTCACAAGTTGATCCTTGCCGCCATAAATCATCAAAACGGGAACTCTCGCCTTAGGCAAACCTTCAGCAGCAGCGACGGTCATTGATGGCGTTGTGCGTGTCATAACCCAGGAAGCCATAGCGGCACTGGAAAGCAATAACTCACGGGTCACAGCGTCAGGCTGAGTATGGAAACATAAACTCAGGAAAGCCCTCTCGGCTTCAAGATGCGTACGGACGTCGTCAGAGGCCAGACCTGCATAGACCTCCGGATGCGGTGTAATCAGTGCTGCGTTCAGCTCAATCACCCCATCCACGTACATGACACCACTGATACCTGCGTCGCCATAAGCTGCGAGATAGTTTGACATGACAACGCCACCCAGTGACCAGCCAACCAGTACCGGACGACGGGCTCCCGTTGATTTGAGGACGGCAGCCAAATCGTCAGCATAGTGACGTCCATTCCTGTAAGCCTCGGCATCTTCTGGTTTACCTGACATCCCGTGCCCACGCAGATCATAAGTGATCATTCGGTAGTTTTGCAGTTCAGGGCTATTGACCTGTTTTTCCCAGTTGAGACGACTGCCTAATAATCCGTGAATAAAAATAATGGCAGGCCCGGTTGGATTACCCGATTCCTGCACGGCGATTTTTACGCCATCGGGCGCGGTGACCGTATAGTGTTTTTCACTGGCGCTGGCCAGTGAAGATAGCGTTGTCAGCAGTAGAATTAGTAAGGCAGTTCCCCACGTCCTGAATCGGTAAGGTTTGTTCATTTATTCACTCCGTTAAGTTAAAAACGAAGTGTAGGACGCCGGTATTGGACATACTATGATATGTTGTCCATATAATTTGATTAATCGTCCAAAAAAGATAAATGGCAACTTCTCAGAATGGTCGCTCAAGTGAATTAATCAGCCAGTTACTCCATGACATGCACCTTAAGGGCGTGCAGTTCAGCAAAATAAATGTCCCTGAGTCTAAAGGAATAGGTTTTACCAACGTCACCGGAAGAGGACAGTTCCATTTTGTAGGCTACGGCCCTGTCTGGTTGAGCAGCCCGGGGGGCGAGATCTATAAGCTAGACACCGGTGATGCTGTTCTGCTTCCTCATGGAGGGCCACATGCCGTGTTTGAATCCTCTGACATTGCCAGGTGCAGGGTGCTGTATTTTGATCCGGCAAACAAACCCGACAAAGATGCTTTAGTCGCAGAGGATGCAAAACCGGTGATGTTCAGCTGCTGTATGGATTTCGATCTTGGTGGCATGCAGCCCCTGATGTCTGCGATGCCAGAGCTTTTGCTGGTCAGTATGCTGACGGAAAAGTCCCCTGAGCTCCAGCCAATGCTTGATGCCATGGAACGCGAAACAATGAGCGAACAGGCCGGGAGTGCCGGAATACTTGCACGGCTGGCTGAGGTTGTAGCGGCTCTTATCGTTCGCGGATGGGTGGCTGGCGGGTGTGACGACGCAACGGGATGGGTAGGAGCCATGAACGATCCCCGACTCAGCCGTGCTATTTTTATGATGCACAAAAATCCGGGTAAAAACTGGACTACCGCTGAACTTGCTAAGGAGGCTGGCCAGTCACGCTCAGGTTTCAGTCAGCATTTTCTGGCAGCAACGGGCACTTCACCGCTTAGATATCTTACTGATCTCAGAATGCGCTTAGCCATGCATTGCCTCCGTCGTGAACATACACCCGTTGAGGTCGTGGCTGCCAACATGGGGTATGGCTCACTGGCGGCTTTCAGCCGCGCCTTCAAACGCACCACGGGAGTATCACCTGGCGCAGTCAGAGGTTCTTTTTCCAGCGACAATAGTTGAGTTCACGATAAGAGAATAACGCGCGTACTAAGGCATCGGGGCAGCGTTTCGGTCGTCCGCCTGCGCCGGATTACGAACAAAAGAAAGAGGTCTTGCTGCGGCTTAGTGAAAGGAAAAGCATCCGTTCGATCGCCCGCAAATTCAACCCTACACGGCAGGCCATTCTCAGAGTAAAAGCGGCAATGGAAGGCGCTGATGCTCGCTCGTGAGCGACTGTTACAGTGCACGTCCGCTTTGTGCCAGCAGCGGACGTTGATACAGTTTGATTGCCCGTCAAAGAAGAAACGTGCATGGTGGTAAAACAGCCGCATCAAGTATGCTAAAACCAGGAGAAGTGATGACTGTTCAGCAAGCGCCTCGACTTGAAACAGAACGATTGATTTTAAAACAATTTACGCTCGATGAGTTTCCAACGCTTATGGCGTGCTGGAGCACTCCTGAAATGGCTAAAATTAATGGCGGTGAAAATCCAACAGCAGAAATGGTTTGGACCCGCTTATTACGTTATATCGGGCACTGGCATGCGTTAGGGTATGGCTATTGGGCAGTGTTTGAGAAAACAACAGGTCGTTATGCTGGTTCGTTTGGTTTCCAGGATGCTCATCGTGATATCACACCTGAGTTAAAATACCCTGAAGCTGGATGGACGTTGGTTCCTGAGGTTCGTGGCAAAGGTTATGCGTCTGAAGCACTGGCCGCAGTTTTACTATGGGCCGACCAGACATTTTCATCCCCAGTATGTTGTATCATTGACGAAGAAAATAAACGTTCAAATTATCTGGCTGAGCGTTTTGGTTTCCAGTTTCAAGATTATGTTAACTATCGCGGCAAGCAGGTACGCATGCTTATACGCCAGTAAGTAATCAATCCATAAATACAATTTTTTAGCAGGTCATTTGAGGAATTAGCCATTAAAGATCTTCGTCGCTTCTGATTAGTAAGAATCTGATTGGCCCTTTCATTCCGATGCGCTCTTGACCCCTGTTGCAAACGGAATGTCCGCTTCTCGCTCAGAGCGGACTACGCCGCGCAAGCATGTCCGCTCTGTGCCAGAAGCGGCACCTCACAAAGCTGAGTCTTTTCCTGAGATGGAGTCAGTCAAAAATAGCGCTGAAACGGCGGTAAAATAAGTTGTGATTAAGTGGCAGTTATTTACTCAATTTTTTATTGAAAAAAAAGCAGCATGTCGAAAAAAACTGATTCAAACGTTTTATGAAGCGCTGAACGGCAGGGTGTTAAAAAATGTATCATTTTTAGTTTTAAAAGAAATTTATCTAAACCAGCTAAAAGATTTAATTTAAATTTTGCGTCATATTAATGCCGGTAATATGAAAGCCATTGTTATGATACAGTGCTTTGGCTGAGGCATTGTTCGGGGCTACTCTAAGTCCGACGTCATTGATGCCCATTTCTTTCAGCACTGTTTTCATTACGTTCAAGGCCAAACCGCCGAATCCACGACTGCGCCAGTCGGGATAAATGTAGAAATCACTTATCCACGCTGATGACCCGGTGAGGGACAGCCACAGAATGCCAATAATCTCTTCTGGTTCATCAAGCTGTTGAATACACCACAGCTGATTAGCTGGAGTCGCAACGCCTTTAGTTAACACGGCATCAATAGATTCTATGGCTTTGGCTCGTGCTTTTTCAGGGCGATATTCCCGATTTCTTTGTAGATCCTGCGCATATTCATTGATGAAAAGAGAACGATAACTTTCGAATTCTTCTTCATTCATATCCCTCAGAGTAATCATGCTCTCTTCCTGATTAGGTAATTATGCACTGAAGATATCACCTGAAAGCGGGTTTTCAAGCGTCTCTGTTAAAAGAATTTTTTCTACCAATATCGACCACCGCTGATAATGTTGATATTTCAGAATAACCAGCAAAACTACACCAACTCATCATTACTAAGGTCCGCCCTTCGCTTATATCAGGCCGCTTTGTGCAACAAGAAAACGTTGTCTACGGAACGGTAGCATTTCGATTATTCAGCTCATTAACGTGCGAACCGGCGCGAACCGATGACGCTGAGAATGATCCCCAGCGTCACCAGCAGCATCAAAGGACTCACCGTTTCCGAAAGCAGTAAGGCGGAAAGCCCGAGGCCAAAAAACGGCTGCAGCAACTGCAACTGACTTACAGCCGTAATGCCACCGGTAGCTAATCCTTTGTACCAGAAAATGAAGCCGATCAGCATGCTGAAAAGGGAGACATAGCCCAGCGCCAGCCAGCTCTCGATGGTTATGGCATTGATATTTTCTGGCATTGTTACGCAGGCAGCCATCAGCATCAGCGGCAGAGAAATAATCAGTGCCCAACAGATGACCTGCCATCCACCAAGCTCACGTGAAAGCCGGGCACCCTCAGCATAACCCAGCCCGCAGACGAGCACGGAAGCCAGCATCAGCAGGTCACCGAACAGCGAAACCGAAGCATTTTGCGACAGAGCATATCCGCCCACTAACAGACTGCCCAATGCGGAAAATATCCAGAATGGCAGTCGTGGTCGTTCTCCTGCTCTGATCACGCCAAAAACAGCCGTCGCCAACGGCAGCAGTCCGAGAAATACAACTGAATGGGAGGAGGTTATATGCTGCAGTGCTATAGCTGTCAGCAGCGGAAAACCGATCACTACACCAGCCGCAACAATTATTAATGAGAACACCTGATTGCGCTGAGGAGGTTTCTGCCTGAAGAGCAAAAGCAGTGCAATCGCCAATACGCCGGCAACAGAGGCCCGCATGAAAGTCAGAAAAAAAGGACTCATATCCTGAACGGCCAGGCGTGTAGCCGGAAGTGATCCGCTGAATATCAGCACACCCAGAAAACCATTAATCCAGCCGGACAGCGAACCAGAATTAGCGTTATTTAAATCATTTGTCGCCACGACATCCCTCTCCTCAAGTGCTTATATCATCAGCCCGACTGTAAATTGACAGTTCCTATGCTAAGCCCCATGATTCATGACAATCAAAAAATTGTCATAGGTACAATTCATGAGGGTGCGCTATAAAGCTGTCGTGGATGAATATGCCGCTGCGATCCGAAACGGCAGCCTTCCTGCCGGTGCACGGCTTCCAACCCACAGGGCACTCTCAGTGGATAAAGGCATCTCCCTTGCCACTGCAACCCGCGTTTACGCAGAGCTGGAAGCTATTGGTCTGGTGCGGGGAGAAACAGGCCGTGGCACCTTTGTCCGGGATATCTCGTTACCTGCCGGCCAGGGTATTGATCAGCTGGCATTGGCTGCTGATGTGCTGGATCTCAACTTTAACTACCCTTCCCTGCCAGACCAGAAGGAGCAACTGCGCGATTCAATGCGCCAGCTGGCCGCCACTGGCGATCTCGAATCGTTGCTGCGTTATCACCCTCACGCCGGAAGAAAAACCGATCGGGATATCATCGCGACATGGCTGGCAACCGCCGGTATTGCGGCATCTGCGGATGACTTGCTGATTGTGAACGGTGCACAGCACGGTCTTACCGTCGCAGTGATGGGTTTGCTGAAACCCGGTGATGTGGTCGCTGTGGATGCACTGACCTATCCTGGTTTTAAAGCACTGGCCACGCTTTATCATCTGGAGCTTGTGCCCATACCCACCGGCGTGAGCGGCCCTGACCTGACCGCACTCCGGCAAATCTGCCAAAGCAGGCGCGTCCGGGCGATCTACACAATGCCCACGCTGCATAACCCCCTGGGCTGGGTGCTGAGCCACGCCCAGCGTAGTGAGCTCGCCCGTATTACCCGGGAATTTGATTTACTTGTGATAGAGGACGCGGCCTACGCTTTTCTGGTCAGTCGCCCACCACCCCCGCTGGCCTGTTATGCGCCTGAAAGGACGGTCTACGTTACCGGCTTTGCTAAAAATATTGCCACCGGCCTGCGTGTCGGCGTGGTGGTCTCTCCGGCTGGAATGCGACAACCTCTCGAACGCGCTATCCGGGCCACGACATGGAATACACCCGCCCTTATGGTTGCGATGGTTTGTGGCTGGATTAAGGATGGAACGATAAGAAAACTGGAATCAATGAAGCGGCGCGATGCCCGACAGCGTCAGGCCATTGCGCGCGAGATAATGGGTGACGGCCAGTGGATAAGCCATGCCAGCGCTTATTTCATCTGGCTGCCCTTACCCGCAGAGGTCAGGGCTGAACGAATTTTGCATCGATTAATGGACCAGCAGATATCAGTTTCAACCGCCGAGCCATTCAGTACATCATCAAATGTGCCGCACGCCATACGCCTCGCGCTCGGCTCGGTCAGCCTGGACAGGCTCCGGCTTGCCCTCACTGCGGTGAAGGAAACCATCAATTATGAAAAAGACATCTAGATAATGTTAAAAGGCTGCCTCAGCCAAATGACTGTGCTTTTTAAAATTAACAATGTGCGCCTTTCGCTTATTTCGGATATGGGCACAGGCATCGTCAGTCCGCTTTGCGCGTGCCGGCCAGGTACGTCGCGCTGTGCCTGGTGACAGTCGATACTGCGCCAACATCAGACGTTGCCTGGGTCACGGTTTATTCAGCTATGTCGAACAGACCTTAATGCGATGAAACAAATACCGACGCTTGCTGTACGGGCGGAACGGCGAAGTGACGCTGCATGCGTTTTATCTCCTCAGCCGGCGGCAGCCCAAACAGGCGTTTGAACTCGCGATTAAATTGCGACGGACTTTCGTAGCCGACGGCATAACTCGCGGCGGCGGCAGTGACCTGCTGACGCACCATCAACATCCGCGCCTGATGCAGGCGTACCGATTTCACATACTGCATCGGCGGCATCCGGGTTATCGCTTTGAAATGGCTATGAAATGTCGGCACACTCATGCCGGCGTCCATCGCCAGTTGTGTCAGTGTTAACGGCTCAGCATAGGTCGCATGGATGCGCTGCAGCACTTTACCTATTTTGCCAAACTGTCCCTGCAGGGCCAGTGCGGCGCGCATTGCATTGCCCTGTGCGCCCGTCAATACGCGGTAATAAAGCTCACGCACCCGCGCAGGGCCGAGGATCGCCGCATCAAGCGGATTGTTCAGGACTTCAAGCAAGCGCAGCACGGCCGTTTTTACCGCGTCGTCCATCGGGCTAGACATCATGCTTTGCGGCGCGACGGGAGGATGCGGGACATCATGTTGTTCAATCTGCAGCATCAGTTCCGCGGCCAGTTGAAAATCCAGATGCATATAAATCGCCAGCAACGGATGTTCTGCTGACGCCTCGGTTTCCATCACAAACGGCACCGGCACCGAAACTGCAAGATAATGCTGTTCATCATATAAATAAGTCTGCTGACCAAAATAGCCGCGCTTGCTGCCCTGGCAGACAATCACGATCCCTGGATCGTAAAGCACAGGCGTTCGGGCAAGCGGGCGATCGGCACGCAAAATTCTCACGTCAGGCAACGCAGTAAGGTTATACCCCTCCTGCGCCGCCAGTGCTTTCACTAAGGTCATCATCCCCGGCATCACAGCACCTCATAAAATCAGGCAAGAAAAAGAGAAGATACGGCCTGAAAATGCAGCAGAACATAAAATACTATGCAACTTCCAAAGTTCAGGGGAGTTTTTTTATGACATCTGTAAAAACGATTTTAATCACCGGCGTCAGCAGCGGCTTTGGTCAGGCGCTGGCACAGGAAGCCCTCGCCGCAGGTCATCGGGTGGTGGGTACCGTTCGCACCCGCGAAGCACAGCAGGCTTTCGAGGCGCTCAATGTGCAGCGGGCTTTTGGCCGTCTGCTTGATGTCACCGACTTTGAGCGTATTGATAAGGTCGTTGGCGAGATTGAGTCTGACGTCGGTCCGATTGATGTGCTGGTAAACAATGCCGGTTACGGCCATGAAGGCATAATGGAAGAATCATCAATCACAGAGATGCGCCGCCAGTTTGACGTGAACGTGTTTGGCGCAGTGGCGATGATCAAAGCCGTGCTACCAGATATGCGCCAGCGCCGTCGTGGCCATATTATTAATATCACCTCAATGGGCGGTTTCATTACCCTGCCCGGCATCAGTTATTACTGCGGCAGCAAATTTGCACTGGAAGGAATATCTGAAACGTTAAGCAAAGAGCTTGCCCCGTTCAACATACAGGTGACAGCCGTGGCACCTGGCTCGTTTCGCACCGACTGGGCCGGGCGATCAATGGTTCGCAGCGTTCGCAGCATTCCGGACTACGACGCGTTGTTTGATCCTATTCGCCAGGCTCGTGAGGAAAAAAGCGGTAAGCAACCTGGCGATCCTGTAAAGGCAGCCCGCGCCATACTGGCAATCATTGAGAGCCAGACCCCGCCAGTGCATTTATTGTTAGGCAGTGATGCATTACGTTTAGTGCGGCAAAAGCTCACGGCTTTAGGCAAGGAAATGGAACAGTGGGAAGCAATAACACGTTCAACGGATGGTTAATCCGCGACTGAAACAGTGAGTACGCTGGAACACGTTATATGGCCGGTCGCACTGACGGCCATTTCGCGCGGGCCACAGTGCTGATGCTTTTGCAGCACGGACTTCGCTTCGTGCGATTGCGTCCGCCCTGCGCTCAACGCCGACTGTAACCCAACGGCAGAAGCTGAACTTACCGTATACAATCTGACGCCTGGCAATCCTGTCGGTTAGTGCCCCCAACCGGCGTCCTTTTATGGCCTGCCGCCGCACCGAAAAAGATTTTAAACTATTAATATTGTTACCCTTAGTTGTTTTTTTCCGGGAACGTTGAAGGACTGATTTATGAATACATCGTTATCACTGGAAGAACTGGGCCCACGCATCTGTATTATGGGACCCTCAAACAGCGGTAAATCAACGCTGGCTGATGCGATAGCGCGTAAAACATCTTTGCCTTTAATCCATCTGGATCAACTGCATCATCTGCCGGATTCAAAATGGGTCCCCCGGAAACCAGAGGATTTTTATCGGTTACATGCTGAGGCGGTGCAAAAGGAAAAATGGGTGATGGAGGGCAACTATACAAAATGCATACATCCACGACTCGAACGTGCCACTGGGCTAATCCTGCTTGATGTACCGGTGCCAATAGCGTTGCTGCGCTATATTCGCAGATGTTACTCATCAAAACCCAGAATCGGCGGGCTCAAAACCGGCAGGGAGAATGTTAGCTGGGAGATGCTCAAATACATTGCGCTTATTGCGCCTGCAAACCGCCTTCGCTACAGGACGCTATTTGAGCAGATTACGATCCCCCGGCTAATGCTGACGTTACCCCGCGAGATTAACGCCTGCTATCAACGCTGGGATCTCAACAAATAGATGTTTCAGTAGTTGATGAGACTGAGCCGGTAAGGTCATTGGGTAATCACCAGAGAAGCCGGGCTTTGTGGTCATGCGATGGATGTCCTGTTTAAGAATCCAGTCCTGCGGCCAGCCTGATGGGTGCCTGCATCAGCGCAGTGTCTGCCCCACTTCAACGCGCGCTTTATAGATGAAAACCGGTTTGCTGATATGCGGTGGTTCTTACGCCGGTCTGAACAGCCGCCGTTGAATCATCCGGATGGGGTGAAGGCGGGATGTTTCCTCATTAACCTTGTTACTTCAGGTTGCTCTTCAGCATAAGCGGGCGGATGCCCGCCGGTAGCAACCCAGGTCGTCAGACGTAACCCATCATTTTCAGCAGCGATTGCACCTGATTCATCGCCTCCGTACGATGCGTCACGCCCAGCTTCTGGTAGAGATTGCGGATATGCGTTTTGATGGTGGTGGACGCCACCGCCAGCTCGCCAGCAATTTGATCGTTGCTGTAGCCCGAATAGATCAAGCCCAGCACCTGCCATTCACGCTGCGTCAGCGGACTGGTGCGGATCAATTCCGGCACGTCAGGATGGTTGAGTAACCGGCTGACAAATCCCTCATCAAAATGGGCGAACTTGTGACGGTGGTATTTGTTGATCTCCAGCAGGATCCGCCGGGCACGGTGATTGTCCAGCTCATTCAGGGTATTCAGCTGGATCAGCTGGCGCAGCTGCTGAGCCATCATCTCGCCTTCAATGACAAAATGACTGATAAAGCCGGTACTGCGCGCCAGTTTCAGCGCCTCGATCAGCGTGCGCTGCGCGTCGGCTTTGCGATCGGTTTGCCAGTAAATCTGATTAAGCAGCAGCAGGTTACGATTCAAATCGCTCATCAACCGCAGGGCGCGAGCATTTTCATTCAGCTCCTCCAGCACCACTTCCGCCTGGCTGACATCGCCGAGTAAAATCTGCGCCCGGGCGATGTTGCGCCACTGTCCCTGCAGGAAATGGTTATTGGCGAAAGCCGGTTTCGGCGTTTGCCGCATCCAGTTGCTGGCGCTCTCGTTGTCGCCGGTCATCTGCCAGTAGATCACCCGCACTTTATCGGCGTTAGCGATCCAGTCGCTGTGCCAGTTGCCGTTATTCAGCAGGTTTTCCAGCCGATTGAGGTAGCTACGCGCATTATCCAGATTGCCACGCGCCAGCGAGCACTGCACCAGCAGCCCCAGACACTGGATCTGCTGTTGCGGCTGAAAGCCGGTCAGTACTTTGATGCCTTCGCGTGCCGCCTGCTCTGCTTCCTCCAGCCGTCCCCACGCCCACAGCAGCTGAGCGCGGATCCGCAGCAGAAATTCATGCAGCGGAAACTGCGCCATGTGCTGCTCGTCGACCAGCACAAACGCCCGGCTCTGGATCTCATAGGCCGCCTGTAAAAAGCCCTGAGCAAACAGGATTTCACTCTGCTGAATCAGGCTCCACAGCGCGTAGTGCCAGACTTCATCACGGCGCGCCATCTGTTCAGTCTGGCGCATCAGGTTAAGGGAATTGTCTAAGTCGCCTTTGCAATGCATCACCTCACCGTGCACCGAGGTCGCCACAATGCGGCTGTAGTGACGGCTGGCGGGCAGGATATCCAGTGCCTCTTTCGCCAGTCGCTCCGCCTCATCGGTGTTGCCATCATTGATCGCCACCTGAGCGCGCAGCGCATTAAATTCGCCGCGCAGCGCGTCGTCAATCTCGCAGCGGCTGGCCTGTTCAAAGCGGGCCAGCAAACTGTCCACTTCGGAAAAGCGATGCTGACTCTGCATCAGCCACGCCTGCAGCAGCACCAGCATCGGATTTTCCAGCATCATCTCCCACGGCAGCGCTTTCAGGGAGTTTTCCAGCAGCGGCAGTTCGCTCTGATTAAACAGCGTCCAGGCGTGCTTCTGCAGCACGTCGCGCAGCATGCTGGCATCGCCGGAGGCCAGCGCATGATGGATCGCCTCGCCGGGAAAGCCCTGCGCCATCCAGCTTTCCGCTGCGGCCCGATGCAGTGCCGGCAACTCCGCCGCCAGTTCCCACTGACAGCGCTGGCGCAGAAAATTGCCAAACAGCGGATGGTAGCTGAACCAGCAACCGGAATCGTCCATCCGCTGTAAAAACAGCCCCTGACGCTCAATCTCTTCCAGCCGCATCTGGCCGTTCTCTTCGCGGGTGACACCGGCGATCAGCTCATCGTTCATTGAGCGCAGCAGCGCGGTTTTGAGTAAAAAATGGCGGGTCGGCAGGTCGACATTATCCAGCACCTCTTCCACCAGATAATCGGAGAGATGGCTGGCATTGATGCCGGAAAGGCGCCGCGCCGAGTCATGTGCCGCGCTGGCACCCTGGCGCGCCGACAGCACGATCAGCTGCAGCGCGGTAGCCCAGCCTGCGACGTCATCGCACAGCTTGCCGCTCTCCTCGCTTTCCAGCGGCGCGGCCAGCCGGCAGTCGAAAAACTGGCGCGCTTCCTGATGGGTAAACGCCAGCTGCTGGCTGCCGAGTTCGATCAGCTGCTCACGCACCCGCAGGTTAGCGATGCCGAGCTGGGGCAGATTTCGTGACAGCAGGATCAGGGTCAGATTTTCGGGTTGATGACGCAGGAAAAAACGCATCGCGTCGTGAATAACCGGATTGGTGATCAAATGGTAGTCGTCAACGATCAGCCACAGCGGCTGCTGCCACTCCACCAGCTCAATAAACAACTGAGAAAACAGGGCGTTGAGATTAACGTATTGTCGCTTCTGCGCCAGTAATTCACTGCGCGGACAGCCGCCGTTGCTGGCCTGTTGCAGTGCAGCAATCAGGTAGTCGGCGAACCGCTCCGGCTGATTGTCACCCTCGTCTAACGAATACCAGCCAAGATGCGTTTTACCCGCCGCCCACTGCGACACCAGCGTGGTTTTGCCGTAGCCCGCCGGACTGGTGATCAGCACCAGCCGGTAATTGCCGGCAGCGGTCAGTTTTTGCAGCAGTCTTTCACGGATGACGGTGCCTTCAAGGCGAACCGGGCGGCTGAGTTTTGAGGGTATTAGCATGGGCGCACGTTTCTCCGTTCACGTCAAGCGCATCATTATTTTACGCTTCGTAATTATTCCTTACACACGTTCAGCCATTCGCCTGCTGAATGCAAGCAAACCCATTAACTAAACTTTACAAAAGCGCGCGAAATCACACTCCTGGCATGCTTTCAGATTAGCCTCAGCCTCTCCACCCTCCCTATCCTCCTGGTCTAATTCGCTTCAGGAGGAGGAGCCTTATCTGTCGCACGGGCAAACTGGTGTCACATTGACCCATTTACTGTTCTGACAGGACACCAACCATGACACAGCCCGTATTTAACCCCGAACATTTTACTGCTGCCCTGACGCGTCAGTGGCAACGTTTTGGTCTGCGCGATGCGCGTGAAATGACTCACGCTCAGTGGTGGCAGGCGCTGAGCGGCGCGCTGGCCGATCTGCTGGCGGCACAGCCTCCGGTTGCGGCAGACAGTTCGCTGCGCCACGTCAACTACCTGTCGATGGAGTTTCTGATTGGCCGGCTGACCGGCAACAATCTACTGAACCTCGGCTGGTACAACGCGGTCAATGAGGCGCTGGCGGGCTGGGATATTTCACTGACTGAGGTGCTGGAAAATGAAACCGATCCGGCGCTGGGTAACGGCGGCCTCGGGCGACTGGCCGCCTGTTTTCTCGACTCAATGGCGACGGTCGGACAGCCTGCCATCGGTTATGGGCTGAACTACCAGTACGGTTTGTTCCGCCAGCGCTTTGAAGACGGCGCGCAGCACGAAACCCCTGATGACTGGCAGCGCGATCGCTATCCGTGGTTTAACCATAATGCGGCTCTGAATGTCGAAGTAGGTCTGGGCGGCAAAGTCACCAACGTCGACGGACGCCCGCACTGGCAACCGGCATTTGTGCTGCAGGGTGAAGCCTGGGATCTGCCGGTGGTGGGCTACCAGAACGGCGTCACTCAGCCGTTACGCTTGTGGCAGGCGAAGCATGCGCAGCCGTTCAATCTTAACCGGTTTAACGACGGTGATTTCCTGCGCGCTGAACAGCAGGGAATCGACGCCGAAAAACTGACTAAAGTGCTCTACCCGAATGACAATCATCAGAACGGCAAAAAGCTGCGTCTGATGCAGCAATATTTCCAGTGCGCCTGTGCGCTGGCCGACATTTTGCGCCGCCATCATCAGGCCGGACGCAGCATTGAATCGCTGGCCGATCACGAAGTGATTCAACTCAACGACACGCACCCGACGCTGGCGATCCCTGAACTGATGCGCCTGCTGCTGGATGAGCATCAGCTCAGCTGGGATCGCGCCTGGCAGATTACTCAGCACACCTTTGCTTACACCAACCACACCCTGATGCCGGAAGCGCTGGAGTGCTGGGATGTGCGTCTGGTGCGCAGCCTGCTGCCGCGCCATATGATGATCATCAATACCCTCAATACCCAACTGAAAACCCTGGTTGAGTCACGCTGGCCGGGCGATGAAGCCAAATGGGCGAAGCTGGCGCTGGTGCATAACAACCAGCTACGCATGGCGAACCTGTGCGTCACCAGCGGCTTTGCGGTAAACGGCGTTGCCGCCCTGCACTCCAAACTGGTGGTGCAGGATCTGTTCCCGGAATATCACCAGCTGTGGCCGGAAAAATTCCATAACGTTACCAACGGCATCACGCCGCGTCGCTGGATCAATCAGTGCAACCCGGCCCTGAGCGCGTTAATCGATAAAACGCTGCAAAAACCGTGGCTGAACGATCTTGATGCGCTGCAGGGCCTGGAGGCGTTTGCCGACGATGCGGCGTTCCGCGCCGAATATCGCGCTATCAAACAGCAGAACAAAGTGGCGCTGGCCAACTGGGTTGCCAGCCGTACCGGGATTGAGATCGATCCTGAGGCGCTGTTCGACGTGCAGATTAAACGCCTGCATGAGTACAAACGTCAGCATCTGAGCCTGCTGCACATTATTGCGCTGTGGCAAACGCTGGTCACCGATCCGCAGGCGAATCGGGTGCCGCGCGTGGTGCTGTTCGGGGCCAAAGCGGCACCGGGCTACGCGCTGGCGAAGAACATCATTTATGCCATCAACAAAGTCGCGGAAACCATCAACCACGACCCGCGGGTCGGCAACCGTCTGAAGGTGGTGTTTGTGCCGGACTACAACGTCTCGGTGGCAGAGCGTCTGATCCCGGCCGCCGATCTCTCCGAGCAGATTTCCACTGCCGGTAAGGAAGCCTCCGGCACCGGCAACATGAAGCTGGCGCTCAACGGTGCGCTGACCATCGGAACGCTGGACGGCGCTAACGTTGAAATCGCCGAACAGGTCGGCAGCGAGAACATCTTTATCTTCGGTCACACCGTAGATCAGGTGGTGGCGTTAAAGGCTGACGGCTATGCCCCGGCGCAGTGGCGTAAGAAAGATCATCAGCTCAATCAGGTGCTGCAGGCGCTGGAAGATGGCACCTTCAGTCAGGGCGACTGCGCGGCCTTTGAGGAAATGCTGCGCAGCCTCGGTCCGCAAGGCGGCGACCCGTATCTGGTGCTGGCCGATTTTCAGCCCTACCTGGATGCACAGGCGCAGGTGGAAGCGCTGTGGAGCGATCAGGATGGCTGGACGCGCGCTACCATCCTTAACACCGCGCGTTGCGGCATGTTCAGCTCCGATCGGGCCATCCGCGACTATCAGCAGCGCATCTGGCAAGCCACGCGCTAAGGAACGCCATGAAAACCGAACAGGTACTGGATCAGTTTTCTCTGGCAGGTATTGCCGCCGAGTATATTAATGCCCACGGCCAGCCGCAGGCGATTCCGACTGACACCCGCCAGCGTTTGCTGGCGGTGATGCAGCCGCCGCGACCGGCGACCACGCCGCTGCCGCCGGTGGCGATTTTTCGCAGCGGCGAAGTACTGAGTCTCGCCCCGCAGCTCAGCACGGACGCGCACTGGCAGCTCACCCGCGAGTCGGGTGAAATCACCGCCGGGCGTTGCCAGCCCGGGCAACCGCTGCATCTGCCGCCGCTGGCAGAGGGCTATCATCAGCTGTCGCTGCAGCAGGCGCATCAGCAGTGGTCCTGCCAGCTGATTATCGCACCGCCGCGCTGCTATGAGCCGCCCGCGCTGATGGCGGGTGAGGCTTTATGGGGTGCCTGCGTCCAGCTGTATACCCTGCGTTCGGCAGAGAACTGGGGGATCGGTGATTTTGGCGACTTACGCCGGATGTTGCCGGCCATAGCCGCACGCGGCGGCGCATTTATCGGCCTTAATCCGATCCATGCGCTGTTCCCGGCTACGCCTGACAGTGCCAGCCCTTACAGTCCCTCGTCGCGCCGCTGGCTGAATGTGGTTTACATCGATGTCGCGGCGGTGGCGGATTTTCAGCAATCGCCTGCGGCACAGGCGTGGTGGCAACAGGCCGACACCCGGCAGGCTCTTGAGCAGGCGCGTACGGCTGAGTGGGTCGATTATCCGGCCGTTACCCGGCTCAAAATTGATGCGCTCAGCTTAGCCTGGCCGCAGTTCGGGCAGCGCGATGCCGCCGACCCGGAGGTAAAAGCGTTCAACGACTTTGTTCAGCAGGGCGGCGAAAGCCTGTTACATCAGGCGTTGTTTGACGCGCTGCACGCCGACCAGATGGCGCAGGATAGCCAGCGCTGGGGCTGGCCGGTATGGCCGGAGGCGTTGCAGCAGCCCGACAGTCCGGCGGTGCAGCAGTTTCTTCAGCAGCACGGCGACCAGGTGCGATTCTGGCTGTGGTTACAGTGGCTGGCCGCCCGGCAGTTCGCCGCCTGCTGGCAGTGCTGTCAGCAGCAGCAGATGCCGATTGGACTCTATCGCGATCTGGCGGTCGGCGTGGCGCAAGGCGGGGCCGAAACCTGGAGCGAGCGCCATCTTTACTGCCTGGATGCCAGCGTCGGCGCACCGCCCGATATTCTGGGCCCGCGCGGTCAGGACTGGGGCTTGCCGCCGATGGATCCGCAGGTGATGCGGCAGCGGGCCTGGCAGCCGTGGATCGCCCTGTTACGTGCCAACATGCGAGACTGCGGTGCGCTGCGTATCGATCACGTGATGGCGTTACTGCGCCTGTGGTGGATCCCTGCTGGTCAGGGCGCTGCTAACGGCGCTTACGTGCACTATCCGATTGATGATCTGCTGGCGATACTGGCGCTGGAAAGTCAGCGCAACCGCTGCATGGTGATCGGCGAAGATCTTGGCACCGTGCCGGAGGCCATTGTCGATAAGCTGCGTGACGGCGGGATTTATTCCTACAAGGTGCTCTATTTTGAGCAGACTTCAGCTCAGGGTTTTCGTCCGCCGGCCGAGTGGCCGCGTCAGGCGATGGCGGTGGCCACCACCCACGATCTCCCGACGCTGCGAGGCTGGTGGCAGAGCGATGATTTGACCACCGGAGACCGGCTTGGCCTCTACCCCGACAAGGTGGTGCTGGCCGGGTTGTATCAGGATCGGCTGCGGGCGAAGCAGGCGTTGCTGCACAGTCTGCACCGGGTCGGTGCCCTGCCCAAACGTGCCGGACGCGATGCACGCCGTACCCAGATGAGCAAAGCCCTGAACCGGGCGATGCAGCGGTATCTGGCGGACAGCCACAGTGCGTTGCTGGGTCTGCAACCGGAGGACTGGCTTGATATGGCGGCTCCGGTCAATATTCCCGGCACCAGCGACGAGTATCCGAACTGGCGACGTAAGCTCAGCGCCACGCTGGAAACGCTGTTCAGCGATCCCGCCACCGACTCGCTGCTGCGTGATCTGACGGCTCGCCGAAAACGCCTCGCTAAGAGATAAAGGCTGATTGAAAGAAAACCCCGGCTGCTGGCCGGGGTCATTTAGCGTTCAGCATCAGGCTGATGATAAGCGTCCATAGCCTGAGCCTGCTTTAACAGCGTTTCCCAGTCATCAGGGGGATAGCCGCCGTCAAGCATCATGGCAAAGACTTTATAAGCATCGCGCTTACTGCCATAAGCACGCTTAGTCTCTGAGTCATTCATCCACGCCAGAATAATGGTTTTGTACTGTTCGCTGTACCTGAAGAATAATCGATACTGCATTAGAAATTTTGCACGGAACCAATGCCTGTTGTGATCGCCCAGCGTGCTTCCCTGGCGGAACTTCGCCTGAGTCGGATCGGCACCGATTTCACTGTTAATGACTTTGAATACCGCGGCTAAAAGTTTGGTGGCTGCTTTTTTTTGGTAGCTTTCCGGGTGTTTAACCCGGAGTGATTCTACTTCATCCACTAAGGCAATCAGTTGCGACCCAAAGCAGGGATGAAGATAAATTTTCCATTCCTTTACAGCAGCACGATCAATCATCAGATTTACTCGTCGTCCGTGAGCGGTGCATCCAGATTAACATCCATTCCCGCGGTTAAGGATGCAATGCGTGTGACTAATGCGGCGTCCAGCGTTTTAATCTTCTCTGGATGCTGGCGCATATCATCCGCAAGGAAACTGAGAAAACTCGCCATAACCGGATCATCATCCGACACCGTTTCCTGCCGGCTGATAAGCACTTTACCGCCAGGAAGAACCGCATATTCAATATTTTCGCCAGGTTGCAGGTTCATCGCATCACGAACGGCAGCGGGGATAGTGGTCTGGCTACGTGCGGTCAGTCTCGAAGAAGCCCGCAGCGATACGTCAGCCTGAGTTAAATTTCCCATCATTCACTCCCACAAAAAGGTAAAAAGATAACCTCATAATAATGCATCTGCATTGGCAATGCAAATGCATTGTGTGCGCTTACAGGGTGGGTATGACGCGTTGTTTACGGCTTTATGCTTCCGGGTAATCTGGCGTGATAAGCATAAAAAAGGTGCGCCGCAGCGCACCAGGTGGGACAACATCAGTATTGTCGGGGCCGTTTCACCCCTTGCCTTTAACACTACTGATAAAGGTCTGCCGGGCGGAGGTCGATCCCAGCCGCTCGGCTTCATCCAGCAATTTCAGCGCCTTATCGATATTGCCGCTGTTCACCGCCTGTCTGATGTTCTGGTTAAAGTAACTTTCGGTCTCATTGATGATCGGCTCAGCTTTGGCTTTTGGTGCCGGGGCCGGTGCAGCGCTGTAGGCGGCTGGCGAAACCGCAGCAGTGTTGCCTACGGTAACCGGGCCAGGGCCGGAAGAGCCAAACAGCGGGCCGACCAGAATTGATGAGCCGGAACTGGTCTGCAGTTTCAGCTTCAGCGTCCCTTCACGGCTGTGACGGGCGATCGGATCGGGAATATCCGGTACCGCGTGACCGGT
This sequence comes from Pantoea sp. AN62, assembly GCF_050432985.1. Lineage (NCBI taxonomy): Bacteria > Pseudomonadati > Pseudomonadota > Gammaproteobacteria > Enterobacterales > Erwiniaceae > Pantoea > Pantoea sp. AN62. The sequence goes on along the minus strand of NZ_JBNPYB010000020.1, from coordinate 68,714 downwards.
GCCCTGCGCGTAAGCTTTCGCCGGGTCAAGCAGTGTGGTGGTCTGGGTCAGATCCTGCTCGGTGGTAAACACCAGCAGGTAAATTTTTTGCTGGCCAAGCGCCGGCGTGAGCTTCATCACCCCTTCCAGCCGGTCCGCCGCCATCACACCCGGTTTCTGGTAGGTGAAGTAGCGACTCGGGAACCAGGCGGCGGGCCGCATATTTTCATCCAGCACCAGCACGTTCGGGGCGAAAACCTGATTGTTCGCCACTTCGCTGCTCAGCGTCAGCGTCAGTTCACCGATATTGGCCGGCAGACTGTAGGCCGCCACTGGTCCGGCAACGTGCGGAGCATTCAGTGACTGTCCACTGGTCGCCAGCTGGGTAACCTGGATCTGAGAAGCGGCAACCGGCAGCCAGCTCAGGTGTTGCAGCGTTTCCGGCGCAACCTGCGGAGCAGAGGAGAGATCCTGCGGCACCAGATTGATGTCCGCCAGGGCTGGCAGACTGTGTCCGGCCAGTAACGCCGCGCTCAGGCAGAGCGCCGTCAGGGTTTTTGTCATTTTCATTATGCCTACCTTATTGCAGGCCACGGCACGAACCAGGCAATGGCGCACCGTGACCAAAAAGACCAATCAGGCGCGCCGCCGCGCCTGGGCTGGAGAGCGTCGGCTTACCACCAGATTTCCATCTGCGCACCGAAGGTAATCTCGTCGTTGTCGCCACGGCTGTTGGTCAGGATGCCGTTACCGCTGCTGTCAGCAGAGGCGAAGGTGGTGAGATCGCCGGCGCTGTCTTTGTTATAGCCCCACTTCTCATCCCACTTGGCGTAGGTGGCGAATACGCGCAGCGCCGGACGTGACCAGATGCTGTCACCCGCCTGCCACTGCTGCGCCAGCGTGATTTTATACTGGCCGTTGCGTTCGTTAGCCTGCTGCGACTTCACGTTGTCGTAGCCCAGCTCCAGCAGGGTGCTCATGATCGGTGTCCATTTGTACATCGGGCGCACGCCGACGGTGTACCATTCGGTGCCGCGGTTATTATCCAGATCGATGTTCTGATACATCGCCACGTACATCAGGTCCCAGCGTTCCGCCAGCGAGATCGCACCGTGGTCGAGGATGCGATACATATCGCCGTTGTTGTTGAGGCTGGTGCCCTGCGGCACGCCTTTGCCCTGTGAGGTCAGCGCATCGGTGGCATACTGCAGCACAAATTTGTTGTAGCCCTTCAGCATGCTCTGGGTATGTTCAGCAGTGAACATCCAGCCATCTTTAGAGGCGCCGTCTTCCAGACGGTAGTCGTCACGGGCGTTGGCGCGACCGTAGTCGACCCCCAGCTCCAGCACGCCGTTGGTGTTGGTTTCCAGTCCGGCGAGGCGCACGTCAAACACGTCGTTGGCGGTGCTGGTGGCGAAGTCACGGATCCGATCGCTGGAGAAGGTGTAAGACCCGCCCGCTTCAGACGAACGGGTGGCGGCGAATGACAGCTTACCGAAACCGAGATCCACATCTTCCAGACCGGCACCCGGACCAGAGATATCCCAGTAGTAGAAGTCGATCATGTGAACGTCATGACGCTGATAGAAGCGCTTACCGGCCCAGATGGTTGAGCCTGGCAGCGCTTCGATCAGGTTTTTACCTTTCACATTGGCTTCACGGAAGGCCGGAGAGGTCGCTTCCCAGTCATTCTGCTGCGCCACGGAGTAGGCCACGTTGGTGTCGAAATAGAAGCTCTTATCGCCCTCTTTCCACACTTCCTGACCTAATTTTAATTCGGCGTAGGTTTCGCATTCGTTACCCAGACGGTATTTACTTTGAGCACCGGTGGCCTGAAAACATTGCTGTTCACCACCGCTGCCGGTCCAGCCAATGCCGGAACGGGCGTACCCGGTAAAATCGACCGCCATCGTCGGGGCGGAGAGGGTTCCCACCGCGACGGCAACGGCGAGGGGAAGTTTGCGCAGAGTTAACATTTTCTATCTCCTGAGGTCATTGCTTTTATTGTTTTGGCAGGGCTATACACCCAGCTCCTGATACAGCCTGCGACAGGCGCTCCCGTCCTCACGGAACAGGTGACAGCGCTCGGGCGGCAGGCCGATACCGAGGATGGCGCCCTCTTTTACCAGCACGACGTCTTCCTGGCGGTAGACCAGGTTTTGACGAATGGCGGGAATCTGGATATGGATCTGTGTTTCATGCCCCAGCTGCTCTACCACCTGCACTTCACCCTCAAGGGTGACGTCGGCGATATCGCTGGAGAGCAGATGTTCAGGGCGTATGCCCAGAGACATATTGCTGCCGACCTGCACGCCCGCACTGTCGACCGGCAGCCAGACCAGCTGCTGATTCGGCAGCCGGACCTGCACCTGATCGATGGCGGTGGCGGTCACTTTGACCGGCAGGAAATTCATTTTCGGCGAGCCGATGAAGCCGGCCACAAAGCGGTTGGCGGGATAGTGGTAAAGCTCCAGCGGCTTGCCGACCTGCGCGATGCACCCGGCGTCGAGCACCACAATCTTATCGGCCAGCGTCATCGCTTCGATCTGATCGTGGGTGACGTAAATCATGGTGCGCTTCAGGCGCTTATGCAGACGGGAGATCTCAATCCGCATCTGGACGCGCAGCGCCGCGTCAAGGTTAGAGAGCGGTTCATCCAGCAGGAAAACCCGCGGTTCCGCCACCAGCGTGCGGCCAATTGCCACGCGCTGACGCTGTCCACCCGATAACGCTTTAGGACGGCGATCCAGCAGGTGCGCCAGTTGCAGGATTTCCGCCACCTGGTTGACCCGCTGATGGATTTCCGCTTTTTTTACCCCGGCCAGCTTCAGGCCAAAAGACATGTTTTCCGCCACCGACAGGTGCGGGTAGAGCGCATAGGATTGAAATACCATGCCGATACCGCGCTCGGCGGGCGGCACCTCATTCATGCGGCGGTCACCAATCAGCAGCTCCCCGCTGGTGATGGTTTCCAGTCCGGCAATCATGCGCAGCAGTGTTGATTTGCCACAGCCTGATGGGCCAACAAAAACGACAAATTCCCCTTCACGAATAGTGAGATCGATATCTTTCGACACCACCGTATCGCCCCAGGCTTTTGTGACATTGCGTAGCACAACGCTCGCCATGATCCCTTCCCTCTTAGCTGCTCATTCGTGTCTGCTCTCGGCAGACGGGTTCCGGGGCTCACTATGCGCAAGGATGGCGGGGCTAACATCCTCCGCCGCAGCGCAACCTGCTGGGGGAGGAGGCGGGAGGAGGAGAAAGGCGGGCTGACGCGGCGGCGGGCGGGCGGCGGCGGTTTTTTGTGATCGCTAACGCAGACCTGCCGGATTTTTTAGCCCGTAACCGGCCGCTTCGCCCGCTTTTTGCCAGCGCGATCACACCCCTCAGCCACAGGGCGTAGAGCGAAGGAGGATGAGAAGCGGTGACGGATGCGCACAATGTTGCCGGTAGAGCAATCACCGCTTCCGCAAACAGGATGGACTTATGACGATGAAAACCGGTGTACGAATTCTGGCCCTCTCTGCCCTCTCTGCCGTGCTGTTTTCAGCATCCGCAGTGGCAAAAATTGAGGAAGGCAAGTTGGTCATCTGGATCAACGGCGACAAGGGCTATAACGGCCTTGCCGAGGTCGGTAAGAAGTTTGAACAGGAGACCGGCATTAAAGTGACGGTGGAGCATCCTGATAAGATGGAAGAGAAATATCCGCAGGTGGCCGCCACCGGCGATGGCCCGGATATCATTTTCTGGGCTCACGACCGCTTTGGCGGCTACGCACAATCGGGCCTGCTGGCTGAGATCACGCCTGACGCCAGCTTCCAGCAAAAAATCTTCCCCTTCACCTGGGATGCAGTGCGCTTTGACGGCAAGCTGATCGGCTATCCGATTTCGGTTGAGTCGCTGTCGCTGATTTACAACAAAAAGCTGCTGCCGACACCGCCAAAAACCTGGGAAGAGATTGCCGGACTCGACAAGCAAATGCGCGCCAAAGGCAAAAGCGCCATCATGTTTAACCTGCAGGAACCCTACTTCACCTGGCCACTGCTGGCCGCGGGTGGCGCTTATGCCTTTAAGCTGAATGACGGCCGTTATGACGTGAAGGATGTCGGAGTGGATAACGCCGGAGCCAAAGCGGGCATGCAGTTCCTGGTCGATCAGGTCAAGGCCAAAACCCTCAACGCCGATACCGACTACTCGATTGCTGAAGCTGCTTTCAACAAGGGTCAAACCGCCATGACCATTAACGGTCCCTGGGCGTGGAGCAACATCGATAAAAGCGGCATCGACTATGGCGTTGCTGAGTTACCGACGCTGAACGGCAAACCGTCGAAAGCCTTTGTCGGCGTGCTGAGTGCCGGTATCAACGCCGCCAGCCCCAATAAAGAACTGGCAAAAGAGTTTCTGGAAAACTACCTGCTGACCGACGCCGGACTGGACGCGGTTAACAAAGACAAGCCGCTGGGTGCCGTGGCGCTGAAATCATTCCAGCAGACGCTGGAGAAAGATTCCCGTATCGCCGCCACCATGAGCAACGCCCGCCACGGCGATATCATGCCGAACATCCCGCAGATGGCGGCGTTCTGGTACGCCATGCGCACCGCTACCCTGAATGCGCTGGGCGGTCGTCAGAGCGTTGACGCTGCCCTGAAAGATGCCCAGGCGCGCCTGAAAAAGTAATCCTCCCTTTACAGCCGGGGCAACCCGGCTTGAGTGACCGTTAAGGAAAACCGCATCATGTCAGGAAAACCGAAAACGCCAGGTCTGTTGATTAAAAGCGTTCTCATCGGGATCTGCTGTCTGCTGGTCGGCTATCTGCTGGTGCTGATGTATGCGCAGGGTGAATATCTGTTTGCGCTGCTGACGCTGATCCTCAGTGCGCTCGGCCTGTGGATCTACGCTAATCGTCGCGCCTATGCCTGGCGCTATGTTTATCCCGGCGTGGCGGGGATGGCGCTATTCGTGCTGTTTCCGCTCGCCTGTACCATCGCCATCGCCTTTACCAACTACAGCAGCACCAACCAGCTCACCTTTGAGCGGGCGCAGCAGGTACTGCTGAGCCGTTCCTTCCAGTCGGGTGAAGCTGTCAGTTTCTCGCTCTATCCGGCGGGCGATCGCTGGCAACTGATGCTGGATGAAAATGGCAACCATTTTGTCTCGCCGCCGTTCCGCTTTGGCGGTGAACAGCAGCTGAAAATGCAGCCCGCCGCGCAACCGGCTGGCGAGCGCGCCACGCTGCGGGTGATCACCGGCAATCGCCAGGCGCTGAGTCAGATCAGTGCGGTGTTGCCGGATGGCCGTCAGTTACGCATGAGTTCACTGCGGCAGTTCTCCGGCACCCAGCCGCTGTATCAGGTTGGCGCGCAGGATGAGCTGACTAACCAGCAGAGCGGAACGCACTATCGCGCTAACCCGCAAACCGGTTTCTATCAGGCGATTAACGCCGACGGTAGCTGGGCGAATGAAACCCTGAGCCCTGGCTTCACCGTCAATACCGGCTGGAAGAATTTCCTGCGGGTGTTTACCGATGAAGGTATTCAGAAGCCGTTCCTGGCGATCTTCGGCTGGACGCTGCTGTTCTCACTGATCACCGTGGTGCTGACCGTGGCGGTCGGTATGGTGCTGGCTTGTCTGGTGCAGTGGGAGGCGCTGCGCGGCAAAGCGGTTTACCGGGTGATGCTGATCCTGCCTTATGCGGTACCGGCGTTTATCTCGATTCTGATCTTCAAGGGACTGTTTAACCAGAGTTTCGGTGAGATCAACGTGATGCTCAGCGCGCTGTTTGGCGTGAAGCCCGCCTGGTTCAGCGATCCGACGCTGGCGCGCACCATGCTGATTATCGTCAACACCTGGCTGGGTTATCCCTACATGATGATCCTGTGCATGGGACTGCTGAAGGCGATTCCTGACGATCTGTATGAAGCCTCTGCGATGGACGGGGCCGGACCGTTGCAAAACTTTTTCCTGATCACCCTGCCACTGCTGCTGAAGCCGTTGATGCCGCTGATGATCGCCAGCTTCGCCTTTAACTTTAACAACTTTGTGCTGGTACAACTGCTGACCAACGGCGGGCCGGATCGGATCGGTACCACTACCCCGGCGGGCTATACCGACCTGCTGGTCAACTACACCTGGCGTATCGCCTTTGAAGGCGGCGGCGGACAGGACTTTGGTCTGGCGGCGGCCATTGCCACCCTGATCTTCCTGCTGGTGGGTGCGCTGGCGGTGATTAACCTGAAAGCGTCACGGATGAAATTCGACTAAGGAGCCTGGCCCCACCAGGCGTAATCGTTGCAGGCAGGCGCGGAACAACCGGAGCGTACAGGTAGTACGTGAGGATTGTGCGCACTGCCCGGCTGCAGAGTGACACATAAAATAGCCTGATGGACCAGGTGCTAAGGAGTTGTTATGGCTATGGTACAACCAAAATCGCAACGGCTGCGTCTGCTGACGACGCATCTGCTGCTGCTGTTATTTATTGCCGCCATCCTGTTTCCACTGCTGATGGTGATCGCCATTTCACTGCGCGCCGGTAACTTCGCCACCGGCAGCCTGATCCCGGAGCAGATCTCCTGGGAGCACTGGCGGCTGGCGCTGGGCTTCAGCGTTGAACACGCCGATGGTCGGGTGACGCCACCGCCCTTTCCGGTGCTGTTGTGGTTGTGGAACTCGGTCAAGATTGCGGCCATCAGTGCGCTGGGCATTGTGGCGCTCTCTACCACCTGCGCTTATGCCTTTGCCCGCATGCGCTTTACCGGTCGCGCCAGTTTGTTGAAGGGGATGCTGATTTTCCAGATGTTCCCGGCGGTGCTGTCGCTGGTGGCGCTGTATGCCCTGTTTGATCGACTCGGCCAGTATCTGCCCTTTATCGGGCTGAATACTCACGGTGGGGTGATTTTCGCCTATCTGGGCGGTATCGCACTGCATGTCTGGACCATTAAGGGCTATTTCGAAACCATCGATGGTTCGCTGGAAGAGGCCGCTGCGCTGGACGGCGCCACGCCGTGGCAGGCGTTCCGGCTGGTGCTGTTGCCGCTGTCGGTACCGATTCTGGCAGTGGTGTTTATTCTGGCGTTTATCGCCGCCGTCACCGAGGTGCCGGTTGCGTCGCTGCTGCTGCGCGATGTCAACAGTTACACCCTGGCGGTGGGGATGCAGCAATACCTTAATCCACAGAACTACCTGTGGGGCGATTTCGCCGCGGCGGCGGTGCTCTCGGCCATTCCTATCACCCTGGTCTTCCTGCTGGCACAGCGCTGGCTGGTCAGCGGCTTAACCGCCGGCGGCGTGAAAGGGTAAACGATCATCATTGTACGTTGCCACTGCTTACACAACATCCGTTGTGGTTGAGGATTAGGCGGCCTGCGGGCCGCCATTTTTATGCTGTCAGCAACCGGACTCGCCGCTGCCTGCCACCAGCGCCAGGATGACCGCGGTTAACGTCTGCTCACCTTCTGCCTGACTGATATCGCCGCGTACCACCGCGCCGGCTATCGCATCTGCCGCCCCCAGCATTCCCCACATTGCGGCGTCAGCAATCCGGTTTTCGCCGCTGAAAGGCGCAAACCACTGCTGACAGCGGGCAATAAAGTCGAGCTGATAATGACGTTTAACGGCGGCAAGTTCAGGCGAGGTGCTGAGTGCTGATAACAATTCAGGGATTTCACGTCCCTCCGTCATCACGCAATCCACATAACAGGCGGCCAGCACCGCCGCTTTTTGCTGCAACCGCGGTGACGCGGCGCGCATGGCCGCTTCCATCAGTTCGGTCTGGCGACGATCAAAATCAGCATACAGGGCCGCCAGCAAACCATGACGGGTTGTGAAGTGGTCGTACACCACCGGCTTACTGACCCCGGCGGCATCACCGACCCGCGCCAGCGTCAGGCCATCACTGCCTTCGGCCTGCATTAACTGCCATGCAACGTCTAACAACTGTCTGCGCCGGGCTTCACGCGACAGGCGCGGCCTGGCGGACTTTTCACTGGTCATGAGATCTCCGATCGACAAACAAACGCTGACCCAACTGCCGGGCCTGCTGATAGTGCGACTCAGGATAGCCCTCATCGCCGGTCAGCAACAGTTCGCTGGTCACCACCGGTGCGCCGCAGTAATCGAAGATGCCGTGCTCAATTTCATTGCGCATGCTGGCGAAGTAGCCGTGCCGCAGATAGGTCCGCGTATCGGCCGCCCCCAGCGCCAGCAGATGAACCGGAAGATGGCCGAGACGTTTCACTATCCTCCCTTCCTGCTCCTGGTAAGCCCAGCCCTGGGTAAAGACCCGATCAATCCAGCCTTTTAGCTGCGCCGGAAATGACCACCAGTAGATCGGATAGACCAGTACCAGCGCGTCGGCGCGATCCACCCGCTGCTGTTCAGCCAGCACATCAGGCGGCGAAGCAGCCTGGCCTTTAAACTGCCGCACGTCATGAAGAGTAAAACGCGGATCAAACCCTTCAGCCGCCAGGTCAGCCTGTTCAACGCTATGCTGACCGCTGGCAATGATGCCGCGCGCAAGCTGCTCCGCAACGCGGTGAGTATGTGCATCCCGATCGGGATGGGCCGTCACAATTAATGCGTGCATGGTCGTCACCTCCTTCATCACTATTAAGTTACTAAAGGTAGGTTACGGTTAGTAGGTTAGCAAGCGATGTTTATCGGCGATGGTGCAGACCGCATTTACGGTTTAAAGGTCGCGGTCGCCCGTAGCGCCTGTTCCAGCTTGTACGGGTCGATAGTAAAGGGCAGATCCGCCAGGCTGGCGTCGGGGAAATGAATCTCACGGGCGATCTGTTGCAGCGTGGCGTCGTCGATCCCGGCGGGCAGCGTCAGCGGGCTGTTGAAACGCCGCAGCAGCGATAACAGCGTCGGCTCGACCTGCCCGTTATCCTGCTCGATCAGAGAATGTACCAGCAGGCTGAAGCCGACTTTTTCACCGTGCAGCCAGTGGTGAAGCTCAGGCTGATGCGTCTGACGGTCATGAATAACATGAGCAAATCCTGGCGTGGCAGGCTGTCCTGAATACTGTTCGCCAGCCCGGCCAGCACAATATTGGCTTCGATAATCTTTTCCAGCGCGGGCGTGACCTGCTGCGCGACGTTGGCTGCCACCGCCTCCTCGCCCCAGCGCTCGCACCACTCCAGCGCCTGCCTGGCGGCGTTAACTTTCAAATCCAGTGCCAGTTGATGCGGCGTCTGCCGCTGATAGGGTTCAAACTCAATCCATTTCGCCAGCGCATCCACCATTCCGGCGCGCAGATAACGTACATCGCTGGCGGCAATCACCTCGCTGTCGACCAGAATCCACTCCGGCATGCTGCTGAGCGGCTGGCTGCGCAGATGACCGCCCTGCTGATTGTAAATAATCGCCAGCGGTGACCAGGCCGCACAGGTCGCTGCTACGGTCGCCATGTTAACCAGCCGGACCTGCGGCAGCGCATCATTGACCGCTTTGGCGCAGTCCAGCACCCGCCCGCCGCCAATCGCCAGAATCAGCGATGCGCCGTGCGTCTGCACCTGCTGCTGTAGCCCGGCAATCGCCGCATCGGTACATTCGCCGTTTAAAACGTCGAGCTGCCAGCGTATGCCGGCCCGCTCCAGGCTGATACTCAGCTGCGGATTAACCGCCTGCCAGGCGCGCGGCGAGGTCAGAATGTGAATATGTGTGGCCAGCGGCCGGATGATTTCACCCACCTCTGCCCGCAGGCCGGGACGTTGCAGATAGCCTTTCGGCGACATCACACGAAACATCAATCCCCCTTAGCGACGATAGGCCAGCGAGCGGACCAGCCGATCGCCCAGTTTTTGAATCAGCATCACCAGCGCCAGCAGCACCACGATGGTGGCGGCCATAATCTGGTTATCAAAACGCTGATAACCGTAACGGATCGCCAGATCGCCCAATCCCCCACCGCCGACCACACCGGCCATTGCCGAGAAGCCAATCAGCATCACAATCGTCAGGGTAATGCCCGCCACCAACGCCGGTAAGGCTTCCGGCAGCAGCACGCGGCTGACGATATGCCACAGGGTGCCGCCCATCGATACCACCGCTTCAATCCGTCCTCGATCCACCTCATCCAGCGCGTTTTCGACGATGCGGGCAAAAAAGGGAAAAGCGCCCAGGGTGATCGGCACGATCGCCGCCGTGCTGCCCAGCGTGGTGCCGACCAGCAAGCGGGTAAACGGAATCAACGCGATCAACAGCACCACAAACGGCAGCGCCCGGCCAATGTTAACCAGTGCATTCAGCAGCCATGACACGCCCCGGTTAGGCAGAATGCCCTGCGGGCGGGTCAGAAACAGCACGACCCCGACCGGCAAACCGATTGCCACAGTAAAGAGCGCGGCCAGCAGCACCATGTAAAGCGTTTCTGCGGTGGCGTTCAGCAGCAGTTGCTGAAAACGTTCGCTGGTCAGGCTACGCATCGTGTTACGGCTCCACGTTGATATTTCTCGATAAATGCCCGATCCGCTGCGCCATCCTGCAGCAGCATCTGCCGCAGGCGTCCCTCTTCACGTGACATGATCTGGCTCAGGGAACCACTCTCCACCAGCCGCCCCTGCTCCAGCAGCGCGGCACCTTCGCAGATGCGTTTGACCACCGTCATTTCGTGGGTGATTAATACGATAGTGATATTGAGCTGCTGCTGGATATCAGCCAGTAAGTCCAGAATCGAGCCGGTGGTTTCAGGATCGAGCGCGCTGGTCGCTTCATCACACAGCAGATAACGCGGTCGGGCGGCCAGCGCGCGGGCAATGCCGACCCGCTGCTTCTGTCCGCCGGAGAGCTGTGACGGCCAGGCGCGGGCAAAGTGCTCCAGACCGACCAGTTGCAGCAGTTCGCTGACCCGCTGACGCCGCGCCGCCGCCGGCACGCCGGCGATCTCCAGCGGCAGGTCGATGTTGTCGTGTACATTGCGCGAGTGCAGCAGATTGAAGTGCTGGAAGATCATGCCCATCTGCTGCCGCTGCTGGCGCAACTGCGCCAGGCTCATGGCGGCGATGTCCTGGCCGTCGATCTCGATCTGGCCGCTGGAGGGGCTTTCCAGCCGGTTCAGGCAACGCAGCAGGGTACTTTTTCCGGCGCCGCTGCGGCCTAAAATGCCAAAAATCGTTCCCTCTTCGATGGTCAGCGACAGGTCATCCAGCGCGGGGGTCGCCGCGCCGGGGTAGTGTTTACTGAGATGCGAGAGTTTAATCATGCTGCGGGTCCGCTACCGGTATCACCGAGCCGTGATAGTTTTTACGGATGAAATCGGCCACCTGTGGCGAGCGCAGATCTTTCGCCAGTTGCAGAATACGCGGATCTTTTGCCAGCGCTGGCGTGGTAACAAGCAGGTTGGCGTAAGGATTGTGGCTGGCAGACTCCAGTCCCAGCGCATCTTTCGCTGGCGTCAGTCCCGCCTCCAGCGCGTAATTGCCGTTGATGACCGCCGCATCGACATCATCCAGCGCCCGCGGCAGTTGCGGTGACTCGATCTCGATAATTTTGATCTGTTTCGGGTTGTCGCTGATATCTTTCGGCGTCACCAGCGTTGAACCCGCTTCGCCCTGCGCGCCAAGTTTAATCAGCCCTTTATCCTGCAACAGCCACAGCGCCCGGCTCAGGTTGGTGGTGTTATTGGGCACCGCGATGCTGGCCCCCTGCGGCAGGGCCGACAGGCTTTTCACTTTATGGGAGTAAATGCCCAGCGGCTCAATGTGCACGCTGGCCGCTATAGCGAAGGTTTTCCCCAGCGCTTTTTCCTGATCTTTCAGATAAGGCAGATGCTGGAAGTAGTTGGCGTCAACGTCACCGGACGCCAGCAGCTCGTTGGCATTAACGCCTCCGCTCAGCTCGACGATGTTAAAATCGAGTTTCGGATCGAGTGTTTTGACATATTCCAGAATTTCCGCGTGCGGCACCGGATCGGCGGCCACACGTAAAGGTGCCGCCTGTAAACTCTGTGCAATCAGTAAAGTCAGCCCGGCAAGGGCTAAAACGCGCTTTTTGATCATCATTTTTCTCTTAGGATTAGGAGTGTTGAAGTTGTTCGGGATAGAAACGCTGCGCGACTTCAGGATGGGAACGTAAGCGCCCTTTGAGGTAGTTCCAGCCGACCTCACGTAACAGCGGATTAAGCGGATCGCTGCTCGGTCCCTGCGCCTGTTGCGCCAGTGAAGGCGGCAGCTGATAGACCGGCACCACCGCATCAAGCTGTGCACCGAGGAAGAAGGCGATCGATAACCGCTCGCTGGACTGCTGAGGCGACACCACCCGATGTACGGTGGCACGCAGATAGCCGTTGGTGGCCAGCTCCAGCAGTTCACCGATATTCACCACAAAAGCGCCTGGCAACGGCGATGCGTCAATCCAGTGGTCAGGCGTGACCTCAACCTGCAATCCCGGCTGGTCGTCCTGCAACAGCAGCGTCAGGAAACCGGAATCTTTATGCGCACCCACGCCCTGGCGTGACTCGCCATCGGTGCGGCCGGGATAGCGGATCAGCTTGATATGCTCGTTGGGGTAGTCGCCATACAGATTGTCGAAGGCGTGACGCGGCAGATCCAGCGCCTCGGCAAAGGCCCGCAGCAGCTCCAGCGCAACCGCGGTCATCTCCTGCTGCCAGCGGGTCACCACCGTTTGCAGCTCGGGCTGCGCGGCGGGCCACTGATTGGGTCCCTGCATCCGCTGCCAGGCGGGTGAATCGGCGGTCACCGGCAGAGCTTCGCGTTCTGCACCAATATCAAACTGTTCGCGGAAGTCAGGCTGGCTCCGGGTAATTTCCACACCGGCAAGGTTATAGCCGCGGAAATGGGGCGAGTTGGCCATTTGTACCGATAATTTTTCCTGCTCGGGCAGCGCAAAAAAATCCCGGGCAACGCGCTGTACCGCATTTAATAATTCAGCATCAATACCGTGATTAATTAAATAAAAGAAGCCGACATCACGTGCTGCCTGGCCTAATTTTTCCAGACACTGTTGTTGCTGCTGTTTATTACCGGACAATAACGCGAAATCAATTATCGGTAATTCTGACGGCGCTATCTTACTCATTATTGACACCCTGTTGGCATGGAATGAATTAACCTTGCCAGTTCACCGGGTGTTTAACTACCAACTAATCCTGCTATCGATATTCAGTCGGCGGGAATATCCCGATTATTCTTAAGCCGCTCAATTTTCAACGATTATTCTGCCGGCCAGTGAACAAACTCCGGCGGCTGCCAGGCGGTAATAGCAGGCAGTCGCTGGCTATAAAGCGCGATATCGACAAAGCAGGTCTGGGCACTGCATCCCTGCCCCAGCCGTGAACTGCCACAATCGCGGGTCAGCACGTTGGGATTGCCGTGTTTATCCAGCGGCAGCTCGCCGTCCTGCTCCAGCGGGTCATACCAGGCGCCGGTCGACATCTGCACGACACCAGGCCGGATATCCCGCGTCAGATGGACGCCCGCCAGCACCGCTCCGCGCGCATTAAACACCTTCACGATGCTGTTTTCGCCAATGCCGCGCGGGCTGGCGTCATCCGGATGCATCCACAGCGGCTCGCGTCCGGCAATCTTAGTCTGCTGGCTAATGCGGCCATGATCGTACTGACTGTGCAGTCGGGTACGCGGCTGGCTGGAGAGCAGATGCAACGGCCACTGCTGCTTCTCCTGCTGCTGCGCCTGATATTCATCCGGGTCCCACCAGGCGAAACCCGGCGCTTCGGCGTAACCGTAATCGGCGACCGTCTGCGAAAACAGCTCAATCCGGCCTGACGGGGTGGTTAGCGGTGCCGCTTCAGGATCGTCACGAAACGCCTGCAACAGCACCTGCGGCGTGTCAGGTAACGGATATTCCAGCTTGCCGCTCGCCCAGAACGTCTCGAAGTCGGGCAGCGTGATGCCCTGCTCTGCGGCGCGGGGTCGGGCCTGATCGTAGATTGCCGCTAACCATTGCCGTTCATCGCGTCCTTCGGTGAAGCGGTCAGCAAAGCCAAGCCGCTGCGCCAGGGCGGCAAAAATCGCATAGTCAGACTGCGATGCCGCCAGCGGTGCCAGATGCTGCGGCATGGCGATGATAAAACCGTCATTGCTGGCGCTGCCGATATCTTCGCGCTCCAGCGCGGTGGTGGCGGGCAACACAATATCGGCGAACTTTGCCTGCGCGGTCCAGAACTGCTCATGCACGATAATGGTCTCTGGCTGTTGCCAGGCGCGCACCAGCTTATTCAGGTCCTGATGGTGATGGAAAACGTTGCCGCCCGCCCAGTAGACCAGGCGGATATCGGGATAGGTCCGCTGCTGGCCATCAAACGCGTAACCGCCGCCGGGGTTCAGCAGCATGTCAGCAATACGCGCCACCGGAATGTTCTGCTGCACCGGATTGTGACCGGCAGGTAGTCGCGGACCGGAAAACTGACGCCGTGCTGCCCCCGCCAGATTGGTCGAAGCATAGCCAAAACCCAGCCCGCCCCCCGGCGTGCCAATCTGACCCAGCAGCGCGGCAGTGGCCACCGCCGCCCAGAAAGCCTGTTCGCCCTGCCGCGCACGCTGCACCGACCAGGCAATATTGATCATTGTTTTGCATTCCGCCATCTGCCGTGCCAGCTGGCGGATCTGCGCCGCCGGCAGGCCGGTCAGCGGCGCGGCCCATTCCGGCGATTTGACCACTCCATCCCGCGCGCCGCTCAGATAAGCGGCATAGTGATCGAATCCCACCGTGCAGCGGGCAACAAAGCGGGCGTCGTAACGGGATTCGGCAATCAATACCTGACCTATCGCCAGCAACAGGGCGGTATCGGAACCCGGCTGAATCGCCAGCCATTCCGCATCCGCTACCGCCGACAGATCGTTTCTGACCGGGCTGATATTGATAAAGCGGGTGCCGTTGCGGCGCAACGTGGTCAGCCAGTGCGCCAGCGCGTGATCGTTGGCTCCGCCGCCATTCACCTGAGCATTACGCAGTGGCAGCCCGCCGATGGCCACAAACAGCTCACAGTGCTGCGCCAGCACCGGCCAGTGAGTGTGCTGACGTTGCAGAGTGTCCAGATCGCCGAGGATATGCGGCGAGGTGCGTTCACCGGCGGCAATACTGTAAGTGTTGGAACTGGCGGTATAGCCACCAAAGCCGTTAAAAAAGCGATGCAGCTGACTCTGCGCATGATGAAAACGTCCGGCGCTCGACCAGCCATATGACCCGGCGTAAATCGCCTGATTGCCGTGCTGCTGTCGTACCCGTGCCAGCTCGTCCGCCACCAGCCGCAGCGCGTGATCCCAGCTCACCTCAACAAACGGCTCTTTGCCGCGCGACTGGCGCGACGCGGGCTTGCCCTGCAGATAACCCAGCCGCACCGCCGGATATTTTACCCGGCTGTTGCCTTGTACCGCCTCCGGCAGTGACTGGCCGATCAAAGAAGGATTACGATCCCACGCCACCGGTCTGACCGCCGTCAGCCGTCCCTGTTCGGTGGTGACGTGATAGGTGCCCCAGTGCATCACAGCTAAATCATTGTTTTTCATCGGCTACTCGCGGCGAATACGACGCGACAGGCGCGTCCCCAGGGTTTGTAACAGCTGAACGATAACGATCAGCACCAGCGCGGTGGTGATGGTGGCAAAGGCATCAAAGCGCTGATAGCCGTAGGTGATGGCCAGATCCCCGATCCCGCCGCCGCCGACCGTTCCGGCCATAGCGGTAGCACCCAGCAATCCGATGGTGGCGGTGGTCAGGGCAAGCACCAGCGACGAGGCGGCTTCCGGCAGCATGAAGTACCAGATGGTCTGCAACGTGGTGGCCCCCATGGCGTTGGCGGATTCAAGAATGCCCTCATCCACCTCCAGCAGCGCGCTCTCCACCAGCCGCGAAATATAGGGCGCAATAAAAATCACCAGCGGCACGATCGCCCCGGCCGTGCCGATGGTGGTATTCACCAGCAGGCGCGTCAGCGGCAGAATAGTAATCAGCAGGATAATGAACGGCAGCGAACGGATAATGTTCACCAGCGGATTCAGTATCTGATGCACCAGCCGGTGCGGCATGATGCCACCGGGACGGCAAATCACCAGAATCACGCCGAGCGGCAGGCCGAGCAGCGCGCCAAACCCCAGCGATACGCTGACCATCACCAGAGTGTCCTGCAAGGCGATCAGAAACTGGTCGCCGGTCACCGCCGTTTCAAACAGATCAGACATGGCTGATTTTCACTCCTGTTTCCGTCAGAAAATCCTTCGCCGCCGCGATCTGCGCCGGTTCCCCGCTGAGCTGCACGATCATGAAGCCGAGGATGGTGCTCTGCACTTCGGACATATTGGCGAACAGGATGTTGACCTCCACCGCGTAGTGCCGGATCAGGCGATGAATAATCGGCTGCTGGGCGGTGCTGCCGACAAACTCCAGCCGCAGCGACTGCAGGTTCGGCTGCTGGCTCAGCAGCGCCAGCGTCTGCTGTGGCAGACGATCGTGGATCACTGACTGCACGAAACTGGCGCTGACCGGCTGTTGCGGATCGGCAAACACCGCCAGCACGTCGCCCTGTTCAGCAATCTGGCCCTGCGCCATCACCGCCACCCTGTTGCAAATCTTCTGCACCACCGACATTTCATGGGTAATCAGAACGATAGTGATGCCGTAACGCTGGTTGATCTCCTGTAACAGCAACAGGATCTGAACCGTGGTCTGCGGGTCCAGCGCTGAGGTGGCTTCGTCACACAGCAGGATCGCCGGGTTGGTTGCCAGCGCGCGAGCAATCCCGACGCGCTGCTTCTGGCCGCCGGAGAGTTCATCCGGGTAGCTGTGGGCTTTGTCACTCAGGTTGACGAACGCCAGCAGCTCGTCGACCCGTGCGCGAATAAAAGCCTTATCCCGTCCCTGTAAAATCAGCGGGATAGCCACATTGTGAAACACCGTTCTGGCATTCAGTAAATTGAAATGCTGGAAGATCATGCCGATCTGCTTTTTAACCTGGATTAAGCGCGATTTACTGATGCCCTGCAGCGCTTCACCCTGCACCTCAACCGTGCCCACGGTCGGCGTTTCCAGATGATTAATCATTCGCAGCAGGGTACTTTTTCCCGCACCGCTGGTGCCAATGACGCCAAAAATATCCCCCTGATTAATGGTCAGGTTGATGTTATCCAGTGCCCGAACCTCAACGCCATTGCGCGAGAACGTTTTGCTCAGCTGGCGGAAGACAATAGCCGGTTGACTCATTTGAAATAGTCTGGCAGCAGATAGCCGCTATATTTTGGCTGGCTGACAATATACTGCCTGAATTCCGGGGAGTGATAACCGGCAATAATATCGCGGGCAAACGCCGCCTGTTTATTTTTACCGGCTACCGTCACCACGTTAATAAACTGGCTGGTCGGCGCTTCCAGCTTCAGCGCTGAACTCAGTTTCATGCCGCTTGATACGGCGAAATTTCCCTGAATCACGCCAAAATCGACGTCTGGCAGTGCGCGTACCTGCTGCGCGTTGTCCATCTCTTTCAGCACGATTTTATACGGATTGTCGCTGATATTTTTCTGTGAAAAGGTCGCTGCGTCACTGTCAGGGCTGATCTTCAGCCAGCCGATGCTCTGCAACAGCAGCGCCGCGCGATATTCATTAGAGGGCTGATTAGGCACCGAGACGGTGGTGCCCGGCGTCGGGGTTGGCAGCTGTTTAACCCGTTCAGAATAGAGCCCCATCGGCGGAGTCGGCACCTGAACAATGCCGACGTTATCTATGCCGAGCCGGTCATTCACCGATTTGAGATAGACCGGATGCTGCATGATATTGGCGTCAATCGACCCTCGGTGTACCGCGTCATTAACCTGAATACCATCGCTGAAATCTTTATATTCGATTTTATATCCCTGCTTAATTAACCAGGGCGCGACACCCTGTTCAAACTGCTCTTTATACGGTCCGGGATTAAAGCCAATCCGAATCACTTTCTCTTCGGCTGCCTGGGCGGCAGAAATTAACGTTACGGCGGCGGCCAGTAAATAAAGCGTTCCCTTAACACTGATGCGCATAAAAAAACCTTCTTCATTATTGTGAGAAAAATCGATTTAATCACAGCCGCGATAACCAGGAATAGTTAAAATCCGCCCGTCGCTTTGGCTTTTTTATGCTAACGATAGTTGCCTGCTGGAAATTCATTTAACGGCAATCGATAGCGTTATTTCTGCTAAATATTGATCACCCGGCTGTGTCATGCTCTGCCGCTTAGCAGGCGATTTTCGGGGACATTATGGCGGAGTTTGCAGCATCAGAACTGGTAGCAGGGCTGGAGGAAAACCTTTTCAGCCGGTTAGAAAAGCAGGCAGCGCAGGTGGATGATCCGCGCCTGCCGTTAATCGATCTCTCGTCAGGCAGCCCGCGTCAGCCGACGCCGCCCGCGATAATTGACTCACTGCAGACGGCAGTGACGCAGC
This sequence comes from Pantoea sp. AN62, assembly GCF_050432985.1. Lineage (NCBI taxonomy): Bacteria > Pseudomonadati > Pseudomonadota > Gammaproteobacteria > Enterobacterales > Erwiniaceae > Pantoea > Pantoea sp. AN62. The sequence continues at coordinate 50,346 of NZ_JBNPYB010000020.1, read as the reverse complement.
CTGATAATCATGAATATCCCTCTTTCTGGGGCAAACCGGCGCTGCGCCAGGCTATTGCCGCCTTTTATCAGCGCCAGTATGGCGTGACGCTCGATGCTGAAAGCGAAGTCGCGGTATTTCAGGGGGCGCACATTGCGGTCACCGGCCTGCCGCGCGCCCTGCTGAATCCGGGCCAGGTGCTGATTTCAACCGATCCCTGCTATCCACTTTATCGCTCTGCGGCGCGCCAGGCGAATGCCGACTTTTATGGCATTCCGCTGGAGGAACGCAACGCTTTTCTGCCCGATTTCAGCCGCATTCCGCCTCAGATAGCGGCCCGTGCCGGACTGCTGCTGCTTAATTATCCACATAACCCGACCGGTGCGCTGGCGACGCCCGACCTGTTTGCTGATGCGCTGGCGTTCGCCCGCCAGCATCACGTTCCGCTGGTGCACGACTTCGCCTATGCCACCGTCGGCAGTCAGCGCAGCGAGCAGCCGATCAGCCTGCTGGCCCAACCCGACGCCAAAGCCTGGGGAGTGGAAGTTTATACCCTGTCGAAAAGCTTTCTGATGGCGGGCTGGCGGGTCGGCTTTGCGGTCGGGAATGCCTCGATTATTGCGGCGTTTAAAAAGCTGCACACCCACAGTTACAGCACGGTATTTGGCGCAGTGCAGGATGCGGCCATCACCGCACTGGGACTGCCGTCTGAACAGATCGCGCAGCTGACCGAATGCTGGCATCAGCGGCGGGTGCAGGTGCTGGCTAAACTGGCCGCCCTGCACTGGCCGGTACGCGCCGCGCAGGGCACCTTTTTCCTCTGGCTGGCGGCCCCGCCAGGCTTGACCGGCAAGCAGTTTGCCGCCCTGCTACTGGAGCAGGCGCATCTGCTGGTTGCGCCTGGCGAAGGATTTGGCCCGGCAGGTCAGCACTATATTCGCATCAGCCTGACGGCAGAGACGGATTTAATTATGCGTGCCCTCGATCGCATCGCAGCGCTGAAATTATTTGGCTGACGCGAGCCGCAATAATAATAATCAGCGCCAGCCATTCTGATAATAAATTCTCCAATCAGGTAACAAAATATTGATAAGCGTAAGAACCGATGAACAAGCGCAGCGTGCTGCATTTGTCAAGAATTGCGGTTATTTCCCCCGAAAACTTGCAATAACTTACAATAATGGTCTAAGGTTTGGCGGCTGCGGTTACTTGCCGCTTCACTTAAATATTATTCGGCTTCTTATAGCTTTCATTTCCACGGTTTCTTCTGAACATTATTTTGCGGCTGCGAAAGCTATAAGACTCCTTCATTGAAGCACTTGAGGAGAATATGGACACCAGAAACTCATCGTCTGAACATCCAAAGAAGCACTTCTGGAACAGGAAGCAAAAAGAGCTGACTGTTGATGACATTACCGTGATCGATAACGACATGCTGAAGCGTGCCGTTGGCGCTGCCGCGCTGGGTAATGCGATGGAGTGGTTTGATTTTGGCGTGTACAGCTATCTCGCCGTGATTATCGGCAAAGTTTTCTTTCCGGATGCCAATAACGCGGTTCAGCTGATCGCGACCTTTGGTACCTTTGCTGCCGCCTTCCTGGTGCGCCCGATTGGGGGTCTGGTGTTCGGTCCGCTTGGCGACCGAATCGGCCGACAAAAAGTGCTGGCGATGACCATGATTATGATGTCGATCGGCACCTTCTGTATCGGGCTGATCCCGGCGTATTCGTCGATAGGGATCATGGCTCCGATCCTGTTGCTGGTGGCGCGTCTGATTCAGGGCTTCTCCACCGGCGGTGAATATGGCGGTGCGGCAACCTTTATCGCCGAATACTCCACCGATAAACGCCGTGGCTTTATGGGCAGCTTCCTTGAGTTTGGCACCATCGGCGGTTACCTGCTAGGCGCCAGCCTGGTGACGGTGATGACGACCCTGATGTCGAATGACGCGATGATGTCATGGGGCTGGCGCGTACCGTTCTTTATCGCCGCGCCACTCGGCCTGTTCGGGCTGTATGTCCGTCTGAAACTGGAAGAGACGCCGGCATTCCAGCAGCACATGGAAAAACAGGAGGCGCTGGAGCAGAGCAAGCCGCGTCTGACGCTGATGCAGATGCTGAGCAAATACCGCGCACCGATGCTGAAATGTATTGGCCTGGTGCTGCTGTTTAACGTCTCCAACTACATGCTGACCTCCTACATGCCGAGCTATCTGACCGGCGTGCTGGGCCTGCCTGAACTGAGCGGCCTGCTGCTGGTGATGGTGGCGATGTTTGTGATGATGCCGCTGACGCTGCTGTGGGGTCGCTGGACGGACCGCATCGGACGTCGTCCGGTGATTGGTTTTGGCGCGGTCGGTCTGATTCTGCTGGCGATCCCCAGCTTTATGCTGATCGGTTCCGGCAATATGTGGGCGGTATTCGGCGGACTGCTGATTCTGGGCGTGCTGCACACCTGCTTTAGCGGCACTATGCCCTCTACCCTGCCAGCGCTGTTTACCACTGACATTCGCTATAGCGCACTGGCGATCGGTTTCAACCTGTCAGTCTCGCTGTTCGGTGGCACCACGCCGCTGATCACCGCCTGGCTGGTGGATACCACCAAAAACAACATGATGCCCGCTTATTACATGATGGGTGCCGGCGTGATTGGTCTGATTACTATCCTCACGGTGCATGAAACCGCCCGCCAGCCGCTGACCGGTTCGTCACCCGCAGTGGCAACCAAAGCGGAAGCGCAGCGCCTGATTGATAAGCTGCGTAAACGCTCTAAGCCCACAGCGGCACCGGCTAAATAACTTGGCTCACACCCTGCTTTTGCAGGGTGTTTTTTTATCTGCCGTCCGTTACTTTCCCGCCGGATTCAGCTGCCTGAACCGCGCCACTTTAGCCCGGTTTCCGCACAGCGCCATGCTACACCAGCGACGACGATGCGCTTTGGTACGATCGTAAAACCACAGGATACAGGCCGGATGTTCGCAGGCGCGTATCCGGCTCATCTCTTCCCCGGTCAGCAACATCGCGGCCTGTTCCGCGACCTGCCCCAGCCGCTGCGCCGCAGTGTGATCCGCATAGACCCGCCGCAGTTGTAGCGCACCGTTATCGTCATTAACCAGCTGCAGATGGCTGTCCGCCTCGCTGAGATAAGCATTGAGCGCCTGCGGATCAACGGCAGCGCCCGCTTTACGCTGCTGCACCGCATCACGAATAATCTGCCGTAACTGCCGCGCCGCCTGCAACAGCGCGCCCACTTCATAGCGGCCGTGGGGCGTATCCGGTGCCAGCCTGGCCTGCTGTAGCCACGCCTCAACATCGCCATCGGTTTGCCAGAAATCGTGCGGCTGGCCGTCAACTAACGCCAGCGTATTGATGAAATCCAGCGCCGGATGATCGGCCAGAAACCACGGGCCCTGCGGGTTGATTGATTGTTTGTTCGCCATCTTTTTGTCCTGTGCCGACACCCTTATCTGCGCTTAATGTAACCGATAAAATCACCTTTGAACAGTTACCATGGCTTTTTGTAACCTCTTAAATATGTCTTTACTGGTTACATAACTGGCGCATAATGATCTTCAGGTAACCACTAAAATCCATTTTAACAGTTACAGGAGCAGACTATGTCGATTCAACCGCACCCGATCTCATACCGTTATCAGCAGGCCGACGGCGTTAATATTTTTTATCGTGAAGCGGGTGATCCCGCGTTGCCTGTCCTGTTGTTGCTGCACGGCTTCCCCACTTCCTCCCATCAGTTCCGCGATTTGATTCCACTGCTGGCCGATAAATTCCACATTATCGCCCCTGATTTGCCCGGCTTCGGCTTTACCGACGTTCCTGCGGAACGCAATTATCAATGGACCTTTGATGCCTTCGGCCAGACGCTGACTGCCCTGGTGGATGCTCTGGGGCTGGAACGGTATGCGATGTATGTGTTCGATTACGGTGCGCCTGCCGGGCTGCGACTGGCGCTGGCCTATCCGGAACGCGTCAGTGGGCTGATTTCACAAAACGGCAATGCTTATCTTGAGGGATTGGGTGACGCCTGGGCACCGGTGCGGGCTTACTGGGACAATCCGAGTGAAGCAAATGGCAAGGTGATCCGCGACGCCATCCTGACGCCGGAAGGCATTAAGTGGCAATATTTGCATGGCGTCAGCGATCCTCAGCTGATCGCACCGGAGAGCTATACCCTCGACACACTGTTGATGGATCGCCCCGGCAATAAAGCGATTCAGCTGGCGCTGTTTCTGGATTACGCCAGTAACCTGAAACTCTATCCCGCCTTTCAGGCCTTCTTCCGTCAGCAGCAGCCGCCCACGCTGGTGATATGGGGCAAGCACGATCCGTTTTTCATTCCGCCTGGCGCGGCGGCCTGGCAACGGGATAATCCGCAGGCAGTGGTTGAGATGCTGGAGAGCGGCCATTTTGCGCTGGAAACCCATACGGCTTACATCGCTCAGCGCATCCGCGAGATGTTCAGCGCCGTGTGACCGCCGCTGTTCCCGCAGGGCTGATACGCCTGCGGGAACAGCTTCACGCCGGATTATTCATTACTGAAACGACCCACGGTACTGGCCGCGCCCAGCGCGTGTCCCTTGAGCTGGCTCAACAATTCCGTCTGGGTTAATCCCGCTTTTAACTGCCCCGCCGGCAGATCGGTAGCGATCAACACAAAATTGTAGTGGTGCAGACCGCTGCCAGCCGGTGGACACGGCCCATAATAGTGAGCGGTGCCGGGGGTGTTTTTGCCGCCGGTATAGCCTTTGCCCTGCGTCAGCTCGCCCTGCGCAAAGGCGCTGCGCGTCGGTGCGATGTTATACGCCACCATATGCGTCACCCCCAGCCCTTTGGCACCGACCGGATCGGTGATCAGCAGCGCCAGACTGCGGGTGCCGGCGGGTAAGGCAGACCAGTAAAGTTGCGGTGAGATATTTTCGCCGGTGCAGGCCGGATTACTTTTATTAGCACCGGCAAATTTTTTATCCAGTAGCGCATTATCGCTGAAGTCGCTGGATTGCAGGGTAAACACGGATGCTGCCAGGGTGGTTGCAGGCAGTGTCGCCAGCATCATTGCACAGAGTAATTTCTTCACCAGCCACTCCTTTACAGGGTCATTATCAGGTTAAATTGCGGCAGATTAACGGTCTGCTGCCGAATGCTGCCTGTTAAATATAACTGTTTTGCACGATTTAACGGTTTTTAACCCGCTATCTACCCGAATAACTGCTCGCCTCAGCGCTACGTTGTCCTTTGACGCGTTAATCGTTATAAGTTAACGCTTATGATCCCTCATCAGTGACCGTGCGCAGCAGGGTCACCAGAAAGCAGACCTTATGCAGATCGAAGACCTCCGGATTTATGTCGCCGTCATTCATGCCGGTAATTTTACCGCCGCGGCTGACCAGTTGATGTTATCGAAGCAGTATGTAAGCCGTCGGATGGCCGCGCTGGAAGCGTCGCTTGGCGCACGACTGCTGGTTCGCAACACCCGCAAACTGTCGGTGACCGATGCCGGTTCGCTGTTTGCTCAGCACGCCCAGCGCATTCTCGATGACATTCAGGAAGCGGAGCTGGCGGTATCGGAACAGCGTCAGATCCTGCGCGGCAGTTTTCGTATCAACCTGCCGATGTCATTCGGTATGAATCATCTTTCGCCGCTGATCGCCGAGTTTCTCAGTCAGCATCCGGCGCTGCAGTTCCAGATTGAACTGGCCGATCGCTATGTCGATGTGATTGGCGAAGGGGTGGATATGGCGATCCGCATCGGCGCGCTGGCCGACTCCACGCTGATTGCCCGTCCGTTAGGCGAACTGAAACGGGTCATTTGTGGCAGCCCGGCCTATTTAGCCCGGGCCGGAACGCCACAACAGCCGGACGAATTGCTGCAACATGCCTGTCTGCGCTATGGCCGTGAAGGTCAGAATGGCTGGGAGTTGCAGGTCAGCGGCAAACGAAAACTGCTGGCGGTACAGGGACCGATGGTGAGCAATAACGGTGAAGTATTACGTGACGCGGCGCTGGCGGGCCTGGGGCTGGTGCTGCTGCCGGAATTTATTGTCGGTCCGGCGCTGCAGCGTGGTGAACTGGTGACGGTGCTGGACTCTTTTCATCCGCCATCGCTAGCGCTGAATGCGGTTTACCCGCAGCACCGTCAGCGCAGCGAAGTAAACCGTCAGTTTCTGGCCTTTTTACAGGCGCGATTACTTACTTAACCGCGCCTGTCGCGTTAACCGTTACTCAGAGCGGCAAACACCCGCGCCACCGCCACCGCACCCGGATCGGGCACGCCGTTGAGGTTATCGCTGTTGAGATAGGAGGACCGTCCCGCTTTGGCCTGACCCATGCTGGCAGTGGCTTCACTGCCCTGCTGCGCCGCTTCCGCCACCTCCGCCAGTGATTTGCCGGCAACCATCGCCTCGATAGCCGGTTGCAGCGCATCGATCAGGGTACGATCGCCCAGCTGCGCGCCGCCATACTGCTTCATTTTTTCCAGTCCCTGTTGCAGGGCGGAGGGCAGCGCCTCGCCCGCGGCCAGTTGCTGCGCGGCGGCAGTAAAGAAGATCGCCATCAGCACGCCGCTGGAACCGCCCATCACCGTCGCCAGACGTTCACCGGTGACCGCCAGCAGATCGGGTAACGCGTTGAGCGGTAGCTGGTTGTCGGCACATTCGCGCTGGATCTGACGGGCACCGGCGGCGAAAGTCGATCCGGTATCACCATCGCCCACCTGCGCATCCAGCTGGTTCAGCTCACTTTCACAGGCGATCAGGGTTTCGCACAGAATATTCACTATGCGGGCGACCGCCGGGTTTTCCGACGGCGTGGCCGGATGTTCCGTCACCTGCTTTTTGGCTGTCACCGGCTGCAACGCGCTCAGCCTGACGGCGTTAACCCAGCCGGTGACTTCGACCGGCGCGCAAATCGCCTGTTCAAACAGCGGGGTCAGGATCATGCTGGTCACCGAGAAACCTTTCATATCCAGTGCCGTCATCAGCGGTGCAGGCCCGATCAGATAGTTGACCTGCTGGCTCAGCGGCGAGGCGATCAGATCGCGGGTCACCAGACTCATCTCCAGCGCCGACATGCCGCCCAGATTGTTCACCAGCAGCGCCCGTGGCTGCTGCGCATCGCCCTTCTGCATCACTTTTTCCAGCAGATGCTGGACGATTTGCTCGCTGTTCTGGGTTTTCAGCACGTCCACGCCCGGTTCACCGTGGATACCCAGCCCCATTTCGACGCTGCCTTCCGGCACCCGCTGTGCCGTCTGCTCATCAGGCAGATGACAGCTCGACAGCGCGACGCCCATGGTTGAGATCGCCTGGCTGGCCGATTCAGCCGCCCCGGTCACCGCCGCCAGATCGTCACCGCGTTCGGCGACAAAACCCGCTACTTTGTGCACCAGCAGCGTACCGGCCACGCCGCGCGGCTGCGGATTCTCCGGCAGCGCGACATCATCGCCCACAATGACCATATTGACCTTAAAGCCGGCCTTGCGCGCTTTCTCCGCCGCCAGACCAAAGTTGAGCCGATCACCGGTGTAATTTTTGACGATTAACAGACAGCCCGCCTCTCCGGTGAGATTAATGATGGCGTTATAAACCGCATCGACGCTGGGCGAGGCAAATACATCGCCGCAGACCGCTGCCGTCAGCATACCTTTACCGATAAACCCGACGTGCGCTGGCTCATGGCCCGATCCGCCGCCGGAAATCAGCGCGACCTGCTGCTTTTTCCAGTCCTTACGCATCACTATACGGATGCGTGGCGCTACCGCCAGCCGCACCAGATTTTCCCACGGACTGGCATAGATCATGCCATCCAGCGCGCTGTCGACAAGGTCATCCTTTTTGTTCATTACGAACCGGGTCATGGTTTTTCCTCTTCTGAATGGGTCAGTTTGCTCATCAGGAAGTGTTGCACAGCAATCGGCGCTGTGGGGAATTTCGACCTCTGACAGACAGAAATCAGACAGTTCGGCTGTCAACCGCCCGGCCTGCATCGAGTGAGGTTACAGATTACACAGACTGGCGCACTGGACGATTCCGGCACTGGCATGAAGCTGGCCGGCGGAACTGCAGGGTACGGTGACTGCAACATGACTGCCGCATGATGCAGGCAGTGAAAGGGTATATTATTGCTCCGCGCGGTTTAGCCGGACCTGCTGTTTCGCCAGGGCACCAGCAGGGTGATCAACCGCTGCCCGCAACGCCTGAGCTGCTTTTATCCCTGCCGGTTTCAGGCTGAAATCGCCCATTAATCACGCCTACGTCCACCCACAAAACATCAGCTACAGCATGCAGTTACTTTAGATTTTTAACAGCGTTCGACTTGATCTGGATCACAAAAATCCGCATCATGCGCAGCGAAAACCTTAATGACGCCGCGGAGATATCAATGACACTGTACCAGGGTATGCTAATTTTTTATGCCGTTGTTGCATTGGTCGCTACGCTGATCACCTTCTTTATTGCTAAAGATAAGCTGAGCATTAAGCTGCTGAGTGCATTGTTAGTCGGCGCTACCTGGCCGATGAGTTTCCCGGTCGCACTGATGTTTGCCCTGTTTTAATTGACAATTTCGCCTTTCCCACCACACTCAGGTAATACGCCTCTGGCCGGCTAAACGTGGCCACCGACGTTTGTTTGCTCATGATAATCCCAACAAGGAGCGGATATGCGTTTTCTCAGCCTGATCATTGTGGTTACTGCCTTAACTGCCTGCAGCTCACCGTGGGGCAGCGAAAAACCGGTTCCTGCCGGTGAAACCCGCCAGCAAACCTGCCCGCCCGGTACCAATCCCAGTCAAAACGACTGCGGCCACTTCCCGGAACCTGAATTTCACTGAAGCGCTACGCCGCCACCTGCTGCGTCACAATAGCCTGCAGGTGGCTTAAAGCGTGACGGCGCAAATATGAATTGATAACAAGGCTTTACACTTCACAGCGTGGTCAGTAGAGTAACGCCCAGACATCAAATCTGATGCGTAAGCGTTAACGTCAACCAACGCCCCCGCAGCACTGCTGCCTGTGATGATCATTCTGATGACCCCTGTTCAACATCCTGCAAAATCTCATTCGCGGTTTTCTGGCACCGCTTTTTTTCTGTTTGTACTGCTGCTTACCGCAGCCAACCTGCGCGCACCGATCACCGCCGTTGGCCCGGTACTGCAGGATATCCGCCTGACGTTCGGCCTCAGTGCCGGTCAGGCGGGCCTGTTTAACTTCATTCCGCTGATGCTGTTTGCCCTGCTGGCACCGCTGGCAGCCTGGCTGGGCAATCGGATCGGGCTGGAGCGCAGCCTGTGGGGCGCGTTGTGCCTGATTACCCTGGGCTCGCTGCTGCGCTGGCTACCTGCCGAAGCGGCGTTATGGGGCGGAACCCTGCTGCTGAGTGCCGGCATCGCAGCGGCCAATGTGCTGCTTCCGCCGCTGATAAAGCGCGACTTCACCGCCCAGACCGCCAAATATATCGGTCTCTATGCCGCCACGATGTCGATTACCGCCAGCCTGGCCTCAGGCGTTGCGGTGCCGCTCAGCCAGCTGTCACCGGCGGGCTGGCGTCTGTCGCTGGTGGTCTGGGCGCTGCCGGGGCTGATAGCGCTGATTGCCTGGCTGCCACTGTTACGCCGTCACGTCACCACGCTGCCGACCTCGTCAGAGACGGTCGCGCATCGTCATCCCTGGCGGTCGCCCGGCGGCTGGCAGATTGCGCTGTTCATGGCGCTGCAATCGCTGGCATTCTATACCCTGATTGACTGGTTCACGCTGTATGCCCAGGCCAGTGGCTTTAGTCAGGCGACCGCTGGCTGGTTGCTGTTCTGGTATCAGGCGATAGCGATCGTCGCCAACCTCGGCTGTATGGTGGCGCTGAAGCGGGTGAAAGATGCCCGGCTGACCGCCTTTATCGCCTCTGGCGCCATTTTCCTCGGCATGCTTGGCCTGCTGATGTTGCCGCAGGCGGCGTTCGCATGGCTGACGCTGGCCGGTCTGGGCGCAGGTGCCTCGCTGGTACTTTGCCTGTCGTTGTTTAATCTGCGGGCCAGCAACCATCGTCAGGCCTCTCAGTTATCGGGGATGGCTCAGTGTGTCGGTTATGCGCTGGCGGCGCTCGGCCCGCTGTTTTTTGGCGTGCTGCATGATTACAGCGGTAACTGGACCTTACCGTTCACGGTGCTGACCGGACTGAGCCTGCTGCAGATGCTGCTGGCACCGCTGGCCGCGCAGTCAAAGCCCATCAGCTGACTCTGCGGTTCTGCATGGCTCACAATGGCATTAAATTAGCCTTGATTCACTGGCCGCTGACACGCATCATCCGGCCAGTTTTCATTGACGGGAGAAGCGTGCGTGTCCGAACTGAGTAATGAGCTGCTGCAGGAGGTGCTGGACCAGGTACGTCCTCTGGTGCATCAGGGAAAAGTAGCCGATTACATTCCGGCGCTGGCGGAAGTCGCCGCCGATCATTTAGGCATTGCCGTCTGTCTGCGCGACGGCACGTTGTATCAGGCGGGCGATGCCGAAACGCGCTTTTCGATCCAGTCGATCTCCAAAGCCCTGTCGCTGACGGTGGCGCTGACCCGCTATGACGACAGTGAAATCTGGCAGCGGGTCGGCAAAGAACCTTCGGGTCAGCCGTTTAACTCGCTGGTGCAGCTGGAGCTGGAACAGGGCAAGCCGCGTAATCCGTTTATCAACGCCGGTGCGCTGGTGATTTGCGACCTGCTGGAAACGCGCCTGACCGCCCCGCGTCAGCGGATGCTGGAGATTGTGCGTCAGCTCAGTCAGCAGCCCGATATCAATTATGACCGCCACGTCGCCCGTTCTGAGTTTGAGCATTCCGCCCGCAACGCCGCCATCGCCTGGCTGATGAAATCGTTTGGCAACTTTGATAACGACGTCACCAGCGTGATGCAGACCTATTTCCACTACTGCTCGCTGTCGATGAACTGTATTGAGCTGGCGCGCAGTTTCGTCTATCTGGCGAACCAGGGGCTGACGCTGGATGGCAGCCGGATGATTACGCCGCGTCAGGCGCGGCAGATTAACGCGCTGATGATCACCAGCGGCATGTATGACGGTGCGGGTGAGTTTGCCTGGCGCGTCGGGATGCCCGCCAAGTCGGGGGTTGGCGGTGGGATTATTGCGGTGATCCCCGGCGAAATGAGCATTGCGGTCTGGTCGCCGGGGCTGGACAGCGCGGGTAATTCACTGGCCGGAACCGCCGCGCTGGAGTGTCTGACCGATAAACTGGGCCGCTCAATTTTCTGAGTCAGCTCACCACATTGATCGGCTGGCCGTGGCGAAAGGCAGTGAGATTAGCGGTAATGCCCTCGATCAGATTATGCACCCCACTCTGACTGGCCCAGGCGATATGCGGCGTGAGCAGCAGATTCGCCAGGCCGGGTTGCAGCAGCGGATTGTCGACGGCCGGGGGTTCGCTGCTCAGGACGTCGAGCGCTGCCCCGCCGATCTGGCCCTGCTGCAACGCCATAGCGAGATCCGCTTCATGAATCAGCCCGCCGCGTGCGGTATTGATCAACAGCGCCTGCGGCTTCATTTTACTCAGCGCCTCGCGGTCAATCATCTGTCGGGTCTGCTCACTCAGGGGACAATGCAGCGAGATGATATCGCTGCTGGCCAGCATCTGCTCAAAACTGACGTAGCCGTCACGCAGCGTCGTGCTGCCTTTGCGCTCGGCATACTGCACCTTCATGCCTAACGCCTGCGCCAGTTTTGCTACCGCCTGACCAATATCGCCTTTGCCGACAATACCCAGCGTCGCACCGCCAATATCCTGAATCGGCTGACGATGAAGGCAAAAATGTTGCGCTTCTGGCCACGCCGCCCGGGTCGTGCTGGCGTAATCGGGTAGCTGACGCCGCAGGGCAAAAATCGCGGCAATGACCCCTTCCGACACGCTCTGGGTTGAATAACCCGGTACGTTGCTCACCACAATGCCACGCGCCCGACAGGCATCCAGATCGATACAGTCGTAGCCGGTTGCGGCAACACAGATAAAGCGCAGCGCCGGTAGTTGCTCAAGCGTGGCCGCCCGCAGGGGCACTTTATTGGTGATCGCTACGGTGGCGTCTTTCAGCGCGCTTACGATGGCGTCTTCCGCCGTCTGTTCCCGCACCTGCCAGTCTGTGCAGCCCGGCAGCGCAGGCAACGGAACCGGTAACGTAGCCCCATCCAGCATTACAATTTTCATTTTTCATCCTTTTTGACAGCAATAAACGCAGCCGACCCACTTCTGGCGCGCAACAATGTTAGCCTTATGTATTTCCAGAGTAACAAACAGGTTAAATGACAGCAGAATTAAAGTGAATATGTTCAAACTGTGCGAATTTTTTCAGAATTTATGCCACTTTCTTTAACCCTTTTATCCCCTTCGCGTTACACTGCCGCCCTGAATTCTGACCTATTATTCTGATGTAAATCATGCGAACACCTGCCGACAGACAACGACTCACCGCCAGTATTGCGATCCTGGCCGTGCTGCTGTTGTTTGTTGCGCCGATGGTGTCAAAAAATCTGGCGGAACATCACGCCAGCCTGCAGCGCCTCTCCGCCATCAGCGGCGATAGGGTGATGATGGACCATCACGGTGAGATGGCGATGATGGATCATCACAGCGACATGCCGATGGCCGGCCATGAGATGATGGCGCCCGGTTTCGCCTGCGGCTACTGCGATTTACTGATTCATGTGCCGCTGATGTTATGGGTGTTTATCCCGTTCATCTGGTGGATGTGCCTGATCTCCCGGGCACCACCTCCGCCCGCCACGGCTCCACCGCGGCGGCGACGCTCTCTGCGCACCCACCGTCCGCGTGCGCCCCCGCTACTGGCGTAAACCTCACTGTTTTTTGACCTGTACTTCTTACGCGTTACGGCGTCAGAAGCTTTGTCCTGTCTTTTGAAAAGTGTGGAATGCTATGTCCTCTTCTCAGGAAATGACCCCTGCACCGCGCGGCGCGGTGTTAAATCTGTTTCGCCGCCTGCATTTTTATATTGGCCTGTTTATTGCGCCGTTTATTTTTGTCGCCGCGCTGACCGGTACCCTCTACGTTCTGACGCCGCAGATTGAGCAGGCGATCTACCATGATGCCTTAACCACTGACGCGCACGGCGTGGCGAAACCGCTGTCGGCGCAGATCGCCGCAGCCCGCCAGCGTGCCGGGGAAAACGCACGTATCTATGCCGTTCGACCGGCACCGGGTCCGCAGGATACCACCCGGGTGCAGTTCTCCGGGCGCGACCTCGGCCCGTCAGAATCGCGTTCACTGTTTATCGATCCCTATACCCTGCAGGTGAAGGGTGACATGACGGTTTACGGCACCAGCGGCGTATTGCCGCTGCGGATGTGGCTCGACCAATTGCACCGCGGCTTGCTGTTAGGCGATTTCGGTCGCAACTACAGCGAACTGGCCGCCTCCTGGCTGTGGGTGGCGGCACTCGGCGGCGTGGTGTTATGGCTCGGCACCCGGCCACGCCGTTCTGCCAGAAAACCGCGCCGTGGTTTTACCGCTCTGCGTCACTGGCACGTTATGCTGGGGCTGGTGCTGGCGGTCGGGCTGGTGTTCTTTTCGGTTACCGGACTGACCTGGTCACAGTGGGCGGGCAATAATATTGAGAAAATGCGCAGCGATCTCGGCTGGATGACGCCGCAGGTCAATACTGCGCTGAACGGTGACGCACCGGCGGCACCGGCCGATCCGCATGCTGACCATCGTGGCAACGGTGAAGGCATGACCATGGGCGATATGGCGATGCCGGCCCGAAAAGCCGCGCCCGCGCTGCCAAATCAGCCGGACGGCAACTGGGATCGCGCCCTCGACGCCGCGCGTCAGGCCGGTCTGCATGCTGACAAGCTGGAGTTACGTCAGCCGAAAACCCCCAATCAGGCGTGGACCATCTCTGAGATTGATCGCAGGTGGCCGAGCCAGGTCGATGCTGTCTCGATTAATCCCAACGATTTTAGCCTGGTCGATCGGGTGGAGTTCGCCCATTTCCCACTGGTGGCAAAACTGACCCGCTGGGGCGTAGATGCGCATATGGGCGTGCTGTTTGGCCTGCCTAACCAGCTGATTCTGGCGCTGTTTGGTTTCGGTCTGTGCGCAATGATCGTGCTGGGCTACCGCATGTGGTGGATACGCCGTCCCGCGGTGCCGCAACTCAGCCCGTCGCAAACGCTGTTGTCAGCCTGGCTGGCGCTGCCGCGTTACGGTCAGGGAGTCAGTCTGATCGTGGTGCTGGCGCTGGGCTATGCCTTGCCGCTGATGGGGATTAGCCTGCTGGTGCTGGTGCTGCTTGATATTCAGCGCTGGTGCAGTGCGCAACGCAGCGCGCAACGGCGTGTCGATACCGCGCCGGATAAACAGTCTCCGCTGGCGATTATTCAGGCGCGCTTCGCCGTCAAACGCAAAGAGATGCGCTATTTCCTGCGCAGCGTGACGGTGCTGGCGCTGATTGTGATCACCGTGATGGCAAATGCGATGATCGGCGGAGTGATCGATCAGTATCAGATTCCGTTCAGCAGCTGGTCGCTGACCATGTACATCACCCAGGCGATGATGATCCTGCTCTACTCGACGGTATTTACCGGCCTGTTATCCATTCCGCTGTGGTATTTCTTCCTTGGCGAAAGCGACGAACAAGGCAAGTAAGCGCCCTGCCTGCCTTCCCGGCAGGCAACTTGTTATTCAAATTAACTGACGAGGCCCGGCAAAACTGCCGGCTTCTCATTCCCTGCGTAAGAGTTATCATCGTCATTATTGACCCCTTGATGAAAGAGCGAATCATGAACATCGTGCGAGCGAATCCTGAACAACTGTTTGAGTACGGTCCGTTTACCGTACGCCGCCAGCGGCCAGGCGAGGCCTTAAGCCCGCTGGTCAGCGTTGACCTGATGACGCTGAAACTCGATGCACGCATTCCAATGCAGCAACATCGTGATGAAGAGGTCTTTACCTATCTGTGGCGCGGTTCAATGCGCCATCAGGACAGCAACGGCGAAAGCACCTCACTCTCCGCGAAACGGGTGATGCTGGTGAACGCCGGTGAGGGTGTGCAGTATGAAGAGTCGGTTCCGCTGTATGAAGCAGAACTGTTGCAGGCGGTGATCCGGCCGGCTCATCGCGGCGGTGAAGGCATGACGCAAGTGCTGGAACGTGACCAGGGCATTATGGCTAACGGCTGGACCGAACTGGCGGGGCCGGAAACCTCCGATGCGCCGCTGGAACTGCGGCAGGATGCCTATATCTTTGACGCCCTGCTGGAGCGCGGTCATACGCTTGAGGTGCCGTCGCTGCCCGGTTTTGTCGCTTACATTACCGTGCTGGAAGGCGTGATTCGGATCGGTGAGGAGCGGCTGTCGCGCGGTGACGCGGTGAGCGGCGTGGACGAGAACATGGAAATTGTCGGCGATCGCGACGCCAATCTGATCTGCTTCCTGCTCAAACCTGACAGCGCGGCATAACAAAGCGCGGGAACCTTTCCCGCGCTATTTATTTTCGGCTATGTCCGGTCTGCTATTGCGGCTGTTGCTGCTGCATCGCCTTAACCCGCTTAAACGCATGCTTAAACTGGCGAACATCATCGCGTAGCCAGTGACGCTGGGTCAGGGGCGCGTCATCCAGTGCCTGCGGCAACGGCACGCCGGCCAGCGATCCGCGACAGCAAAACGCACGCGCCAGCGCAGGCGTTTCGATGCCGATATACTGCGCAAATTCAGGTAATGTCATTAATGCTGTACTCATTTCCAACCTCCTGAACAACAAATCAGCCTGCATTCTCGGTCCATTTCTTACCGGCATTTATTGATCTGAAACAAGGATGTGTTACTAATCATCTGCCTGCCAATGAAAACAGGTGATCTGCCCTCCACAATCAGACAACGAAGTGAGGATACCGTGCGCCGTTATGGATTGATGAGTCTGCTATTTTTTCCAGCCTTGAGTGGCGCACATACTCTGGTGCCCGGTCAGCCCGTCCCCTCGGTTTATATTGCCGATAAAGGCGAAATGGTGATTGATCAGGGCGATGTAAATTACCAGCGCTGGAATAGCCAGACCCTGACCGGCAAAGTCAGGTTAATTATTCATGTCGCGGGTCGTCTGTCGGCCAAAGAGCAGAGCGCGGGATTAATCGAGGCCATTCAGCAGGCGAATTTACCGCATCAGGGTTTCCAGACCACCACCATCGTCAATACCGATGATGCCCTGCCCGGCAGCAGCCTGTTTGTGGTTCGCAGTATTGCAGCCAGCAAAAAAGCGGCACCGTGGCAGCAGTTTATTATTGATAATAGCGGCGTAACAGCGCACAGCTGGCAGCTAAAACCGGGCAACGCGGCGGTAGCGGTGATTGATCGCCAGGGCATTGTCCGTTTCGCTAAAGATGGCGCATTAAGCGCTGACGAGGTTGCCGGAATAATCAGTCAGCTACGCAGCTTACTCGGATAATTCAGGCTGAATCAGGCGACGCTCAGCGGTGAAAATTCAGGTAAAGAAACGCTGAATGCTGCTGAATTCCCCAACTTTTTCCCGATCCTCAACTATTATTGTTTGAATGGATTGACCCGCCGTTCTTTGAAAACCTGCCAACTATGCTATGGCAGCCGGGGACGATTATTAAAGATGGCATCGAATAATTTCGACCTGCTGTGAATTCCTCTGTAGATAAGGACAGCCTTAATGACGGTCTGCGCAGAAAAACACGTCAATTCCACCCACAGCGATGCAGCACACCTGTTGAATGATATTGAACAACGACTCGATTCTTTATTGCCGGTTGAAGGTGAACGTGATTTTGTTGGTGCGGCAATGCGCGAAGGCGCGCTGGCACCGGGTAAACGTATTCGTCCGATGCTGCTGCTGCTGGCGGCACGCGATCTGGGCTGTGAAGCAAGTCCGCACGGCTTGCTGGATCTCGCCTGCGCGGTAGAGATGGTCCATGCCGCTTCGCTTATTCTGGATGATATGCCCTGCATGGATGACGCGCAGATGCGGCGCGGACGCCCTACCATCCACTGTCAGTATGGCGAACACGTGGCGATTCTGGCGGCGGTCGCGCTGCTGAGTAAAGCCTTTGGGGTGATCGCCACGGCCGAGAGCCTGTCCGCCAGCGCCCGAACCCAGGCGGTGAGTGAACTTTCCCACGCGATTGGCATGCAGGGGTTGGTGCAGGGACAGTTTAAAGATCTCTCGGAAGGCGATAAACCGCGCAGCGCTGATGCCATTCTGATGACCAATCACTTTAAAACCAGCACCCTGTTCTGCGCCTCAATGCAGATAGCCTCGATTGCCGCCGGTGCCTCGGATGAAGTGCGTGAACAGCTGCACCGGTTCTCGCTCAATCTCGGCCAGGCGTTTCAGTTACTGGACGATTTAACCGATGGCATGAGCGATACCGGAAAGGATTGTAACCAGGATGCGGGCAAATCGACGCTGGTCAATCTGCTGGGTGCGCAGGCGGTGGAAAATCACCTGCGCGACCATTTGCGTTGCGCCAGTGAACATCTGTTACTGGCGTGCCAGGACGGCTATGCCACTCAACATTTCATTCAGGCCTGGTTTGAGAAAAAACTCGCTGCCGTCAGTTAAGGATGCTGCATGAGCCACTTTGCGGTGATTGCGCCGCCTTTCTTTAGCCATGTTCGCGCGCTTCAGCATCTCAGCCAGGCCCTGATCGCACGCGGACATCGCGTGACGTTTATCCAGCAGATCGACGTTAAGGCCCTACTGAGCGACAGCGACATCGGTTTTTTCCCGCTGGGATTAGCCAGCCATCCGGCCGGCAGCCTGGCGCATACTCTGCAACTGGCGGCGCATCCGCTGGGTCCATCGATGCTGAAGCTGATCAACGAAATGGCCCGCACCAGCGATATGCTGTGCCGTGAGCTGCCGGTGGTGCTTAACACGCTGGCGGTTGATGGGGTGATCGTCGATCAGATGGAGCCCGCCGGCGCACTGGCAGCCGAAGCGCTGGATCTGCCTTATGTCTCGGTTGCCTGCGCCCTGCCGCTCAACCGTGAAGCTGATTTCCCGCTGGCGGTGATGCCGTTTGACTATGGCACCAGCGATGCGGCACTGGAGCGTTATCGCACCAGTGAAAAAATCTATGACTGGCTGATGCGCCGTCATGACCGGGTTATCGCCCGCAATGCCCATGCGCTGGGATTAGCGCCACGGGAAAAACTGCACCACTGTTTCTCTCCGCTGGCACAGATCAGCCAGTTGATCCCGGCGTTCGACTTTCCGCGTCAGGCGTTACCGGACCATTTCCACGCGGTCGGGCCACTGCGTGCCATTCAGCCGTCGTCTTCCTCTGCGCCGCACTACTTCCCGCACGGCGATAAGCCGCGCATTTTCGCCTCGCTCGGCACGCTGCAGGGACACCGTTACGCTCTGTTCAAAACCATCGTCCGGGCCTGTCAGGAGCTGGATGCACAGCTGCTGCTGGCGCATTGCGGCCGCCTGACGCCGTTTCAGGCGGCGAAACTGGCACGCGCCAGCCAGACGCAGGTGGTGGATTTTACCGATCAGGCGGCGGCGCTTGCGCAGGCCGATCTGGCGATTACCCACGGCGGCATGAATACCGTGCTGGATGCGATTAATCATCTGACCCCGCTGCTGGCGATCCCGCTGGCCTTTGATCAGCCCGGCGTCGCCGCACGCATTGTCTATCACGGTGTGGGACGGCGCGCCTCACGCTTCACCACCAGCCATGCCCTGGCGCGGCAGCTGCAGACGCTGCTGGCTGACGACCGCTACCGGCAGCAGATGCTGCGGATGCGCAACGCCGTGGCCGAAGCCGGCGGCAGCGCGCTGGCGGCAGCGATTGTTGAGCAGGCGGTGCTGACCCGCAGGCCGGTAGTGAGCCGGAGGGATTATGCCGTCGTATGATCTGATTCTGGTCGGCGCCGGCCTGGCTAATGGCTTAATAGCCTTACGTCTGCGCCAGCAGCATCCGTCGCTGCGCATCCTGCTGATTGACGCTGAGCGCCAGCCGGGTGCCGGACATACCTGGTCGTTCCACGCCGAGGATCTCAGCGAAACCCAGCACCGCTGGATCGCCCCACTGGTGGTTCATCACTGGCCGGGTTATCAGGTCCGTTTTCCGCACCGCACCCGCAGCCTCAACAGCGGCTACTTCTGCGTCACAGCGGAACGTTTCGCCGCAGTGATGCACGATCGCTTTCAACAGGATCTGATGCTGGACACCCGGGTGGAAAGCGTGGCCTCACGGTCGGTGACGCTGGCCGATGGCCGGTCGCTGGAGGCCAGCGCGGTAATTGATGGTCGGGGTTATCAGCCGGAGGCGGCATTACGCATGGGGTTTCAGGCGTTTGTCGGTCAGGAGTGGCAACTGAGTCAGCCGCACGGCCTGAGCACGCCGATCATCATGGATGCCACGGTCGATCAACAGGCGGGCTATCGCTTTGTCTACAGCCTGCCATTTTCAGCCGACACCTTACTGATTGAAGATACCCACTATATTGACGATGCCACGCTGAGCGCCGATCGCGCCCGGCAGAATATCCGCGACTACGCTGAACGCCAGGGATGGCAGTTAACGCGACTGCTGCGTGAAGAACAGGGCGCGCTGCCGATTACCCTGACCGGTGACATTGATGCCTTCTGGCAACAGCGCGATCGACCGTGCAGCGGGTTACGCGCCGGTCTGTTCCATCCCACCACCGGCTATTCGTTACCGCTGGCGGTGGCGCTGGCCGATCGGTTATCGCAGATGACGCTGTTTAATTCCGATACCCTGCACGCCACGATTCAGCTCTTCGCCAGCCAGACATGGCAACAGCAGCGCTTCTTTCGCATGCTGAATCGTATGCTTTTTCTGGCCGGTCCGGCCGATAGTCGCTGGCAGGTAATGCAGCGGTTTTACGGTCTGCCCGAGGACCTGATCGCCCGTTTTTATGCGGGAAAACTCACTTTGCCTGATCGGCTGCGCATTTTAAGCGGCAAGCCACCGGTTCCCGTACTGGCGGCGTTACAGGCTATTATGACTCCTCACCGTCAACAGGCGATGCAATGAAAAGAACCACAGTAATTGGTGCAGGCTTTGGTGGCCTGGCGCTGGCAATCCGCCTGCAGGCCGCGGGTATTCCGACAAGACTGCTGGAACAGCGTGATAAGCCGGGCGGCCGCGCCTATGTTTATCAGGATCAGGGTTTTACTTTTGACGCTGGCCCGACGGTGATCACCGATCCCAGCGCGATTGAAGAGCTATTCACCCTGGCCGGCAAAAAGCTGTCCGATTACGTTGAACTGCTGCCGGTTAAACCGTTTTATCGCCTGTGCTGGGAATCCGGCAAGGTGTTCAGCTACGACAACGATCAACCGGCGCTTGAGGCGCAAATTGCCGCCTTTAATCCGCGCGACGTTGAAGGCTATCGCCGCTTTCTGGCTTATTCCCGCGCGGTGTTTGCCGAAGGTTACCTCAGGCTCGGTACCGTGCCGTTTTTATCGTTCCGCGATATGCTGCGCGCCGCGCCACAGCTGGCTAAACTGCAGGCGTGGCGCAGTGTTTACAGTAAAGTGGCGAGCTACATCGAAGATGAACATCTGCGTCAGGCGTTCTCTTTCCACTCGCTGCTGGTTGGCGGTAATCCGTTTGCCACCTCATCAATTTATACCCTGATTCATGCGCTGGAACGTGAATGGGGCGTCTGGTTCCCACGCGGTGGCACCGGCGCGCTGGTGCAGGGCATGGTGAAACTGTTTGAAGATCTGGGCGGTGAAGTGGAACTGAACGCCAGAGTGGCGCGGCTGGAGACGCAGGATAACAGCATTGCCGCCGTACACCTGCAGGATGGACGGGTGTTCCCGACGACCGCCGTCGCCTCAAATGCTGATGTAGTGCATACCTATCTTGATCTGCTGAGTCAGCACCCGGCATCCGCCGCACAGGGCCGGACGCTGCAGGGCAAAAGAATGAGTAACTCGCTGTTTGTGCTCTACTTCGGCCTTAATCATCATCACGATCAGCTCGCCCACCACACCGTTTGCTTCGGCCCACGCTACCGCGAGTTAATCGACGAGATTTTTAATCGCGATGCGCTGGCTGACGACTTTTCGCTCTATCTGCATGCGCCGTGCGTTACCGATCCGTCGCTGGCCCCGCCGGGTTGCGGCAGCTACTACGTGCTGGCACCGGTGCCGCATCTCGGTACGGCCAATCTTGACTGGGCCGTTGAAGGCCCGCGGCTGCGCGATCGCATTTTTGACTATCTTGAGCAGCATTACATGCCGGGTCTGCGCAGCCAGCTGGTCACCCATCGGATGTTCACGCCGTTTGATTTCCGCGATGAGCTGAATGCTTATCAGGGATCGGCCTTCTCGGTGGAACCGATTCTGACTCAGAGCGCCTGGTTCCGGCCGCACAACCGCGATAAGCACATCGACAATCTCTATCTGGTGGGCGCGGGGACGCATCCGGGTGCAGGCATTCCCGGCGTCATTGGTTCGGCTAAAGCAACCGCAGGTTTAATGCTGGAGGATCTGGCTTGAATAATGCGTCATTACTCGATCATGCGGTAGAAACCATGGAGGTGGGATCGAAAAGCTTTGCTACCGCCTCAAAGTTGTTTGATGCCAAAACCCGGCGCAGCGTGCTGATGCTCTACGCCTGGTGCCGCCACTGCGACGACGTGATTGACGATCAGCAGCTGGGTTTCAGTAGCGATTCCCCCTCGCTGCAATCACCCGAGGAGCGACTGGCCCAGCTGGAGATGAAAACGCGCCAGGCCTACGCCGGTTCGCAGATGCATGAGCCGGCGTTTGCCGCTTTTCAGGAGGTGGCCATGGCGCATGATATCCTGCCCGCCTACGCCTTCGATCATCTGGCCGGCTTTGCGATGGATGTGCGTGGCGCTCGTTACCAGACGCTGGATGATACCCTGCGCTACTGCTATCACGTGGCGGGTGTGGTGGGTCTGATGATGGCGCAGATTATGGGAGTACGGGATAACGCTACTCTCGATCGCGCCTGCGATCTGGGCCTCGCCTTTCAGCTGACCAATATTGCGCGTGATATCGTCGACGATGCGCAGGCGGGACGCTGTTATCTGCCGGCGACCTGGCTGGCAGAAGAGGGATTGACGACGGAAAACCTGGCCTCACCGGAACATCGTCAGGCGCTGAGCCGGGTTGCACGGCGGCTGGTGCAGCACGCCGAACCCTATTATCACTCTGCCACGGCGGGCCTGAGCGGATTACCGTTGCGCTCGGCATGGGCGATTGCTACGGCGAAGCAGGTTTATCGTAAGATTGGCATGAAGGTTGATGAAGCGGGTCAGCAGGCGTGGGATCAGCGCCAGTCCACCAGCACACCCGAGAAACTGGCGCTGCTGGTGGCGGCCTCAGGCCAGGCGATTACTTCCCGGCTGGCGCGTCATGCTCCTCGTCCTGCCGATCTGTGGCAGCGCCCGCTTTAGCGCCGTGACGTTCGCGCAGCGTCGCCTGCAGCTTTGACAGCGGCGGCGCATACAGGAAGCCAAACGAGACACAGCCCTCTTTACCGCGCACCGCATGATGCATCCGGTGCGCCATATAGAGTCGGCGGAAATAGCCGCGACGCGGAATGTAGCGGAACGGCCAGCGCTGATGCACCAGCCCGTCATGTACCATGAAATAGAGCAGACCATAAACCGTCATGCCGGCACCAATCCACTGCAGTGGCCAGACGCCAACGCTGCCGAGATAGATCAGTAAAATCGCCAGACCGGCAAACAACACCGCGTAGAGATCGTTGAGTTCAAACCAGCCCTTATGCGGCTCGTGATGTGAAAGATGCCAGCCCCAACCCCAGCCATGCATGATATATCTGTGCGCCAGCGCAGCCGTTATCTCCATCCCGATAACGGTGGCCAGAACAATCAGGGCGTTCCAAATCCACAACATAGTTTCTCCTGAAGCTGCATCCTGCAAAGTGGCGTAAAGGATTAATTTTAACAGAGTTCAGGAAAAACAGCGGCGCCAGGACCCGGCAGCCGCAAACTAATGTCTGACAATCAAAAATCGGCCTTCAGCACAATGCGATAGTGAGCTTTCCCGGCGCGCAAATGGTCGAGCGCCTGATTGATCTGCGACATCGGGAAATACTCCACCACCGGGGCAATATCAGCGCGGGTCGCCAGCTTTAACAGCGCCCGTAGCTGAACCGGTGAACCGGTGGAAGAACCGCTCAGGCTGCGATCGCCCACAATCAGGCTAAAGGCCGGCACGCTGAACGGCGTCATCACCGCACCCAGCGTATGAAATTTTCCATGCGGCGCCAGCGCGCTGAAATAGGGCTGCCAGTCAAGATCGACCGCAACGGTGTTGATGATTAAATCAAACTGTCCCGCCAGCGCCGTCAGCGCCTGAGGATCGCGGCTGTCGACCACCTGGTTTGCCCCCAGCGCCAGTAAGGATGGCGTCTTTTCGCTGCTCGAGGTGAAAGCGGTCACGTCAGCCCCCAGCGCGCGCAGGATTTTGATCGCCATGTGGCCCAACCCGCCGATACCAATCACCCCGACCTGGCTGAGCGCTGAGATGTTGTGCATCAGCAACGGTTTGAATACCGTCATGCCGCCGCACAGCAGCGGGCCTGCGGTGGCGGCATCCAGCGCTTCTGGCAGCGGGATCACCCATTGCCAGTTTGCCCGCAGTCGCTCGGCAAATCCGCCGTGATTATTGATGGTGGAGACTTTGCCGCGACGGCAATTAACCTGATCGCCGCTCAGGCAGGCATCACAGTAATGGCAACTTTTTGCCGTCCAGCCGATGCCGACGCGCTGACCAATATGCAGCCCTTTGTGCTGCGCACCGTCGCCCAATGCCACGATGCGGCCGATCACCTCATGTCCCGCCACCAGCGGATAGGTCGATCCACCCCAGGCATTATCAATCATCGAGAGATCGGAGTGACAGATGCCGCAGTATTCTACCGCGACCTCAGCGTCTTCTGACTGGAGCGGTCCGGGCTGATACTCATAAGGCTGTAGCGCTTCGCCGGGCTGGAGCGCGGCATAACTTTTAATACCCATTCGCATTCCTCAATCAACGGATGAAGGCGTCGCCGGACGATCACAGCGGCAACGCAACCGGCAGCATAGCAACAGGCAGCGGTCATAAACTGCTGTAAATGCGGGGCTTTCATTGGTTAAATGCGGAATTTTTCTGCCGCACAGCGGATGCTGCGCGGTGACAGCTAAAGCGGATCGTGATTGAGAGGTGTCCGGAAAGCATGGCGCGCCGCGGCCATTAGCTGGCTGGCCGTTACGGTAGTCGGTAATCGCATCAGAATTTTAGTCGCCTGCCAGTAACACAGCACCATCATTTCATCCTCCTCTTTCTCAGCCAGTTCACGCAGCCTCGCCCGTAAAGAGAGGACGTTAATCGACTGATGTTCATCCAGCATGTCAGAGATGGTCTGATTAATAATCTGGTGGAGTGTTTTCCAGGAGAGCTCTGTCTGCAAAATTAACCTCTTTTAACGCTTATCGGCTCCGGGCAAATGAACAGCGGAATTTATCGCAGCAACGGGTCTGCAAAGTCATGGCTCTAAAGTCTGGTGATAACTATAGCTGTTTCTGCACGCTTGCGCCGGGCTACACCGTCAGAATTCTAAAAGCCGACAAGTTTAAATGTTTTTGGCCATTTTTGTCTCGTTTTAACCCGCCCGAGCCGTTCGACTGTCGATTTTTTTAACAGTGGTGGCGACAGGTTAACTGGCTGATGTGCCGGGGATTTTGCTATGTCCGCCTCCCTTTCTAGACGATTCGCCGCAGATCGGCACGAGGTTTAGCCACAGCGTCAGGATTTAGCGTCATTTGACAGCACTTTAGTCGCAGACAGCGGCAATCAGACTGAGTCTATCGCTTACTGATCCGCCCGGACGTCAGATCCATTATTCGCTATGGATTTGTTTATATAGCGATGCAGCCATCCATCTTATCTGTCCGGATTGGTCGGTCCGGAGCCGGCCTGTTACGGCCAGTAATGCGATCCAGTCACGCTTAATCGGCTGCATGATGGATTCAGGACCAGGCGACGGGCGAATTCGGTATCGTGATGATTTTTGCCTGTTTTACGCCGGAGATGCCGGTTAAGCTGTACCACAATTTGCAGAATGATGGCGTGGATGCAGTCTGTGTCCTGCTGTGGTTACTGCTGCTTACCTTACCGCTCCCGCTGGCCTGCTTCGCGCTTACCCGACGTCAGGCGCAAAACAGCCGTCAGCGGCAACCCTGAATCGAGGATTTTCTGATGGCAATGACGCTGGAACAACTGCAAGACAAATACCCGGATGCCAACGCGGCATCGCTCGGTGACTCCCCGGAACTCGCCAGCCAGCTGGCGACGCTGGTCATTGCCGGTAAGAAAGTAGCCAGCTGCGGTTCGCTGCACAGCTGGCAGGATGATGAGGATAAACCTGAGCCGGGCCGTTACAGCATTATCCTCAACGGCGAGCAGCGGCCGGTATGTGTGATCCGTACCACCGGGCTGTTCCTGACGCGCTTTGACCGCGTGACGCCTGAAATGGCGATGCTGGAAGGCGAAGGCGATCTCAGCCTGGAATACTGGCAGCAGGAGCATCAGCGCTTTTTCCAGCGCGAAGGTTATTTCCATCCGGAAATGGAACTGGTGTTTGAAACCTTCCAGCTGGTCGAAGTGATCTGAACCGCTCCGGCCAACCCACGCTACAGGCTGTTTGCCGCCATCAGCGCCAGCCGTGAACAACCGCGCGCCGTCAGGATCTCAGCCGCCTGGGCGGCGCGCATTCCGCTGGCGCACACCAGTACGATGCGTTTATCTGCCGGCGGCTGCCAGTCCGCTATCTGCTGCGGCAGGATCCGCAGCACCTGCTCTGCCACGCTGACCGGCGCTTCATCCCGGCTGCGCAATTCCACGATACAGTCATTGGCGGTCAGCATCGGCGGATCGATAAACGGCACGCCAGCACTTTCCGGTTCCGGCGCATCATCAAAACGAAACTGTCGCAGGTGCCAGTTGATGAAATCACAGTGGATCATGCAGCCAAGCGGTGACGGCGTCAGTTTCAGCAACAGGCTGAGCGCCATCTGCGCCTGTAACGCGCCCAGCGTGGCCACCGCCGGTCCCATCACCCCGGCCGTGTTGCAATTGCCCGCCGCGGTCGGCAGTTGCGGAAACAGTGCGCGATAGCCTGGCGCACCGCCGCAAAAGCTGCCGACGTAGCCTTTGCGGCCCAGTACGGACGCACAGACCAGCGGCAGACCGCGCGGCAGACAGGCGTCCGACAGCTGATAGGTGATAGCGAAATTGTCAGCCGCGTCGATCACCAGGTCGATGGCGTCGAGGGCGTCCGGCAGCAGGCTGGTACTCAGCACCTGCGGGCGGGCGTCGACCTCGCAGTCAGGATTACGCTGAAGCAGCACGCGCCGGGCGGCTGAAACTTTTGCCTCACCAATATCCGCCATGCCGAACAAAGTCTGGCGGTGCAGATTATGCAGCTCAACCCGATCGCCATCGTAGAGACGGATAAAACCCACGCCCGCCCCGGCCAGCAACGGCAGCACGGTTGAACCGAGTCCCCCCGCGCCGACCACCAGCACCCGCGCCGCACGTAAGCGCTGCTGCCCCACCTCACCGATCTCCGGCAGTATGGTTTGTCGCTGATAACGATCCATCACCTCTCCTTAGCTGAACTGTGCCAGCCCAAAAATCGGGGTTGATGCCGCGGCCATATCACGTTGCTCCATCAGACCCGCCTGAAACGCCTGGTGACCGGCATCAATGGCGGCTGCGAACGCAGCGGCCATGCGCACCGGATCGCGCGCCTTCGCCACGGCGGTATTCAGCAGAATGCCATCGAAGCCCATCTCCATCGCCTGCGCTGCCTGCGAAGGCGCGCCGATACCGGCATCAATAATCAGCGGCACATCGTTGAACCAGGCCCGCATACTGCGCAGTCCCTCGATATTACGCAGCCCCTGCCCTGAGCCAATCGGCGCGCCCCACGGCATCAGCACTTCGCAGCCAGCCTCAAGCAGTTTTTCGCCAACAATCAGATCTTCGGTGGTGTAGGGAAAGACCTGGAAACCGTCAGCGCAGAGAATACGTGCCGCCTCAACCAGGGCGAACGGATCGGGTTGCAGGGTATCGGCGTGACCAATCACCTCCAGCTTGATCCACGGCGTGCCGAACAGTTCGCGGGCCATCTGCGCGGTGGTTACTGCCTCTTTCACGGTGTGGCAACCGGCGGTATTAGGCAGAATGCGGGTGTTGAGCTGTTGCAACAGCTCACGGAAAGCGCCGCCCGCGCTGCCCTCGCGCCGCAGACTGACCGTAATAATCTCTGCGCCTGAGGTCTCAATCGCCTGTTGCAGGATCGCGGGCGACGGATAGCCTGCCGTGCCCAGCAAAAATCGTGATGATGGGGTGTGTTGATAAAACATGGTTATCCTCCCTGCATCGGTGACAGCACTTCGATCTGGTTACCCGCCGCAAGCGACTGGCTGGCATAGCGGGCGCGCGGTACAAATTCACCGTTGAGCGCCGTCGCGACCGTGGCGGGATCGATCTGCTGCTCCTGCAACAGTTCGTCCAGCGTGCGCGCCGTGGTATCAATGACACGTCCATTCAGTTCAATCCGCATGAATCACCTCCTGAGTCAGTTGCTGCATTAATTGTTCCGCCATCAGCGGTGCCAGCAGGAAACCGTGGCGATAGAGTCCGTTGAGCGAGAAGACCCCGTTTTCGTAGCGCACTTCCGGCAGATTATGGCGGTAAGCCGGTCGCAGCCCGGTGCCGCTCTCCAGCACGCGCGCCTCGGCCAGCGCCGGATGCAGAGACCAGGCGGCGCTGAGCAGTTCCATCATCGCGCGCGCGCTGATCGGGCTGCTGTCGTGGCTCTCAACCATGGTGGCGCCCAGCATGAAAATACCGTCGGCACGCGGTACCAGATAACAGGGAAAACGCGGATGGAGCAGGCGGACGGGTCGGGAGAGATGCAGTTCAGGCGCGTGCAGGATCAGCATTTCGCCGCGCACCGCACGCAGCGCCGGTTGTGCCGCGACGGCGTGAATACCGCGGCAGTCAATAATCTGACCTCCGGGCGCGCCGGGATGAAACGGCACATCAGCCTGGCGCAAACGTTGCGCCAGTTGCCGCAGCGCCTGGCGCGGATCAAGGTGGGCTTCGGCGGCAAAAAACAGGCCACGGGCAAAGCGATTTTCCAGCGCCGGTTCGACCTCGCCCGGAACCACCCACTGATGATTATGGGTCAGACTGGCGAAGCGGGTCAGCTCGCGACTGTCGCGCGGCGGTGCCACCACCAGCGTCCCGTGCTGCGTCACGCCTTCAATGCGTTTCGCCCACCAGGCCGCCGAATGCTGGCCCCACTCAATCACCTGCGGCGGCGCACTTTCCGCTTCGCACCAGGGTGCCAGCATGCCGCCCGCCCAGTGGGAGGCTGCACGGACGTCGGACCGGGTAATCACTTCAACCTTTTCGCCCCGCTCTGCCAGTAGCGTGGCGACACACAGCCCGGCCACGCCGCTGCCGAGTACCGACCAGCGGCTCATGTTGCCCACCGGGCGGGCGTCGCGTCATTCAGGATAGGATGGTTCATAGTGGCCTCGTCGTAACTACGCGAAGACCCGGGATACCAGAAGGGAAAAAGGCGAGAGCATGAATGGCGATGCCCTTGCGGCAAGCATCTGCAGAGAGCGGATGCCCGTCTTCCTACGCCAGTATCAACTGGGTCAGGTTCGAAGGGTCGCTAAGCCGCGCAGTGCGCTATTAGCCTCTCAGTCTCTCTGGCGAGACTCCCCTGACGGGTTCTAGTTTTAAGTTAAGCGGGCAGGTTCGTCAAGTGAAGAGGCGATGATCAACCGTCCTGAAAATGGCTGAATTCATTAATTGTCATGGCATTATCCAGCACCCTCAGCCGCAGCCTGATCCGATCAATATCCTTTGCCTGCAGACCGCTGGTGTCACCTTTTTCGTATAGTCTCTGCAATCCCTTATGCTTCCGGCTTTTAATCACGCCTGTTTCTCAACGGGAAACAAGAGAGTGTTTCCCTTCAGGCAACAAAATTGCGTGACCAGCCCAATGATGAGCGGTCCGAAAGGAGTATCAATAGCTGAAATGGTGGCGTCCAGTGCGGTGTGTCATGGCCGGCAGTAACGCAGAGCGGCCGCTGAAAGTGGTCTGACGCAATGTCTGCTCCTTTCAGCGGCCCACAGGCTTAACCCGCATTACGCTCAAAGTGGCTGTTCACAAAGGCGCGACAGCGCGGCGAGAGGGGATCGAGGAATACCTGTTCCGGCGCGCCGGACTCTTCAATCATGCCCTGATGCAGAAAAATCGCTTTGTTGGAGACTTCCCGCGCAAAGCCCATCTCATGGGTCACGATGATCATGGTACGTCCCTCTTCCGCCAGGCTACGGATCACCCGCAGCACTTCCCCCACCAGTTCGGGATCGAGCGCGGAAGTCGGCTCATCAAACAGAATCGCTTTCGGCTGCTGCGCCAGCGCCCGGGCAATCGCCACGCGCTGCTGCTGACCGCCGGAAAGTTGCGATGGCCAGGCATCGCGCTTTGCATACAACCCCACCTTATGCAGCAACGCTTCAGCCTCTTCCAGCGCCTCTTTGTGACTGCGTTTCTGCACGTGAATCGGTGCTTCAATGATGTTCTGCATCACCGTCTTGTGCGGCCACAGGTTGAAACTCTGGAACACAAAGCCGAGCTGCATCCGCATCAGTTTGATACGGCGACGCTGCTCGCGGTTCAGTTTTTCGTCGGCGTTATCCAGCGTAACCGATACCTCGCCGACCGCAATTTCCCCCGCCTGCGGCACTTCAAGGAACGGTATACAGCGCAGCAGGGTGCTTTTGCCGGAGCCGCTGGCGCCAATTAGCGAAATCACATCGCCATCCTGCGCCGTCAGGCTGATGTCATGCAGCACTTCATGTCCCGCATAACTCTTTCTGAGATGACTCAGCATGATTGTCGGTGCCGTCATGAGCGCGCTCCAAAGTAGTAAGGTGAGAGTCGACGTTCCAGCATCGACACGCCTTTGCTGACCAGCATGGTCAGTATCAGGTAAATCACCGCGGCACTGAGGAACACCTCCAGCGCCCGAAAAGTCGACGAGACTATCGAATCGGCAATCCCGGTCATCTCCATCAGGCTGATGGTGCTGACCAGTGAGGTGGCTTTAATCATCGAGATAATTTCGTTGCTGTAGGCCGGTAACGCCTGGCGAATGGCGATCGGTAAGGTAATGCGGGTGAAGATTTTGTGTGATGCCATACCGGAAACTTTTGCCGCCTCCAGCGATTGCGTACTGACGGCGCGCAGCCCGCCCCGCAGAATCTCAGAGGTGTAGGCGGCATCGTTGAGGATCAGCGCCAGCAAGCCGCACCAGTAGGGATCGCGTAGCAGCGGCCAGAACAGGCTTTCGCGCACTGCCGGTAAGCTGCCGAGTCCGTAATAGACCATGAAAATCTGGATTAACAGCGGCGTACCGCGAAACAGCCAGACATAGAAACGACAGAACAGGCTGCCGACCCGCGTCATGCGCAGCAGATTGAGCAGCAGCGCCAGCAGGCCACCGCCCAGCAGCGATAACAGCGCGAGGTTAACCGTCAGCGGCAACCCTTTCAGCAGCGCCAGCAAGGTTTGCTGTAAAAAAGTGATATCCACGTGGACTCCTTACGCCTTCACGCGTTGTTGACCGCGCATCGCAAATTTTTCCACGTAGCGGAAAACCATGTCAGAACAGGTGGTGATGATCAGGTAGATCACCGCGCCGACGCTGTAGAAGAAAAACGACATCTGAGTGGAGTTAGCCGCAGTTGACACCTGATTCATGGTTTCTACCAGTCCGGTGACCGACACCAGTGCCGACTCTTTGATCACCGATTGCCACTGATTGCCCATTCCCGGCAGCGCGGTGCGCAATGCCTGCGGCACAATAATGCGGCGGAACATCATTAAGCGCCCCATACCGGTGACCGTCGCCGCTTCCAGCGTGCCCTTCGGGATGGCGTAGAACGCGCCGCGAAACACGCCGCTCTGATAGGCACCGGAAATCAGCCCGATGGCAATCGCGCCGGCCACAAAGCCGTTCACATCAAACGGGCCCTGCAAACCCAGCGCGGTGCCGACGGTCGAGACCACCTGTCGCCCACCGAAATAGAACAGGTAGATCACCAGCAGCTCAGGCACGCCGCGAAACAGGGTGATGTAGCTGGCCGCCAGCCGCTGTTGCCAGCGCGAGCCGGCAATCTGCATCCAGCACAGCACGCTGCCGAGCACCGCGCCCAGCAACCAGGCACAGAGTGATACCGTGACGGTGACGGCAGCGGCGCTCAGCAGTACCCCGCCCCATCCTTCGTCGCCAAAGCCCAGTATCTGCCAGTCGATATCCATCAACATCAGCGGTTACGCTTTGGGCGCGACGTCTTCGCCGAACCACTTAATTGACAGTTTGCTCAGCGTGCCGTCTTTGATCATTGAGTCCAGCGCCTGATTCAGCGCCTGCTGCAGCTCACTGTTGCCTTTGCGCAGACCAATAGCCGATCCCGCCCCCAGTACGCCGCCGGAGAAGCCGTAGCCGCTGCTGCTGATCGCCTCAGCGTGTTTTTTCACAAAGGCGTTAAGGTTAGTTCGGGAGGCCATCACCGCGTCGACCCGACCATTCATCAGGTCAGCGAAGGTTTCCGGACCAGCCTGATAGGTGCGGATGGTGGCCACATCGCCAAGGTATTTTTGCAGGAAATCGGCCTGAATAGTGGCGACCTGCACCGCGATGGTTTTACCTTTAAAGCTGGTTTTCAGATCCTCAATCGCTTTTTTCATGCCCGCTTCATCATCCGCGGTAACCACCGTGCCGCTGCCTGGCAGCGTTGCCAGCGGCGAGGATTTAGAGGTGACAAAACTGGAGACGCTGACGGTGTACTGATGGGTAAAGTCGATCGCTTCGGCGCGCTTAGGCGTGACGGTGACCGCATCAATCACCGCATCATATTTACCGTCAATCAGGCCCGGGATCATACCTGACCATTTCTGGGCGATGATTTCATATTTAAAACCGGCGCGCTTAGCCAGCTCCGCCACCATATCCGGCTCGTAACCGACAATTTTGCCGCTCGGCGTGGTCTGGTTAAACGGTGGATAAGCCGCCTCGGTGGCGAATTTCAGGGTGCCAAAATCTTTTGCCTGGCTGACCACGGAGGTTGCCAGCAGCGCCACGGTCAGGGAAGCCGCAAACAGACGGTTGTGCATCATCATAGAAACCTCATTTTATTATTAAGAGAGCAGCTCAATGGCAAGGCGGCTCAGCGCCTGCGTCCCGGCGGCAATGCTGCGTTCATCCGGTTGATAGTCGGAGTTATGCAGGTGATCGTCACGGCCCGGCGTGGCAGAACCAATGTGGATCTGACAACCCGGAGCCCGTTCGGTAAACAGCGAGAAATCTTCAGCGCCAAAACTGTCGCTGGGCTGCGCGATAATCGGCTTATCAAACTGGTGCGACAGGATCGGTTCCAGCGCATCAATCAGGCGATCGTCATTCATCAACGGCGGGACGCCACGCTGGAAATTGACCTCCACACGCACGTTCTGGGCCAGCGCCACGCCCTCGCACATCCGCTTAAACGCGGCTTCCATGTCGGCACGCACCGCCGGCGATTTCGTGCGGATGGTGCCCTGAAACAGGCAGCTGTCGGGGATAATGTTGTGGGTAGTGCCGCCCTGAATATGACCGATGGTCAACACCGCGGAGTGGGCCGGATCGCGTTCACGCGAAATGATGGTTTGTAGCTGACTGATGAGATGCACGGTAGCGATAATCGGATCGCTGCCCATGTGCGGACGGGCGGCGTGGGTCGATACGCCATGCACCGTCACGTCGAATTCGTCACTGGAGGCGGTGCTGGCACCACGGGTCAGCGCCACTTCTCCAGCCGCCAGTTCCGGCTTGTTGTGCAGGGTGATTGCCCAGTCGATGCCCTCTGCCGCACCATCGGCGATCATCGCCTGCGCGCCGCTGTCAGGCGTCTCTTCGGCCGGCTGGAAAATCAACCGCACCGTCCCTTTCAGCTGCTGACGATAATGTGGCAGGATCGCCGCCACGCCAAGCAGGGTGGCCGTGTGGATATCGTGTCCGCAGGCGTGCATTTTGCCGGGCCAGACGCTGGCAAAAGGCAGTCCGGTCTGTTCATGGATCGGTAAAGCATCCATATCAGCGCGCAGCAGCAGGGTTTTACCCGGCTCTGCACCCTGGATATCCACCATCACGCCGCTGCGGCCGATACCGGTTTTTGGCGTCAGCCCCAGCGCCTGCAACTGTTGCGTCACCAGGCTGGCGGTACGCAGCGTATCGAAACCTAATTCCGGGTGGGCATGAATATCACGTCGAATCGCCACTAAATGGGATTCCAGTTGTTCTGTTCTGGCTTTTATTTCCCTGGCCAGCAGTGCTTTATCCTGATTCATAGCAGCCCCGGCAATATTGGGTCGGCATCGTAATGCAGACTCTTTTTTTATGTGATCATGATTTCTGGTATTTGCGACCGTTTATTTATTCACAGCATGGCGCAGAAAGCAACGCGCAAAAGCCGGCCGAAGCCGGTTTAAAATCAATGAGATAGGAATAACCATAGGAAGATTGAATGAGAAGCGGGCGGATCAGCAATAATATTAATAATCCGCCAGATGAAATTACTTTCACTACTTATCGGCAGCAGAAAGTCGCTTAGTGATTCAGCTAAATTAAAAGAGTCATTACTATTTCCGCTCATTTCCCGGCTGTTCATCAGTAATAAAACCCCGCAGTTGAGCAGAGCTTCAGCGCTGACCTGCTTAGCCACTGTACGAAGTGGTGTCACCCTATCCGCTATCGAATCCCGATCGGCCCTGACAGCGCAACCGCCCTGCAGGCTGGCGCTGACCATCAGTGCGAGGGTTGGTGAGGCGAACATGGAGAGCTCCTGAGTCGATACTGAATTGCGACCACATTATTAAATGGTCACTGGTTGTCAATCTCGCTACGTTGGGATGCGGTTGCAGCAATGACCTGATACGCGACGCTTTACTTCACGAATGGTTCAGCGGTGCGGTAATCATCCTGATGCAGAAACACGGTTTGCCCTGAGGTTGTGACTATTGACATTATTAGTCACTGGTCTGAGAATGCGGTTACTCTGCTGATGAATGAATAAGGTAACCTATGCTCAGGTTCAAACCTGCCGCCCTTGCTGTCTGCCTGTTGCCGCTGGCCCTGGCAGCCTGCGGCGACCCGTCCGGCACCGACGATCCGCGGACTCAACCTCCTCTGGTCAGAGCGGCCACCGTAGTGAGTGCTGCCGATACCTCGCGCGCCTTCACTGGCGTTGTTGTTGCACGCACACAAAGCGACCTCGGCTTCCGGGTAGAGGGCAAAATTCTTGAGCGTCTGGTTGATACCGGCCAGACCGTTAAGCGCGGTCAGCCATTAATGCGTCTGGATCCGGTTGACCTGAGCCTCCAGGCACAGGCGCAGACGCAGGCTGTTACCGCTGCGCGGGCGCGTGCCCGACAGGCTACGGCTGATGAGGCTCGTTATCGGGGACTGGTCGCTACAGGAGCTGTTTCTGCGTCAGCCTACGACCAGATAAAGGCCGCCGCGGATTCGGCCAGAGCCGAACTCAGCGCGGCACAGGCGCAGGCCAATCTCGCCCGGAATGCGACCGGATATGCCGTGCTGCTGGCGGATGCCGACGGTGTGGTGATGGAAACGCTGGCCGAACCCGGCCAGGTGGTTGCGGCAGGCCAGCCAGTCATCAGGCTGGCCAGAGCGGGACAGCGTGAAGCCGTCGTGCAGCTGCCTGAGACGCTGCGGCCGGCAATCGGCAGCGAGGCGCAGGCTAAACTGTACGGTGGCGCAAAACAGTCTGTTACCGCCAAGCTGCGTCTCCTCTCCGATGCCGCCGATCCGGTGACGCGCACTTTCGAAGCCAGATATGTGCTTGAAGGCGCACTGGCCAGCGCACCGCTCGGTGCCACCGTTACGCTGCATATAGCAGAAGATAAAACACCCGGTCAGCGCCTGCAGGTGCCGTTAGCGGCGATTTATGATCCCGGCAAAGGGGCTGGCGTCTGGGTTATTTCAGGCAAGCCGGCCAACGTCACCTGGCGATCCGTCCAGGTGGTCGGGCTGGGGGACGATGCCGCCAGCGTAACCGGTGGGATCAAGCCGGGCGATCAGGTGGTGGCGCTGGGTGCGCATCTGCTGCATGACGGTGAAGCGGTACGGATCGCCCCTCAGAGCAGCGTCAGTGCTGCCGGGAGCCAGCCATGAGCAGCGGCCGCTTCAACCTTTCAGCACTGGCGGTCCGCGAGCGCTCAATCACCCTGTTCCTGATCATTCTGATTACCGTCGCCGGTATTCTCTCTTTCTTCGAACTTGGCCGGGCTGAAGACCCGCCTTTTACCGTCAAGCAGATGACCATTATCTCTGCCTGGCCGGGTGCAACCGCCCGCGAGATGCAGGATCAGGTTGCCGAGCCGCTTGAGAAGCGGCTGCAGGAGCTTAAGTGGTATGACCGCAGTGAGACTTATACCCGTCCCGGCCTGGCTTTTACCATGCTGTCACTGCAGGACAGCACGCCGCCTGCAGAAGTACAGGAGGAATTCTACCAGGCGCGTAAAAAGCTGGGTGATGAAGCCAAAAATCTGCCGGCGGGCGTGATCGGGCCGATGATAAATGACGAGTTCTCTGATGTGACTTTTGCCCTGTTTGCGCTTAAGGCGAAGGGAGAACCACAGCGCGTGCTGGCGCGCGATGCAGAGTCGTTGCGCCAGCAGCTTTTGCATGTGCCCGGCGTGAAAAAGGTCAACATTATCGGTGAGCAGAGTGAGCGGATTTTTGTCTCCTTCTCACATGACCGGCTGGCCACGCTCGGTATCTCTCCGCAGGATATCTTCTCCGCACTAAACAGCCAGAACGTTCTGACCCCTGCCGGTTCGATTGATACTCACGGACCTCAGGTGTTCGTTCGTCTGGATGGCGCCTTCGACAAACTGGAGAAAATCCGCCAAACGCCTGTTGTGGTCCAGGGCAGAACGTTGCGGCTTTCGGACGTGGCAACGGTTGAACGAGGCTATGAAGATCCAGCGACCTTTATGGTACGTAATCAGGGAGAACCGGCCCTTTTGCTAGGCGTCATCATGCGTGAGGGCTGGAACGGGCTGGATCTGGGTAAGGCGCTGGATGCGGAAACGGCCAGAATCAATCAGGGTATGCCACTGGGCATGACGCTGACCAAAGTCACCGATCAGTCCGTGAACATCAGTTCCGCCGTTGATGAGTTCATGGTCAAATTCTTTGTCGCGCTGCTGGTGGTGATGGTGGTCTGCTTCATCAGTATGGGCTGGCGGGTGGGCGTCGTCGTTGCCGCCGCCGTGCCACTGACGCTGGCTGTCGTTTTTGTGGTGATGGAGGCTTCCGGTAAGAACTTTGACCGTATCACGCTGGGTTCTCTGATCCTGGCGCTGGGTTTGCTGGTGGATGACGCCATTATCGCCATAGAAATGATGGTGGTGAAAATGGAGGAAGGCTACGACCGTATCAAAGCGTCCGCCTATGCCTGGAGCCACACGGCTGCGCCGATGCTGGCGGGTACGCTGGTTACGGCCGTTGGCTTCATGCCCAACGGGTTTGCACAGTCCACCGCCGGCGAATATACCAGCAACATGTTCTGGATAGTGGGCATCGCCCTGATCGCCTCATGGGTGGTCGCGGTGGTCTTTACGCCTTACCTGGGCGTGAAAATGCTGCCGGAAATCAAAACCGTGGCGGGAGGACATGCTGCCATTTACAACACCCGTCATTACAATCGCTTCCGGCGCGTTCTGTCCCGCGTCATCGCGAGAAAATGGTGGGTAGCCGGATCGGTTATTGCCATTTTTACGGTCGCTGTTCTCGGGATGGGACTGGTTAAAAAACAATTTTTTCCTACCTCTGACCGCCCGGAAGTGCTGGTAGAAGTCCAGATGCCTTATGGCACCTCGATTGAGGAGACCAGCGCCACGACGGCAAAAGTCGAAGCGTGGCTTCAGCAGCAGAAAGAGGCAAAAATCGTCACCGCCTATATCGGCCAGGGGTCACCGCGTTTTTATCTGGCCATGGCACCGGAACTCCCCGACCCGTCGTTTGCCAAAATTGTTGTGCTGACGGACAGTCAGGCGGCACGTGAGGCACTGAAGTTCCGGCTGCGAGAAGCGGCGGCTCACGGGCTGGCACCAGAGGCACGCGTCCGGGTGACACAACTGGTGTTTGGCCCTTACTCGCCTTATCCGGTGGCCTATCGCGTCATGGGTCCGGACCCGACCACGCTGCGCGCGATTGCTGACAAGGTGGAGGCCGTGATGCAGGCCAGCCCGATGATGAGAACCGTCAATACCGACTGGGGCCCGCGGGTGCCAACGCTGCATTTCACGCTCAATCAGGATCGGCTGCAGGCCGTGGGGCTGACATCCAATGCGGTGGCACAGCAGCTTCAGTTCCTGCTTTCAGGCGTACCGATCACATCGGTGCGTGAAGACATCCGTTCAGTGCAGGTTATGGGACGCGCGGCAGGCGACATCCGGCTTGATCCGGCCAAAATAGCGGGCTTTACCCTGGTCGGCTCATCCGGTCAGCGTATTCCGCTGTCACAGATAGGGGAAGTCAGCGTCCGCATGGAAGATCCGATTCTGCGTCGTCGCGATCGTACCCCGACCATTACGGTACGTGGTGATATTGCTGAGCATCTGCAACCGCCGGATGTCTCCACCGCCATGCTCAAACAATTGCAGCCGGTTATCGACAATCTTCCGGCTGGATACCGCATTGAGCAGGCGGGAGCGATAGAAGAATCCGGTAAAGCGACAAAAGCGATGGCACCGCTGTTCCCGATTATGATCGCCATGACGCTGCTGATTATTATTCTGCAGGTGCGGTCGATGTCAGCGATGGTGATGGTCTTTCTTACCGCGCCACTGGGACTGATTGGCGTCGTGCCCACGTTACTGCTGTTTAACCAGCCGTTTGGCATCAATGCACTGGTCGGGCTGATTGCGCTGTCGGGCATCCTGATGCGTAACACCCTGATTCTGATAGGCCAGATTCACCACAATGAGCAGCAAGGACTCGCGCCTTTTGATGCGGTGGTAGAGGCAACGGTACAACGTGCCCGTCCGGTGTTGCTGACGGCAATGGCCGCCATTCTGGCATTTATTCCGCTGACGCATTCGGTGTTCTGGGGAACGCTGGCATATACCCTGATTGGCGGTACGTTGGGCGGCACCGTTATTACGCTGGTGTTCCTGCCCGCGATGTACGCGATCTGGTTCAGGATCCGCCCTGAAAAACCGCGGTCTGCTGATGAAAAAGCCCTGACCTGACGGTTGTGAAAGTCGCCGTGATCCCTGAATAAGCGATCACGGCCTTTACCCCATCGAATGGGATAAAGAGGTTTACCTTACGCCGAGAGGTTTTATCCCGGTGACAGGTTCGCCCATTAGCCAGACGTTGCGCCCGTTCAGTTACCTACATTTCCCTGCGATCTGCGCCATATGCCACAGCTTTCATTGCCTGCAGCGCGTTCAGACGCGTTTTTAATGCGGCTTCAATATGGTCATAGGCTGTGCTGCCCAGCGGCAGACGTAATGGGGGGCTGGCCGCATCTGCTGCGGCTATTATTGCTGTCACGCATCTTTCAGCATCACCTTTAACCGCAAACTCTCCCGATAGCAGTGCCGATCGCAGTTCGCCCGCCGGCGTATTGCGATAAGCCGGCAGGGCATCAGCAATATCCAGTCCCGCACCGAACTGCGTTGCCGTCGGCCCCGGCTCTACCAGCAAAAAGTCGATGCCGAACGCCGCCACTTCCTGCCGGACCGCTTCAACAAAACCTTCGATTCCCCATTTAGTGGCGTGATACAAACTGAAATCAGGGTAGGCGATCTGGCCGCCTTCCGAAGACAACTGCACGATGCGCCCGCCGCCCTGCTGCCGCAAAAATGGAATCGCCGCGCGGATAAGCTGAATCGAACCCATGAGATTGGTGGCAATCTGGCGCTCAATTTGCTTATCGCTCAGCTCTTCGGCTGCGCCAAACAGGCCGTACGCCGCGTTGCTTACCACAATATCAATCTGCCCCGCCCAGGCGAACGCAGCGTCAACCGCGGGCTTAATCGCTGCTGTATTGCTGATATCCAGCACCATCACCTGCAAATTATCGCCGTATTGCACCCGCATATCTTCTAATGCTGCTTCACGCCGGACGCTTGCCACCACCCGATCGCCACGGTCCAGCAGGCTTTGACACATCAGGCGACCCAGGCCGCTGGATGCGCCGGTTATTAGCCAGGTTTTCATTATGGTCATCTCCGTTTAGTAAGCCGGATAACAGCATAAACCGGTTTATTGGTGGCATAATCTCCGCAAATCAGAATGGGGTGGTGGGAAATATCCAACAATGAAGCGTCCTTCCTGGAACGAACTGCAGGCGGTGAAAGTCATTGCCGCACAGCGCAGCTTTAGTCGCGCTGCTGACGTGCTCGGACTTAAACGTTCAACGCTCAGCCATACCATTAAAGGGCTGGAGGCAACACTTGGCGTGCAGTTGTTCCATCGCACAACACGTAGCGTTGCGCTGACCGAAGCGGGTGAAATGC
Organism: Pantoea sp. AN62; assembly: GCF_050432985.1. Classification (NCBI taxonomy): domain Bacteria; kingdom Pseudomonadati; phylum Pseudomonadota; class Gammaproteobacteria; order Enterobacterales; family Erwiniaceae; genus Pantoea; species Pantoea sp. AN62. The sequence continues at coordinate 10,678 of NZ_JBNPYB010000020.1, read as the reverse complement.
TGATTGCGCGTCTGGCACCGTTACTGGCGGAAATGGATGAACTGCTGAATGACGTCACCGCCAGCGGTCAGCAGCCTTACGGCACGTTGCGCATCAGCGCCAGCGATGCGGCAATCAGCCTTCTGCTGGAATCGGTATTGCCAGCATTTATCCAGCAAAAGCCGGGAATCGAAATTGATTTAGTTGCACAAGGTCAACTGGTGGATATCGTGGCGCAAGGATTTGATGCGGGCATCCGGCTGATTGAAGATGTGCCTAAAGACATGGTTGCCATTCCTCTGAGCGGGCCGCTGCGTTTCGTTACCGTAGCATCGCCCGGTTACCTGGCAGGACGACCTGACATTCGCCACCCGCAGGACATTATGCAACATACCTGTCTGCGCCAGCGTCTGCCTGGCGGCAAACGTTATCACTGGGAATATCAGCAGCACGAGCAACAGTTTGCGCTGGATGTGCCGGGCAGCCTGACCCTCGACAGCAGCGCTTTAATGGTGGAAGCCGCTGTCGCAGGGTTAGGTGTGGCCTATGTGCCAGAGCCCTACGCCCGGCAGGGTCTCGACACTAAGCGGCTGGTTACGTTACTGGAAGAGTGGACGATTGCGTCTCAGGGTATTGCACTCTACTTTCCGCAAAATCGCCACATGCCTGTCGCATTGCGACTGTTCGTTGACACGCTAAAAGCAGCGATGCGTGCCTGAAATTAACTCAGCTGATTCGGCCAGCGTACCCGTTAAAACGGGTTACGGATTAACGCTAAGCGTACACCGAGCGGTTCAGACCCATCGTCCGCTTTAAACCGACGCTACCTCACCCACTCCGATACCTCTGCGGCATCGCATAGTCAGTATCAGCTATCGCGTTAACTTCACGTCATGCCACCTATCTGACTACCCGTTTGCATTCGACCTTACCCGTCATTCATCTTCGTTCGACCGTCTGGCGTCATTCTGCCCCTGCCTTCAGCCAGGCAGACGCTGAAATAGCGTATCAACCGGGACGGCACAAAAAATATTTACCTAACAAGTGTTAGATAGGTGTTGACGCCTATCGAATCACCCGCTAAGGTTTATCTACCTAACGTTAGTTAGATAACTCAGCCCCCAACTTTAAGGATCATGACCATGACAACTAAACTTCAGCTTTTCACTTCGCCTTCAGCCTTTCCGAATCCACAGCGTCTGCGTCTGTTCATGCACGAAAAAGGCATCGCTGACCATTTTGCCGAGACCATCTATGACATGTCTCCTGTCGGAGAACAGCGTGGCTGGCGTCATTTGAATATGAATACGTGGGGCGAAACGCCTACTCTGCAACTGGCTGACGGTAGCTACATCTCCGAAACGGCTGCCATCGTTCGTTATCTTGATCAGGCGTATCCCGGTCGCAAGATCATGGGAGAGACCGCACTGGAACAGGGTCTGGATAACATGTGGGATAACCGGATTTGGGTGCACATCCTGTACCGTATCGTAACCGCGTTCCATGTGCTGCACACCGGACTCGGCTTCAAGCTGGAACTGACCAAAAATGAGGCCTGGGGCGAACACTGCCGTAAGGAAGCGCTGGCGCACGCCGCCCTGGTCAATCGTCATCTGTCAGACGGCCGCGAATGGCTGCTCGGCGGCGATGCCCCGACCTTCTCGGACATTACGCTGGCAACCGCCATCGCCTTCTCGAAATTCCCGGTCAATGCCACACCACTGGACGAGCGTTTTGAGTTCCTGGATGCGTACTGGCAGCGCTGGACAAAACGTCCTGCTTTCCAGGCAGCCTACGCCGATCGCAGCAGCGGCATTCCTGAGCTGGATTCGCCAGCCCGGTAATAGCTTCTCAATGAAAACGCCGGTACGCCGGGATCGCCATCCTTTAACTTTCCCGGTGACCGTAGTGGTCCCGCTAGTATCGGCTGGCGATGCCGCTTTCTGAACCATGATGGAACGGCTTCTGCCTGAGCACCCTGGTCGTATTGAACGCCGTGCTCTGCCTGATAATCTACCTGTCACACGGTAGGTATTTGCTGTAAAATAGCCTTCTTTATTGAACAGATCGTCCCTGGACGAAAGGCACAAAGATGAGCGTCAATTCTAAGGAAGCCATTTTGTTGGCGGCTAAAAAAATTGCCCAATCGCAGGGCTACAATGGTTTGAATTTCCGCGACCTCGCGGAAGCTGTTGGTATCAAAGCGGCGAGTATTTACTACCATTTTCCCAGCAAAGCCGATCTGGGTATTGCCGTTGCCAGACGCTATTGGGAGGACGGTGCGCTCGCACTCGAGATGATCGAATCAGAAAGCCCATCTCCGATTGACGCGCTGCGTCGCTTTCCTGAAATCTTCCGCAGATCGCTTGAGGCCGACAATCGTCTCTGCCTGGGCAGTTTCATGGGCGCTGAAACAGATACTTTGCCGGTTGAAATGACCAATGAAATCCAGAAATTTGCTGAAGTAAACATTGCGTGGCTCAGTAAGCTTCTGGTGGCTGCGAAGGTGTGCGAATCAAGTGAGAGTGAATCCAGAGCACGTGCAATTTTCGCCGCTATTGTGGGTGCCCAGCTTTTTGCCAGAAGTCGCTCGGATATCTCGCTTTTCGATGCCCTGGTCGATTCATACCGCGCATCAGGACCTCTGCCTGCATAGCCACTGACAGCGACCCGCTTTGGCGAAAGATAAAACCGGGTAATAGCCCGGTTCGTTTCTCATTCAGCCTTTCTCTGGTGTTAGTAAAACTGAACATCATTGATCAGACTTGCGTCATCCCACCATCCACACAGATTTCTGCTCCGGCTATATAACTGCTTTCATCGCTTGCGAGGAATAGTGCAGCACTGGCAACTTCTTCAGGCCTGCCCATTCTTGATAACGGAATGGTGCTGATTATCCCATTACGTAGCTCTTCAGAGGCCGCAAGCATCATTTCCGTATCGATGGGGCCAGGGGCGACAACATTTATTCGAATGCCACGGGCGGAGAGTTCTTTTGTCCATGTGCGGGCAAAAGAACGAAGTGCTGCTTTACTGGCGCCATATACGCCATATCCCGGCGTGCCAATCACATCGGCAATCGACCCGATCAAAACGACGCTCGCGCCCTTCTTCATCAGGGGAAGTGCTGCCTGCATAGCAAAAAGTGGTGAGCGCACATTCAGGCCGAAAATAGCATCAAAATGTGCCGGGGTGACGTCATCAATCGTCGAGTATTCTGCCATTCCGGCATTGATGACCAGCACATCTATCTGGCCAGACTCTGCCCTGATTACATCAACTATCCGCGTCAGTTCGCTTATCTGGCTGACATCAGCACGAACGGGCCTGGCGGTGCCCTTTATGGTGTGGCTGGCTGCTGCTAACTCCTCATTTCGGCGCGAGGTCAGCCAGGTCGTTGCACCTTCACTGGCAAATCGCTGGCTGATAGCCAGACCAATGCCTTTTGCTCCGCCGAGTATCAGGGCAACTTTATTCTCTAATCTACGCATCTGCTCACTCCTGTCGGGATGGAAAACAGATGATATAATTTTTATACTTAATAACAATTACGCACTTTGTTTATATCAGGTATCGAGGAATATATCGCTATGGCTCAAATTGAGAGTAATGATCTGACAGAAATAGGAAAAACCCGACCGGTGCTGGAGAACATCACCAATAAATGGTCAATTTTAATTCTCACCGTACTTTGTAGTGAACCCGTGCGCTTCAATGAACTTCGCCGCCGACTGGATGGGATTACGCACAAAGCCTTGTCTGATGCGCTTAAGCGGCTTGAGCGCAATGGATTGGTGCATCGAAAGGTACTGCCGACTTCGCCGGTGAGTGTGGAGTACAGTCTTACATCACTGGCACAGACGCTTCAGGAGCCTTTTAGTGCGCTGTATGGATGGGCGCTAAAACATGGTGCGGAAATGGAGCAGGCTCAGTTGCGGTATGATTCCCGGCATGCAGAAGAGGTTTGCTGAATCATCCTGCGATCCGGGTTCACCAGTCGCCTTTGACTGACGCTGTTATGTCCGCGAAAAGATGATTACATTTATTCAGCAAACTTATCCGCGGCTCTGCCGCTCAGCAGAGTGTTACTCACCGACACGCGGATTGATCGCAGGGAAGACCCGTCGTTAACATTAAAAGTAACTCCGCAAACAGAGGCAGGGAAAGTATGAGGGAGATTGCACCCGAGGGCATAACCGGTATGCCGTCACGCACGGCAGAGTATCTTTGCCGTCAGACTGCACGCCTGGTGAAAAGAGGAAGCCTGACCCCGGAGACCTGCCAGCGTATCTATGCTTTTTGTGGTATCAGACCGTCAGATACTCAATGGCGTCAGTTTCTTATCCCGGTTCTTTGCTGTCTGGGATTACTGTCACTGGTTGCCGGATCGGTGTTCTTTATTGCCTGGAACTGGGCGTGGCTGCCGAAGATGGCGAAATTTGCCCTGGCCGAACTGCTGATCGTCGCGCTGGCGGTGGTGGTCTGGTGGCGCTGGTACAGCACGCTGGCACGCAGCGCATTGCTGGCAGCAGGGTTAAGTTTCGGCGCCCTGTTTGCGCTTTATGGGCAGATTTATCAGACCGGGGCTGACAGCTGGGAGCTATTCCGGGCCTGGCTATACGTTCTTCTGCCGCTGGCGCTGATTGCCCGGCAAAACAGCCTGTGGTTTTGCAGCTGGCTGGTCGCTAACCTGGCGTTCCAGCTCTATTACACCACGATGCCGACCTCACTACTGGATCTCGCCGTGTCTGACAGCTTCACCCGACTCCCGTCGGCGGTGCTTCACGGATATCTGGCGCTGCTGGCCGCCTGCCTGATTATCAGGGAAGCGCTGGCCTGGCGGGCGATAACGCATCATCCTGAGAGCTGGCTGGCAAGCCGCTGGTTCTCACGGATGATGGCTGGATTTTTACTGCTGCTGCTGACCACCATCGTGGCCGGGAACATTTCTGACTGGGACGGTAACAACCACTTTACTTACATCACGGTCGGCTGGGCGATCACCCTGCTGGCAGGTTATTACCTGTACCGTTACCGCTATCAGGATCTCTGCATGCTGACGCTGGGCATCGCCAGTCTGACTGTTGTTGGTTGTGCGCTAATCATGCGGTTATTTCTTTACGCCTACGATACGGGCGATCTGTTTTTGACCGGTGCCCTGATGGCATTCTGGCTGGCGGTAAATGGCTCTATCCTGCTGAAGTGGCAACGCAAAATGGTTGAAAAGGAGCCGATCGATCGGGTTCCGGCCAGGCTGACCTTACTGACAGACACGTTGCGTCAGCAGGGTTTGCTAAGCGCCTCGCAGATTGAAGAAATTCAGCAACGCGATCTCGCCTCCGACCTGCCCTGGTATCTGAGGCTGGCGCTAAGCGTCGGTGGCTGGATCGCAGCGATCCTCATTCTGTTACTGCTGATACTGCTGCTCTATACCGCTGACTTACTCGACCAACCGAATGCCGCCACCCTTATTCTTCCTTCACTGCTGCTCGCCGTCATTGCGCGCGGCCTGCTGCGCAGTCAGCGTGACGGTAAACATCACCTCGGGCTGGCATGGGCAATTGCGGCGACCTGCGGGCTGATATCCGGCGTTCTGCTGCAAATCCACAGCAATGACGTCAGCTTCCTTATGCTCAGTTCACTGTGTGCAGTGCCGATCCTGGCCGCGATGGCGGTGGTTATGCCCGACCGCACTTATCGATTTATGGCCATCACTGCCCTGACCTTTTTTCTGGTGCTGGCGGGCCATTCTCTGGCCCGGCTGTCCCTGTCGCCGACGGCTGGCCGCCTTGCTGTTTGCGGAGTGGTGGCGGCGATAACGTGTTGGTGGCTGTGGATCGTCAGTCATCAGCTGAGGTTACAGGCAGGGCCGTATGCTGACGCGGTACATCCCCTGCTGTATGGCATCCCGGCTGGTCTGATGTTGCTGAGTTTCCTCGGGATAAACGCGGCGTATCTCACGGATTTCATCTGGTCAACTGCGCAGTTGACTACGCTTCAGTCTGCGACAGGCACAGGGATCGCGGCAGGCTTAGTGCTGAGTGCACTCAGTCAGAAAAGGAATGGCCAGTCGCTGTTTTCGATTATCACACTGCCCGCCGCCCTGATCTGCGGGGCTGTCGCCCTCTATGCACCGGGTATTGGACTGGGCCTGTGGTTTATTCTGATGGCGCGTTATCAGGGAAGTCAGGGATTACTGGTGGTCAGTGGCGGTTTCATGGTGCTGTATGTCATTGGCTGGTATTACTTCCTGGCGGTTACTCTGCTGCAGAAATCCCTGCTGCTGATGGTCGGTGGTCTGGTTTTACTGGGGCTGGTATGGGGAGTCAAAAAAGTGTTACCCGCACCAATCGGAGGTGCCAGTGAGAATGCGTAAACAGAGCCGATGGCTGGCAGGCGCAGTGATAGCGCTGGCGCTGGTGGCCGTCAATGTCAGCATCTGGCAAAAAGAGCAGGTGCTGAAACAGGGCGCGGTCATGATTTTACCCCTTGCGCCGGTTGACCCGCGATCCCTGATGCAGGGTGATTACATGGCGCTGAATTATGCCCTGACCCGACCTCTGGAACTGAGGTTGTATCAGCAGGCTGAGACCTGCGGCGCGACCCTGTCAGCGCCCTGCCTGCCCACCAGCGGGACGCTGATTGTTGACCTCGATGCGCAGCGTCATGCGACTCAGGCCCGGTTTGATCACGGTGAGCCTCTGCAGGCGAATCAGCTACGGGTGAAATACCATCAACATTCTGGCTCGCTGACCGTCGGCACCAACGCCTGGTTCTTTCAGGAAGGCCATGGCGAGCGTTTCGCGCAGGCACGTTACGGGGCGTTCCGCGTCGGGAGCGATGGCACGGCACTCCTGACCGATCTGCTTGATGAGCAGGGTAAAGCGATTCAGCCTTAACTATGCCAGACGCTTACTGGCCTGCCAAAAAATACTCTGACAGGCGGCTTTAAGATTCTTCCTGCCATGATGCCCGTCACGGATCGCCACGAGGCTCTTGCTGGTCTGTGGAACCGGTTATCGGTCATCGCCTTAGCGCTGATATTTACTAAGATGCTGAACGTTCCGGCATCAGTTGCCAATGCGATCTGCTGAGTTAAACCGGCCGGAGAGGTGTTATAAGCGGGCAACGGCCAATCGGGTGAGTAAAGCGGTCGGGACGGAAGCGGAGTAGCACAGGCAGATTATGGTTGGTGCAGCAACCTGTTGATACGCTACCGCGCAGCAGGTTCTGTCTGCTTACCCAGGTTGCCTGCTACCGGATGTGGCACGGTAAAGTACGTAACCGTCGTAATGCTTAATGGCGTGCACACTACGCGGGTTCGTTTCCCGGGGCATCTCCCCGGGAAACGTTGATAGTCGTTGGTACAGAGATTGCGGGAGTAATAAGCGGCGGTTAGCCCGGCAGGTATCCGGCTACTGCTCGTTTTTACGCTGCACATCCTCTGCGGCAGAAACGCCGGTGATGTCAGAAAGCCCATCCTGATCGATTTCAGCCGCGGCACCATCAACAGTCCGGGCCATCATGAGTAAGTCCTGCAGTTCGTGCAGCAGAATGGCCGCATCCGATTTCAGCACCTCATCGGTATCCACGGACTCAATAATCGTATTGATGGCCTTTCCGGCGCTTTCCATCATTTCAGTCACACCGCCCTGCTTACTCACTGCAAGCACCAGCGCGCTGATCAGAAGCGATTGAGCCTCGACGCGGGCAGTTAACTGTTTGGTTGCCGCATCAATTTTAGAGATTTTGGCAAGCATGCTTAACACAACGTTTTTCATGGGAAATACTCTATAAAACCTATATTTGGCAGTTAATCAGGTTGAGGAAACGCTGATTAACCATTTTCACTGGTTCACTGGCTGAAAATAATTAACAAAACCTCTGTCGGATTACGCTATTTTTTGACCAGCGTAAGCCTCTGAAAATTTGCCACGGTTACCGGCCTGCCGCATCCAAAACAGACTGCTCCGTGAGCACCTTTCTTCATGTCAGACAGGAGAGAATAGGTAAACTTCCTGTCACCGCAGAACGGGCAGCGAAATTTAGCGAACCTCATGAATACACATTAGGATCATCCCCGGTAAAAGAGGGCCCAGCATGGCAGGTTAGCGTTAATTGACAAGCACATTTACGTCAGCAGCGATTTATTGAAGGAGAACAGAATTTTCGTCCTCTGCCGGGCTGATGAGAAAGATTTTCTGGCTGAAGAAAACAGCTCAAAACCGGACCGACCCTGAGCCTGTTTAATCAGCCTCAGAATATCAGCAGTCCCGCTTAACGCCGCCAGCCTGCCGCTGGCGGCCTGGGGCGATACGGCAGGCACACTGCCATGGTTAGCCGCTTATCGGATCAATGAGTTAAGAAACCCGTTAATATTTCCACTAATTTTTCCGGCTGCTCATCGGGAATAAAATGACCGCAGTTCAGGATAACCGCACCGCTGACCTGCTCAGCCACTGTACGCAGCGAGGTCGCCATATCCGGTATTGAACCCTGTTCGGCACTGACCGCCAGCAGCGGCAGCTTTCCGGCCTGCGCGCGCTGGTGATTCTGACTGGCCGGCCGACTGCTCAACCGCCCGGTAGTAAGCCAGCCCGGCCCGCAGCGCGCCGGGCTGCTGATAAAGGCGCAGATATTCAGCGCGCGCCGCCGCATCTATCCGGTGCGGACTGGTCGCTTTACGGTTAAAGAACCAGTCCAGGTAGATCGCTTATCCGGAACGTTAAGTAATCCAGCCGCTGCTATGAATGAAAGCAGATTTTATTAAACCCGATCAGGCAAGAAGAATTCTGCAGGAGGATGAAGGCTATAACGGACTCCTGAGGAAAATTTATGCATCATGTACCACCCTTACGCCTAAGGAACCGAGTGAAATAACTTCATCAGAGTCTGGGCGTAAAATCTACAATGCAGAACAAGCCATTAAAAAGGGACTTGTAACCAAAGGCTTAAGATAAAGCCGCTCTTACTTGCTGACCTATTTTATTTCTGACACACAAGATTAATGACGCTCATATTGACGCGGCAGGGTATCTGTCACAGGCCAAAAAACCATGGCGGAGGTCCGCCTGGTGCCAGAAGCGGACATTCGTATGGAGCTGCCCTTAATCACACCAGAAGACGAAATGTATTGGTTTCCCTAAAGCAGCATAGCCACAAGCACCAGGCACAGCAGCAATACATAGATTCGCGCATGCCAGATATCCGGTACCGCAGGAATAATCCTGCGACTAAAAACAATGCCGGCCCAGCCCGTCAGTATCAGCACCCCCAGTATTTTCAGGCTGATAAAACCCAGAAAGCCGGCTGCCGGAATTTTGTGCCAGCCGCTTATCGTATAGGTCACCGCACCGCATATCGCCACCGGTAGCGAGAGCAGGTTAGCTGCGCTGATGCACTCAGGCATTGCATACCCGTGTCGCCGCAACAGCGGCACTGTCATAACACTGCCGCCCACGCCCAGTAATGCGGCTATCATACCGATCGTGATTCCGCCGCCTGTTACCCTAAAAGATGACAGTTGACGGGGTGCACTATTGCTGAAGAATCCTTTACGCAGCAGACAATCACCCATTGTTACGAGCATATAAAGGATAAAAAGCGTGCGAACAAAGCCCTCACTCAACATGCCTGCCAGCCAGGAACCGACAAAAGCACCAATGGCGATAAACCATAACAACGGCAACAAAATCCGCGACGACAGCTTGCCGGCCCGCCAGTTCTGATAGCTGACCCAGCCCGCGTTAAATACCATCACCGCCGTTGAGGTGGCAACAGCAATATGCATAGCGTTCCCTGTCAGTTCAGGCTGCCGCCGCAGCAACTGATAAACAAAGGGCACTACGACAAAACCGCCGCCAAAGCCAAAAAGTACCGTGGTGATACCGGTAGTTAAGCCTGCCAGTGCAATTATTACGATATCGTTCAAGAGAAGGTCCTGACCTGAAAATGAGTCAGTAGCTTATACCGCAGGCGCCCTGCTTCCCATTTGCGCTGCGCTCAATTACGCTTGCGAATCGTTCATACGGAGGCAAATGTGCGTAACGTAAAAATTGACGATATTGATCAGCTTGACCGTGAAGTAGTGGCCTTAGGCAATGACTATGTGCAGGGATTTATACTGCCACAACATCAGCATCGTCGTGCGCAGCTGCTGTATGGCGCCACGGGCCTGATGTATGTCTCAACCTGTGACGGAGAGTGGGTTGTTCCCCCACAACATGCAGTATGGATCCCCTCCGAAACCCCGCACGCCGTCAGGTTTGTGGGCGTAACCACGCGCAGCTTGTATATTGAACCAGCATTTGTGACGGGTTTGATTAAACACCATCGCTGTGAAGTTATCAGCGTATCGCCATTGCTACGTCAGTTATTGCTTGAAGCCGTAGATTTGCCACCGCGATACGACAGCGCACGCGATCGGGCGCTGGTAGATTTGATAATACTGGAACTGGCAGCAATGCCGGTTCGCGAATTTGATATTCCGCTGCCGCAGCATCCGGCTCTGCTGACGCTCTGTCAGGCGTTTTTATCCGCCCCGTCTATCCATGACCCTGCTGAGCGCTGGGCCAGTACGTTGTTTATGAGCAACAGCACCTTTCGGTGATGCTGCCAACTTACTGATTTAGTGTATGATGGTGTTTTTGAGGTGCTCCAGTGGCTTCTGTTTCTATCAGCTGTCCCTCCTGTTCAGCTA